>DASXMA010000139.1:0-17187 GCA_036495965.1 Mycobacterium sp.
CTGAACCGGATGCTCGACCACATCGTGGCCGCGCTGGAGGCGCGCCAGGCCAGCGAGACCCGGGTGCGGCAGTTCGTCGCCGACGCGAGTCACGAACTGCGCACACCGCTTGCCGCGATCCGCGGCTACACCGAACTCACCCAACGCATGGGCGACGACCGCGAGGCGGTGGCGCACGCGATGAGCCGGGTGGCATCCGAGACGGAGCGGATCACGCGCCTCGTCGAGGACCTGCTGCTGCTGGCCCGCCTGGACTCGGGCCGGCCACTGGAACGCGAACCGGTGGACCTGTCGCGTCTCGCGGTCGATGCGGTCAGTGACGCGCACGTCGCCGGACCCGATCACCAGTGGGAGCTCGACCTGCCCGAAGAGCCGGTGGTCATCACCGGTGACGCGGCACGGTTACATCAGGTGGTTACCAATCTGCTTGCCAACGCCCGCATTCACACCTGCGCAGGCACCGTCGTGACCACGCGATTGAGCACCGAGCAGACGCAGTCCGTGCTGCAGGTGATCGACAACGGTCCCGGCATTCCGGCCCAGCTTCAGTCGGAGGTGTTCGAGCGGTTCGCCCGCGGCGATTCGTCGCGCTCGCGCAAAGGTGGCAGCACCGGGCTGGGCCTGGCGATCGTCTCCGCAGTTGTCAAGGCGCACAACGGAACTATCACGGTGAGCAGCTCACCCGGCCATACTGAGTTCACGGTGCGGTTGCCACTGAACGGGTGGCAACCGCCCGCACCATCAACTAGCTAGAACAAGTCACGTCGATTTCGAACAGCTTGTTCACCGGTTGCATCGGGTTGGCCATGTCGACGCCGGTGGCGGTCCCGCTGATTTTGTAGCTGTTGCCGTTCTTCGTCGCCGAAGCGTTGCCCTGGCCGGTGCCCGACGTGTACGCGAGCGTCACACCGTTGACGTTGCCGAGCCCAACCGACTTCACCTGGGGAGGGTTCGCGTCGGTCAGCACGGCGCCAATGCCGGCTGCTGCCCCACCAATCGCGATGTTGACGTTGCCGCCCGCCGTCGTGCACACGACCGAGCCGCCCACGTTCTGGTTCTTCCCGTCGATGGTCACCGCCGGCCCTCCGCCGGCGCTTACCGATGCGTTAGCGCCCGAGGAGCCCCCGCCGCCGCCCGTACTCGACTTGTTGCTCGAACAGCCAGAAATACCCGCGGCCAGAATTGCCGCTGCAGCAACCGCGATTGTCAGCCCACGCTTCACCTGTTCTCCTTTGCCCGATCGTTGCGGTCCTCGCATTGAGGCCCGTCTGGGCAGTATGCGGGTTTGCCGCGCCGCTTAGAAGGGCTTCGGCGAAATTGTTTCGTTTCGGTAAACCAGCCAGCTCTCGGCATTTCTTTCAGAGAGCGGGCATTGATGGCAAGGTATTGCCGGTGGACCACAAACCCCCCACCGCAGTCATCGAGTCCGCACATCGCGAACATGCCCTGCCCTTTCACGACACGACGGATTTTCACAATGCCGATCGTGGATTTATCGCGGCCTTGTTCCCATGTGTCGTCAAAGCGGCCGACGGCCGCGTGGTGTGGGACAACGACGCCTACTCTTTCCTCGACGGTCCGGCGCCCGCAACCGTGCACCCCAGCCTGTGGCGGCAGTCGTCCCTGGCCGCCAAGCAAGGTCTCTACGAGGTGGTCGCGGGCATCTATCAGGTGCGCGGGTTGGACATCTCGAACGTCACCTTCGTCGAAGGTGACGCCGGGATCATCGTCATCGACCCTTTGGTTTCCACCGAGGTCGCCGCTGCGGCGCTGGCCTTGTATCGCACCCACCGCGGCGGCGATCGACCCGTGGTCGCGGTGATCTACACCCACAGCCACGTCGACCATTTCGGCGGCGTGCTGGGCGTCACTTCACAGGCGGACGTTGATGCCGGTGCGGTCGCGGTGCTGGCGCCAGAAGGATTCATCGAGCACGCGGTCAAAGAGAACGTCTACGCCGGTCCGGCAATGACGCGCCGGGCCACCTATATGTACGGCACTTTGCTCCCGCGCGGACCACGGGATCAGGTGGGCTGCGGTCTGGGCCAGGCGCCCTCCACCGGCGAGGTCGCGGTCATCGTCCCGACCATCGACATCCGTGAGACCGGCGAGAAGCACACCATCGACGGCGTGGAGATCGAGTTCCAGATGGCGCCCGGCACCGAGGCGCCCGCCGAAATGCACTTCTACTTCCCCCGCTACCGCGCGTTGTGTATGGCCGAGAACGCCACCCATAACCTGCACAACCTGCTCACCCTGCGCGGCGCGCTGGTGCGTGACCCGCATGCCTGGTCGGGCTATCTCACCGAGGCGATAGACACATTCGCCGACCGCGCGGATGTGGTGTTCGCTTCCCACCACTGGCCTACCTGGGGACGCGACGACATCGTCGAATTCCTGTCGCTGCAACGCGATATGTATGGGTACCTGCACGACCAGACCCTGCGGCTGCTCAACCGCGGATACACCGGTGTCGAAATCGCCGAGATGTTCCAGATGCCACCCGCGTTGGAGCGTGCCTGGCACACCCACGGGTATTACGGGTCGGTCAGCCACAACGTCAAGGCGGTCTACCAGCGCTACATGGGTTGGTTCGACGGCAATCCCGGCAGACTGTGGCCCCACCCGCCCGAAGCGCTCGCGCCTCGCTACGTCGACGCGATGGGCGGGATCGACCGAGTAGTGGAACTCGCCCAAGCCGCCTTCGATTCCGGTGACTTCCGTTGGGCGGCAACGCTACTCGATCATGCGGCCTTTACCGATAGTGATCACGCGACGGCCCGTGCGCTGTACGCCGATACGCTGGAGCAGCTTGCCTATGGCGCCGAAAACGCGACATGGCGAAATTTCTTCATGAGTGGGGCAACCGAATTGCGTAACGGCAACTTCGGTACCGCCGTTACGGCGGCCTCGATCTCGATGCTCAACCAGCTGACGGCGGAGCAGCTTTTCGACAGCTTCGCTCTCCGGGTCGATGGACCACGCAGCTGGGACCTCAGCATCGCCATCGATATCTCGTTTGCCGATCTGGCCGCCAACTACCGACTCACCCTGCGCAACGGGGTGCTCGTTTATCGCAAGGTGCCTGCCGATTCCGCGACGGCCAGCGTTACGGTCAAGCTGGACAATAAGTTTCGGCTCCTGACGGTGGCGATGGGTGACTTCAGCTCGCCCGGGCTCGACATATCTGGTGACCAGACGGCGCTGCAGGAGTTCCTGAGTGTGCTCGACGAACCAGACCAAAATTTCAACATCGTCACGCCTTGAGAGCTCACGCGACGTCGATGACCACCTTGCCCAGGACCTTGCGCTCGGCCACATAGCGCAACGCCGCAGGGGTCTCGGCCAACGGGAATCGCGCGCCGATATAGGGACGGATGGTGCCGGCGGCGAACATTTGCGTCAACTCGTGCACGTCGCGGATGGCCTCATCGGGGTGGTCACTCATGAAGGTGCGGATCTCCATGCCGCGCACACAGATGTCTTTGAGCAGCACGAGATTGAGTGGAATGGCCGGGATAGCGCCCGCCGCGTAGCCCAGGGTGACGAAGGTGCCGCCGCGAGCCAGGCCGCGGAGCGCCGGTTCCGAGTAGGGCCCACCGACGGGGTCGATGACGATGCGGGCGCTGTCAGCGGTGAGTTCGCGGATCCGCGATTTGAGGTCCTCCCGATCGTAGTCAACGGTGGCCTCGGCGCCGCGCTGTCGGCATAGGTCGAGCTTCTCCGGGCTCGACGCCGCGGCCAGCACCCGGGCCTTCAGCGCCACCGCGAGGTCTACGGCGGCCAGACCCACACCGCCCGCAGCGCCAAGCACCACCACCCAATCCCCTTCTGCCACAGCGGCCGTCGAGCGCAGCGCGTGATACGCGGTGCGGTAGGTGACGCCGAAGGCCGCGGCCGACGCGAAGTCGGCGTCGTCGGGCACGAGCGTAGCCTGGCTCGCTTCGAGCAGCGCCTGTTCGGCGAACGCTCCGAACGTGGTTCCGGCGACCCGCTGACCCGGGCTGAACGAAGCGCCGTCACCGGCGGCGATCACCTCGCCGGCGATCTCGTTGCCCGGTATGAACGGCGGCGGAATCTTCACCTGGTACTTGCCGTCGATGAACAGCACGTCGGGAAAGTTCACCGCCGCGGCGTAGACCCGCACCAGCAGCTGGCCGGGACCCGGGACCGGATCGGGAACATCGTCGAGCACCAGGTCTTCGGGTGGACCGTAGGCGCGACAGACGATCGCTCGCATCAGCCGACCCCCAGCCCGAGGAGACAGAACCGCACCACGTGTGCGATGTCTTCGGGCCCCGGCCGATCCCCCGAACCCATGTAGCGCCGCAGCGTTGCCGCTGTGCAGCAGAACACCGCCTCGACGTCGCGCTCGACATCGCTACTGTCCAGCGCCGCAACCGGTTCGGTCAGCAGATCCCGCAGCGGCCACATCATTTCCTGGTCGACGGTGCGCCAGTTGGTGCCGGCCGACATCTGACCGGCCGCCGCGCGGCTCTTCTTGATCAGGTCGGGCTGTGCGACTTGCGCGAGCGTGCCCTCGATCCAGCGCGCAATCTTGCCTTTCGGCGCGGATTCCTTGGCCATCTGGTGCTGAAGGTAGGACACGACGATGGCCACGCCGCGTTCCATGACCGCCAAAATCAGTTCGTCCTTGCCGGCGAAATACCGGTAGAACGCCTTGTTCGACGAGCCGGCCTCGGCGACGATATCGCTGACCCGGGGCGGCTCGGGCGCGACGCGTTCCATCACCCGTACGGCGGCGGCCAGGATGCGTTCGACCTCCTCGGTGGCCTCCCGCTGCCGGTCGTCGAGTGCCCGCTCGACCGCCGCGGCGACCCTGCTATTGGTCAACGAGGTCGCCATACTTGGCCCGGGCGGCCTCGCGCCGGACGTCCAGCAATTCGCTGGGCCACTCCGCGTTCTCGGCTTCGTAGCCCTTTAGCAGCATCCGCGCCAGGTTGACCTTGTGCGCTTCCGTCGGTCCGTCGGCCAGCCCGAGCGCGATGCCGCCGAGTAGTACGTTGACCAACGGCAGCTGATCGGTCAGCCCGAGCGCGCCGTGTACCTGGATTGCCCGCAGTGCGATCGATTTGAGTACTTGCGACGCCAAGATCTTGCATGCGGCGATCTCGGCACGGGCGGCACGCTCGTCGCCGTTGTCGATCAGCCAGGCGGCGTGCAGCACGGTGAGCCGGAACGGTATCAACTCGGTATAGGAGTCGGCGACGAACTCTTGCACCAGCTGTTTGTCGGCCAGCGAGCTACCTTGTGTGAAACGGCTTTTCGCACGCCGCGACATCATCTCGACGGTGCGCTGCGCCATCCCGATCGAGCGCATCGCATGATGCAAACGCCCGCCAGCCAGTCGGGTCTGCAGAATCAGGAAGCCCTGACCGGGTTCACCCAGCAACGCGTCCGAAGGTACCCGCACCCCGTCGTAGTCCACCAGCGAGTGCCCCGGTTCGTGCGGGTCCGCGCCGACGAGGTGGTGAGTGGCTTCCACGGTCAGGCCCGGGGTTCCGGCCGGAACGAGGAACGTCGAGGCGCCGTAATGGACGGGTACGTCGGGGTCGGTGATCGTCACGACGATGAAGAATGAGGCGACCGACGCGTTGGAGGAGAAGTACTTTCGCCCGGTGATGACCCAGTCGTCGCCGTCGCGGACGGCACGGGTGGTGAAGACCCGCGGATCGGCACCACCTTGTGGTTCCGTCATGGAGAAGCAGGAAAAGATCTCTCCGGACAGCAGCCCGGCCAGATAGCGGTCCTTCTGGTCCTGGGTGCCGAACCGGGCGATGATCTCCGCGTTGCCGGTGTCAGGTGCCTGCGTTCCGAACACGATCGGCGCCCACGGGCTACGTCCCAGAATCTCGTTGATCAGCGTCAGCTTGACCGCGCCGAAGCCCTGCCCGCCCAGCTCCGGACTTAAATGCGGTGCCCACAAGCCGTTGTCGCGGACCCGCTGCTTGAGTGGGTCGACAATGCGGCGCCGCTCATCGTTCAGCGGCAGGAACTGGCAGCCGGGGAACAGCACTTCGAGTGGTTCCACCTCTTCGCGCACGAATTCGCGGATCCAGTCCAGCTTCTTCTCGAATTCCGGTTCGGTGGAGAAGTCCCAAGCCATCGAATACTCCTACTTTTCAGTGCCTGTCAGGGAATCCCGCCATCGGCCCGCAGGATCGAACCGGTGGTGAAACTGGACGCATCGGAAGCTAAAAACAATGCGGCGCCAACAATCTCGCGCGGATCTCCGGCCCGTTCCAACAAGAGGTGACTGAACCTGTTGATTGTGTCGTTTTCGAGACCCCAGGCTTTGCTGATGTCGGTCAAGTAAGGTCCGGCCATCAGTGTGTTGACTCGTACGGTGGGTCCGAACGCCTGTGCCAGCCCTTCGGTCATGGCGTTGAGCCCGGCTTTGGCCGCGGCATAGGGAATGATGCCGCCGTTCGGGCGCAGCGACCCGGTGGAACTCACGTTGACGATGGATCCGCGGCCGGCCGCCACCATCCGCTCGCCCACCAATGCCGATAACCGGAAGGGCCCCTTGAGGTTCAGGTTGACCACGGCGTCGAAAAGCTGCTCGGTGACGTCGGTCAGCTTGTCGTACAGCGGCGACATGCCTGCGTTGTTGATCAACGTGTCGACCTTGCCGAACCTGTCGTAGGTCGCCTCGACCAATCCGTCGAGCTGTTCCCAGCGTCCGACGTGCACTTGATAAGGCATGGCGGAACGGCCGGTCTCGGCCTCGATCTCCTTGGCGGTGGCCACGCAGTTGTCCATGTTGCGGCTGGCGATCACCACGTCGGCGCCGCAGTGCGCGATAGCAAACGCCATTTCGCGTCCCAATCCGCGACTGCCGCCGGTGATCAGCACGACGCGATCAGTGAGGTCGAAAAGCTCGTCCGCATAAGCCATTTCAGCAGTCTCCAGTCGGCCTAGAAGGCAGCGTCCGGGCGAGCTCGGCCGCGGTCGCTATGAGCTGCGGGATCATCGAGCCGAAGGTCTCGGTGATCTTGGGATCCACCTTGCCGGTGCGCACGCCGGCGGCGTAAGTCTTCTCCAGCACGATGCCCAGTTTCCAGTTGGCCAGCACCAGGTAGTAGTCGATGTTCTCGGTGGAAAGCCCACTGATCGTCTCGTAGTGCTCGAGTAATTCGTTGCGGATCGGCATGCCCTTCATATCCAGGTAGAACCCGTCGTCGCTCGGATTTTCGCCGTCGTAACCCAGCAGCGACCACGCGAGATCCAGCAGCGGATCGCCGACGGTGGTCATCTCCCAGTCCACAATCGCGGCCAGCCGAGCAGGCTCACCGTGTGCGAACATGACGTTGGCGAACTGGTAGTCGCCGTGCATGATGCCCGGCTTGTATCGTGCCGGCCGGTTGCGGCGCAGCCAGTCGGCGGCCTCGTCCAGGCCGGGAAGGTCACGCACCTTGTACGCGTCCAGAAAGGCGAGCCAGCGATCTACCTGCCGCTCGTGAAATCCGTCCGGACGGCCGAACCCTTCAAGACCTTGGGCGCGCCAATCCACTCGGCCCAGCTTGGCCGCGCCTTCGACGAGTTCGAAGGCCAACCCGCGCCTGGCCGCCAGATCGGTATCGAAGGGCGCTTGCCATCCGCCGTCCATGGGGCTCCACCCGTCGATGGCCCGCATCACGTAGAACGGCATGCCCAGGACGGTGCCGGTGTCGTCGGCGGCGATCAGCGCCGCGTGCGGTACGTCGGTGCCGGACAGCGCCCGTACCAGCCGGATCTCCCGCAGCAACCCGTCGATGCGAGCAGCGTCGGCGCGTGCGCCGGGCATCCGCAGCACCATGCGCTCGGGGCCACGCTGAATCAGGTACAGGGTGTTCTGTGAGCCACCCTTGAGCTGCTCCAGTAATGGTTCTTCACCGCTGCCCGGTGCGTCGTTGGCATCCAGCCAACGCCCAAGAACACCCGGGTCAAGTTGGGTTTCGCCTGCAGTCGTCATTGTCCGCACACCCCGCTCTCCGCACAGAGAATAGCATTCTCCGCGGGCTTGGAAAGAGGCTGTGTCATTCCTCCGGCTTGTGCGCGCTGAGCAAGAACCCCGGCGCCGTGAAGTGGCCTTCGTTGTCCTGTTCGACGTTCGGTAGTGCACCACCGAAAGATGCAAGTGCACTGTCGTTGCCGTAGACCTTCGCCGGGCGGACATCATCGACCCGCCAAAGCGTCGAGACGGCGTCATGCAACTCGGTTTCGGTAAAGCCGCGGGGACCGGGCCGGTCGCTATCGTCCGGCTCGCCTGATGCCCCGACGACGAAAGCCAGGATGTACAGCGCTGCCCCCGGTGCGGCGGCCAGAAATATCGACCGCAGATAGTCTTGGCGCCTCTCGGGGAGCAGCGCGTGGAACAGGCCGCTGTCCAGGATGGTGGAGAAGCGGCCGTCATAACCACGAAAGGTAGTGACGTCGGCCTGCGCGAAAGTCGCTGTTGTCAATCCTTGTTCGGCGGCGGCCGCGGCCGCGGCCTCAACCGCGGTCGCGCTGGCGTCCAGGCCGACAACTGTGTAGCCGCGCGCGGCGAGGGCCAGCGATAGGGCGGCATGGCCACAACCGGCGTCGAGCACATCGCTACGAACCTTGCCTTGATCGATGAGAACCGCCAGCTCGGGTTGCGGCCGGCCGATGCTCCACGGAGGTGGTGTTTCTTGTCGGTAGGCGGCGTCCCAATCCATGTTCGGCTGGGTCATCTGTCCTCCTCGAGATCGGATGTCGTTTGAGCGGCCCAATTGCAGACTAGGAGACGGCTGCGCGCCGCGCGTCAGCGCGCGATGAGAAACTGGCCAACCGACGCCTGCTCACCACCCGACGACAGGAAGAAACATGCAAGTGCTGCTGGTCCGGCATGCGTTGCCGCTGCGCAGCGAACGCGGCCAGGGTTCCGACCCGGACTTGTCGGATGAGGGTAAGGCACAGGTCGCGCGCCTGCCCGCGGCGCTTGCCAGGTTCCCTATCTCCCGGGTGCTCAGCAGCCCGCAGCGCCGCGCCATCCGGACCGCCGAACCGGTCGCGGCGGCACGGGAGCTGCCCGTCGAGGTTGACGAGCGATTCGCCGAATATGACCGAGACCTTCCGGTGTACATCCCGATCGAGCAGATCCGTGAGGAAAACCCTCAGGAGTGGGCGCGGCTGGCCCAGGGCCATCTGCCCAGTGCGGTCGACGAAGACGCTTTTCGGGCCCGGGTGCTGGCCGCAGTGGACGATCTTGTTGCCGCCGCCGATCCCGAAGACACCGTTGCGGTATTCAGCCACGGTGGAGTGATCAATCTGCTCCTGCACGAGATTCTCGGGACGGCCCGGCTGTTGTCCTTTCCCGTGGACTACGCATCGGTGACCCGGCTGCTGTACTCACGCTCCGGCCAGGCGACGGTGGCGACGGTCAACGCGGTCGAACACGTGTGGGACCTGTTGCCGCGCAATCAGCGATGGTAAACAAGTTCGGTGACCTCGGCTGACCCACTTGACGGGCTCGACCTGCCCGCGCTGGACCGGTATCTGCGTTCGCTCGGCATCGATCGCGACGGCGAGTTGCGGGCGGACTTCATCTCCGGTGGCCGCTCCAATCTCACGTTCCGGGTCTACGACGACAAAACGAACTGGCTGGTACGGCGTCCACCCCTACACGGTTTGACACCGTCGGCACACGACATGGCCCGTGAGTACAAGGTGGTTGCGGCGCTGCGGGACACGCCGGTACCGGTAGCTCGCGCGATCGCACTATGCGAGGACGACTCCGTGCTGGGCGCGCCGTTCCAGATCGTCGAATTCGTTGCCGGGCAAGTGGTCCGCCGCCGTGCCCAACTCGAAGCCTTCAATCACACCGTCATCGACCGTTGCGTTGACGCATTGATCCGGGTGCTCGTCGACCTGCACAGCGTCGACCCGAACGCAGTGGGGCTGAGCGATTTCGGCAAGCCCAGTGGCTACCTGGAACGCCAGGTGCGGCGATGGGGCTCGCAGTGGGAGTTGGTGCGGCTGCCCGACGACCACCGCGATGCCGATGTCGAGCGACTGCATTCCGGTCTGTACGAAGCCATTCCGCAGCAGAGCCGTACGTCGATCGTGCATGGCGACTACCGGATCGACAACACCATCCTGGACTCCGACGACCCGACACGGGTCCGCGCCGTTGTGGATTGGGAGCTCTCGACGCTGGGAGACCCGCTCAGCGACGCAGCCCTGATGTGCGTGTACCGCGATCCCGCGCTAGATCTGATCGTCAACGCGCAAGCCGCCTGGACGTCGCCGCTGCTGCCCACGGCCGACGAACTTGCCGACCGGTACTCCCTGGTCGCCGGGTTGCCGCTGGCGCACTGGGAGTTCTACATGGCCCTGGCCTACTTCAAGCTCGCCATCATCGCCGCAGGCATCGATTTCCGTACGCGAATGTCGGACCAGGCTCGTGGGACAGACTCTGAGCACACGCCCGAGGTGGTGGCGCCATTGATCGCCCGCGGACTGGCCGAGCTCGCCAAGCTGTCCGGCTAGAGGGTTCCGGTGATCCCGTCCTCGGTACTGGTAGCCGCTGCGAAGTGCTTCTTCGCAGTTCGGCGCAGCTGAACGATCCGTGCGCTGCCGACTGCGACGGTGAGCAGTCCACCGCCGACTGCGGCAAGCAGGATGGCCACGCCCAGCGGCAGATTCCAGTGCCAAACGAAGAACTGAAACGACGCCGACGTCGTGTTCTGGGCTATGAAGATCAGTAACAGGATCAGGATCAAGAAGCCGACGATCAATGACGTCCATAGGGCGCCGGCGCGGGTGAACTTGACGGCCGATTCTCCGCGTTTCGGGGCGGGCTTAGGGGAGGGTTGGCCGGGCGGGGCAGGAGTTTGGCTGCTCATAGTTTCATTTTTGTCCCATTTGGCCGGGAATGAAACCAAACCACGCAGGAAACCTTCGCAGCGTTACCTCGTTTCTGCCGTTAGTGTCACGGTATGAGGATGCTGCCGCGGGTGCGTCGCGCGACGCACTTCGCGGCAGTGTGGCTGGCGATGTGCCTGGTTGCGTCCTGTAGCAATTCAGATCCGATGCGGGAAGAAACCCGCAGCATGAAATCCATCGTCGTCGGCTCCGGCGACTTCCCGGAATCCCAGATCGTCGCCGAAATCTATGCACTGGCATTGCAGGTCAACGGGTTTGATGTCGGGCGCCGGATGGGGATCGGTAGCCGCGAAACCTATATCCCGGCGCTCAAAGACCATTCTGTGGATTTGGTGCCGGAGTACATCGGCAATCTCTTGCAGTACTTCGAGCCCAAGTCCACGGCGACCATGCTCGATGCAGTCGAATTGGAACTCTACAAGCGACTGCCCGGTGATCTGTCGATTCTGACGCCGTCGCCGGCATCTGACACGGACACGGTCACCGTCACCGGTGGAACCGCCACGGATTGGCACCTGAAAACAATCGCCGACTTGGCAGCACATTCGCCGGACGTGAAGTTCGGAGCGCCCTCAGATTTCCAGGCCCGCCCATCCGGGCTGCCCGGTCTCGAGCAGAAGTACGGACTAAACATCAGTCCGGGTAATTTCGTCGCGATCGAGGACGGCGGCGGTGCGGTGACGGTACGCGCGCTAGTCGAGGGGAGGGTGAATGCCGCCAACATCTTCAGCACGTCACCGGCCATCCCCCAAGAGCACCTGGTTGTACTGGAGGACCCCGAGCACAACTTCCTGGCCGGCAACATTGTGCCGCTGGTGAATTCGCAGAAGAAGTCCGATCGTCTGAAGGATGTGCTTGACGCGGTCTCGGCGAAGCTGACCTCGCCCGGGGTTGCCGCTCTCAACGCGGCGGTGGCGGGTAACTCAGGAATAGACCCTGGCCAGGTAGCCCGAAACTGGGCGCGAGACAACGGCTTCGACCACCCGTTGGCACAATCATGATCAGCTTCGACAAAGTCAGCAAGGTGTTCCACGGCGGCAGCACTGCCGTGGATCAGCTGAGCCTCGGAGTGCCCGACGGCAAGTTGACGGTCTTCGTCGGCTCCTCCGGCAGCGGCAAAACCACGGCCCTGCGGATGATCAACCGCATGGTGGAGCCGACTTCCGGCACCATCACGGTCGATGCGGTCGACGTGTCCAAGGTCGACCCGGTGAAGCTGCGTCTCGGAATGGGTTATGTCATCCAGAACGCGGGGCTGATGCCGCATCAACGGGTGATCGACAATGTCGCGACCGTGCCGGTACTCAAGGGCCAGAGCCGGCGGGCCGCCCGCAAAGCCGCCTTTCAGGTGCTCGAACGTGTCGGGCTGGACGCCAAGCTGGCCACCCGATATCCAGCGCAGCTTTCCGGTGGCGAGCAACAACGCATCGGGGTGGCGCGCGCCCTGGCCGCCGACCCACCCATCCTGCTGATGGACGAGCCGTTCTCGGCTGTCGACCCAGTGGTCCGTCACGAGCTGCAAAACGAAATGCTGCGTCTGCAAAGCGAATTGCGTAAAACCATCGTGTTCGTCACCCACGATATCGACGAGGCGCTCAGACTCGCCGACCAGGTCGCGGTGTTCGGACGCGGTGGCGTACTGCAGCAGTACGACAAACCGGCTCGGCTGCTGTCGCGACCGGCTAACGACTTTGTCGCGAGGTTTATCGGTCTCGGCCGCGGCTATCGCTGGCTCCAGCTCATCGATGCATCCGGGCTGCCGTTGCACGATATCGAGCAGATCTCGCTGAGCGCCCTGGCCAATGGCAGTGGCGCACAAATCACGTACGGCTGGAGATTGGTGGTCAACGACGACGCCCTGCCGTTGGGCTGGATCGACGCCGACGGTTGGCGACGTCACCGTGGTGGGGCGTCGTTGTCCGACACCATCAGCGCCGTCGGTTCGCAGTTCCGTCCGAGCGGCAATCTCAGCCAGGCGCTCGACGCGGCGTTGTCCTCGCCATCGGCCGTCGGTGTCGCCGTTGACCACGACGGCAAGGTCGTCGGCGGCATATTGGCCACCGACGTGCTGGCCGCGGTGGAAGCCCGACGGCAGGACTGACCATGCACTACCTGCTTACTCATCTCCACGACGCCTGGGGACTTACCGTGGTGCATCTGCGGCTGTCGCTGCTGCCCGTGCTGATCGGTCTGGCGATCTCGGTGCCTCTGGGTGTGCTGGTGCAGCGCGCGCCGGTTCCTCGACGGCTGACGATGGCAGCGGCCAGCGTCGTATTCACCATCCCGTCACTGGCGTTGTTCGTGGTCTTGCCGGTGATCATCGGGACCCGAATCCTCGACGAGGCCAACGTCATTGTCGCGCTGACGGCCTACACCACCGCGCTGTTGGTGCGTGCAGTGCTCGAGGCGCTGGACGCAGTGCCGATGCAAGTGCGTGACGCCGCCATCGCGGTGGGCTACCCGCCGACCAAACGGATAGTGAAAGTCGAACTACCGCTGTCCATTCCGGTAATGATCGCCGGTTTGCGGGTAGTCGTGGTGACCAATATCGCGATGGTCTCGGTGGGCTCGGTGATCGGCATCGGCGGACTGGGCAGCTGGTTCACCATGGGTTACCAGACCAACAAGAGCGATCAAATCATTGCCGGGATCATCGCCCTGCTTGTGCTCGCCATGATCATCGACCTGCTGATCGTTCTGGCCGGCCGCCTCTTCACGCCCTGGGAGCGTGCGGCACGTAGGGCTCGTCGGCGCCGGTCGGTCGCGGCACCGATAGTGGGCGGCTCTCGATGAGCTTCCTGGAACAGGCGGTGTCCTACCTTCTGACCGCCGCAAACTGGACCGGTCCGGTCGGGCTGGCGGCGCGCATCTTGGAGCACTTGGAGTACACCGCCATCGCGGTGGGCGCGTCGGCGCTGATCGCCGTTCCAGTAGGTGCGATCATCGGGCACACCGGCCGCGGCACGCTGCTCGTGGTGGGCGCAGTCAACGGACTGCGCGCGCTGCCGACGCTCGGGGTGCTGCTGTTGGGGGTGCTGGTGTTCGGGCTGGGCCTCGGCCCGCCGCTGGTTGCCCTGATGCTGCTGGGCGTCCCGTCGTTGCTGGCGGGCACCTACGCGGGCATCGCCAATGTCGAGCCGACGGTGGTCGACGCCGCCCGAGCGATGGGTATGACGGAGACCCAGGTGCTGCTGCGCGTCGAGGTGCCCAATGCGATGCCGCTGATCCTGGGCGGGTTGCGCAGCGCGACGCTGCAAGTGGTTTCGACCGCAACGGTGGCCGCCTACGCCAGTCTCGGCGGGCTGGGCCGATACCTGATCGACGGGATCAAAGAGCGCGAATTCCAACTCGCTCTGGTCGGCGCGCTGGCGGTGGCGGCGTTGGCGCTGGTCCTCGACGGCATGCTGGCGATGGCGGTGTGGGTGTCAGTGCCCGGCACCGGGCGGCTGCGCAAGGCCGCCGGTAAGCGAGATCAAGTGACGCCGAGCGCACATACCGACAAACCTGCCGCGATTGCTGGACACGCTTTACGGTAGGGGTGTGAACGCAGGCCCCACTGATCCGACTCCGCGCATCTGGACGGCGATGTTGACCTGGCGCGCACAGGATGTCTCCCGTATGGAATCGGTGCGAATCCAAGTGTCCGGCAAGCGAATCAGAGCGCACGGCCGTATTGTGGCGGCGGCCACCGCGACTAATCCGGCGTTCGGCGCCTTCTACGAAGTGCAGACCGATGAGACCGGCGCCACCAAGCGGTTCGGGCTGACCGTCACGCTGGCCGAGCGGGAACACCAGCTGGCCATTGCCCGCGACGAGGAGAACATGTGGTTGGTGACCGACCATCAGGGGGAGTCGCGTGCGGGATACAACGGCGCCCTTGACGTTGACGTGGTGTTCAGCCCGTTCTTCAACGCATTGCCGATCCGGCGCCTTGGGCTGCACGAACATGCGGAATCGATCGCGTTGCCGATGGTCTATGTGAACGTGCCCGAGATGACCGTCACCGCGGCCGTCGTCAACTACACCAGCGCGGGGAGTCTCGACGGGATCAAGTTGCGTTCACCGGTAGCCGATACCACCGTTAGCGTCGACGCCGACGGGTTCATCGTCGACTATCCAGGCTTGGCAGAGCGGATCTGATCACGCCGCCCGCCCGGCCCGCGGCGGCCAGTTCCTCGCGCCAGTTCTCTGCGCCGATGATGACGGTGAAGATGTCGGAGCGCGGGAACTTGTCATAACGGGTTCGCGCTGCGTGGCCGGCTTCGACAAGCTCGGCCACCGAGTTGTCCCAGTCGAGCGAGTCGCGCGTACGATTCAGCAGCTCGACGGCCCGGTCGAGGGCCGGCAGCAGTTGGCTGGAGTTGCTTTCGCACATCGCGCGCACCAGGTTCGGGGCGCTGGCGGCCACCCGGGTGCCGTCGCGGAAAGACCCGGCGGCCAACGCAAAGGCCAGCGGGACCTCGGCGGCGGTGATGGCCAGGGCCTCGGCGAGCAGGTGCGGCAGATGCGAGATGGCGGCTGCCGCGGCGTCGTGCTCGTCGGACTTGGCCGGCACTACCAACGAGCCGCAGTCCAGCGCCAGCGTCATCACCGTCGACCACACCACGGGGTCCACATGGTCGTCGACGCTGACGACCCACGGAGCCATGGTGAACAGCCCGGCGTGGCCGGCCGTCCAGCCCGACTCCGCGGTGCCCGTCATCGGGTGACCGCCGACGAAGCGTTGCAGTAGACCGGCCGCGGCAACCTCGTCGAGCACCGCGCTTTTGACGCTGGTGACGTCGGTCAATGGACAGGTGGGGGCCAATTCCCTGACGTGGGCAAGCATGCTGGGAAGTGCCGGCATCGGCACGGCCAGCACGATCAATGCGCCGGTGTCGGCGGCACGGGTCAGTGTTCGGGTGAGTTCGGTGCTGGCGTCAAAGCCATCGGCGATGGCTCCCTGCGCGCCTTCCACCGATCGGTTGTAGCCGAACACTTCGCGGCCGGCTTTTGCAGTGGCCCGCATGATCGAGCCGCCGATCAGTCCCAGACCGAGCACGCACACCGGGATCTTCGTCGCACTCCGAGCCACAGTCCAAGGTTGGCACAGTTCGGCACATTGTGGTGGTTCAGGTGCGCTCGCTCGGGTGCGTCTGTCTGGTCAAGGGCCAGGTCAGCGACTAGCGTAGGCGGCCATGGGAGCACAGCGGGCCTCGGCGCAGGGCCCGTCCGCGGACATACCGGACGGCTTCGGCGTTGCGGTCGTGCGCGAAGAGGGCCAATGGCGCTGTTCTGCGATGGCCCCCAGGTCGCTGACGAGTCTGTCGGCCGCTGAGACGGAACTTCGTGAACTACGCAGTGCCGGAGCGGTGTTTGGGCTTCTCGACGTCGACGACGAATTCTTCGTCATCGTGCGCCCGGCACCGTCGGGCACCCGGCTGTTGCTGTCGGACGCCACCGCCGCACTGGATTACGACATCGCCGCCGAAGTGCTGGACAATCTGGACGCCGACATCGATCCAGAGGACCTCGAGGACGCGGACCCGTTCGAGGAAGGCGACCTCGGGTTGCTGTCCGACATCGGGTTGCCCGAGGCGGTGTTGGGAGTCATCCTCGATGAGACCGACCTCTACGCCGACGAGCAATTGGGCCGCATTGCCCGGGAGATGGGCTTCGCCGACCAGCTGTCGGCAGTGATCGACCGCCTCGGTCGGTGACCACAGACGAAGATCTGATCCGCACCGCACTGTCGATCGCCGCGACGGCGGGCCCCCGTGATGTCCCGATTGGTGCGGTGGTCGTGACAGCCGATGGAACCGAACTCGCCCGGGCGGTGAATGCCCGTGAGGCTCTTGGCGATCCGACGGCGCACGCGGAGATCCTGGCGATGCGGGCGGCGGCGGGCGTGTTGGGTGACGGGTGGCGGCTGGAGGGGACCACGCTGGCGGTGACCGTCGAACCGTGCACCATGTGCGCAGGCGCGCTGGTGCTGGCTCGCATCGACCGGCTGGTCTTCGGCGCCTGGGAACCCAAAACCGGGGCGGTCGGATCGCTGTGGGACGTGGTCCGCGACCGTCGCCTCAACCATCGCCCGGCCGTGCGCGGCGGTGTGCTCGCGCAAGAATGCGCCGCACCCCTGGAGGCCTTCTTCGCCCGCCAGCGATTGGGGTGAGCGGCGGACGGTTCGGTAAGCTGCTCGGCGGTGGCGTGTCCGAGCGGCCTAAGGAGCACGCCTCGAAAGCGTGTGACGGCTAACACCGTCCGAGGGTTCAAATCCCTCCGCCACCGCCAAAG
>DASXMA010000140.1:0-3967 GCA_036495965.1 Mycobacterium sp.
TGCGGTCGTATACGCGCAGCACCAGCGGAACGTCGGGCCGGTTGACTTCGGGCATGACCCGCGGTCCCAGCATCTCGCGCAGCACGATCCCCGTCTCGATGTTGACAATGTCGTCCTGGGTCAACACCGCCACCGCGCGAGCCCTGTCGACGCGCGCCGATTCCAGCGTCTGACGCAGCGTCGCGTCGCCGAAGATCACTGGCACGTCGAGTTCGGCCGCCGTCGACAGAAAGCGGTTGTTCTCGTCGCGCTCGATGACCGCGACGTCGTATCCGGCGGCGGTCAGATCGCTGACGACGCGGACGCCGAACGAACCCAGGCCCACGACGATGACGTGGTTGCGCAGATGGTGAGCCCGCCGGCGCCCGGCCGAGTGGGCGAAGCGGCGGGACAGCAGCAGGTCGGCGATGAACGCGACCAGGACCGCAGTGGTGGTCACGCCGGCGAACATCAACGAGATGCTGAACAGTCGCAGCCAAGTGGGCTGTTGCAGGAAGCTGAAGTCGCCGTACCCCACGGTCGCGATCGTCTCGGTACTGAAATACAACGCGTCGATCCAGTTCATCTTTGGATGAGGCTGGTAGCAGAAGCGCAACAAGACCGTTGACACGGCCAGCAGGGCCATCGCGGCGGCCAACGCGCGGAAAAGCATCGGATTGACGTCGTCACGCAGGGCGCGTGCGGCATCGAACACTCGCCGCAGGCGGGGCCGGCGTGACCGCTTTGCGGTGGGCCGCGGGACCTTGATGCCGCGGGCCGCCAACTCGTCAGCGGTGCCGATCATCGGTGTCCAGTCGCCGGCGTGCACCAGTAGATCTCGTCCCGGACATGGCACCACATCGCCGGGTGTGGGGGAGTTCTTGCCCTGAATCACCGCCACCGGTGCCAGATCGCCGTAAATGTCGCGAAGCGTCGCGTCGCGCGGTGCCTCGGCGCCCGAGACGACGAATTTGATGCCGGCCGCCTCGAACGGGTGCGCGGTGTGCGCCAGACATGCCTCGACGACCGACGGCGCTGTGAGATCAGCCACGTCGAGGATGGCCCCGGGGCCGTTGTCGGCGGCCACCGCTCCGCGCAGCACGTCGTTGGCCAGCCGCGCCACCACACGCACACGTGGGTTGGATTTCCTTGCCAGCAAGGCGATTTCGAGATTGGTCGCGTCGTCATCCCCGGCGCAGACGACCGCGATCGCGTGGGCCACTCCGGCGTCAGCGAGCTCGGCAGCGGTGGCGATCTCGACAATGCGCGCGCCGGCGTTGTTCAGCTCTTCGACGATCGTCGTTGCCAGCGCGTCGTCACCACTGACGATGATGTGGCGGCGCATGCTCATGCCCGCTTTGCCGCAAAGCCATCAATGTGGTCGATGGCATCGTCTCGGCAGTCTCGCTTTGGCGCTGAGTCGTCCGGCATAGGCCCCACCTCCGGTGACGTTGGCGTTTGCTCGCTGCTATGACTATCGGGCACCGTGCCGATTTGTGCCAGCGAAAGGCTCTGATTCCCACGATATCGTTGTGCCGCAAGTGGAGTCGCAGCTCAGCCGAGCTCGTCAACTGAGCTGGGATACTCAGAGCATGCCCACTGCCCGGCGCGGCCGCAGCAGCATCGATATCGCCGCGCCTCCCGGCCTCGTATACGACCTCATCGCCGACGTCACCCGGATGGGCGAATGGAGCCCGGAATGTTACCGGTGTGAGTGGCTGGATGGGGCAACCGCGGCGGCCCCGGGCGCTCGGTTCCGCGGGTACAACCGGCGCGGCCGTCTGCGGTGGAGAAGAACAGCGGTGGTCGGTACCGCCGACCGGGGCCGTGAATTCAGCTTCGCTACGGTCAACGAGGGTGCCAACCGTGAAGAAACACGCTGGCGTTACACGATGGAGCCGTCGTCGTCCGGCACGTTGCTCACCGAGTCTTTTCAGTTCTTGTGGTGTTCGGTGTCCAACCGACTTGCTGAAGCTCTGTTGCCACGGGGACGTCAAGTCAACCGGGGGATCGAGGAGACACTGCGGCGGATCAAGCAGGCCGCCGAACACCCGCCTGATCGCTAAAGGAATTGCGTTCACCGTGATACTGGCGACGTGCCTTTCATCGAACGCGTCGCGTCCCGCGAAATCTATCGGAACCCGTGGATGGTGCTTCGAGAGGACGACATCCGTCGTTCGGACGGCGGCCCGGGAATCTACGCCGTGGTGGACAAGCCGACCTATGCGCTTGTGATGCCTTACGACGGGCAGCGTTTCCGGTTGGTCGAGCAATTCCGGTATCCCGTCGGCGCGCGGCGCTGGGAGTTTCCGCAGGGTACCGCTCCGGATTTGGCGGACACCGAGCCGTCCGAGCTGGCTGCGCGTGAGCTGCGCGAGGAAACCGGGTTACGCGCGACGTCGTTCGAGGCGCTCGGCCAGCTCGATGTGGCTCCGGGAATGGCCAGTCAGCGCGGCTGGGTGTTCTTGGCCACCGGGATCTCCGAGGGAGAATCCGATCGCGAGCACGAGGAGCAGGACATGCGCAGTGCATGGTTCTCGCGCGAAGACCTGGAGCAGATGATCCGCTCCGGAGTGATCGCCGACGCGCAGTCGATCGCCGCCTATGGGCTGTTCCTGCTGCGCCGGCGATGAATTCTGGGGCCGGCATCGGTCAACACCGATATGACGATCACACATCGCAATCTCGACGGCTACGGAGCACCGACGATCCAATGGGGTCGCGTCAAAGCCGTGCTGGATAGTCAGCTGACGCAGGCGCCGGGCACCGACGGTCCGCAACGTCATACCGCGTGGCTCACGACGATCAATTCCGACGGCAGCCCGCATGTGATGCCGCTGGGCGTGGTTATGTGCAGCGGCAGCTGGTACTTCACGTCCGGCCCGGCGACGCGAAAATCCCGCAACTTGGGCCGCGACACCAGATGCGCGGTCAGCGTCGCCACTCATCCGTTCGACCTCGTCATAGAAGGTGCCGTGCAGCGGATCACCGATGCGGGCGAATTAGCTTCCGTCGCTGAGGCTTTCGACCGGTCCGGATGGCCTGCCGAGGTCTCCGGCGACGCGCTCACGGCGGACTACAGTGCCCCGTCGGCAGGTCCGGCGCCTTGGTACGTCTATCGCCTGAAGCCGTCGACGGTATTCGCATTCGGCACGTCGGAACCGTTCGGCGCCACAAAGTTTCAGCTGGACTGAGCGGAAAGGCCGGCCGCAGCACGGATCTCCCGGCGCGCCGCGCCGCGGTCGGCGTCGGGAAATATGTAGTGGCTCAACGCGGTCCGCGCGACGGCGCCGGCAAGGTCGCGAGCTTCCACCGCTATGGCGAATGCGCCCTCGCGAGAGCAGCGCTGCAACACCCCCACCAACCCGCCGGCGAGCATGGGTAACGCTTGCGCCATCTGTTCGTGCGCGAAGCCCGGCTCGAGGTCGAGCAGCCGCCCAGGGGGCTGAGCCTCGACGAAGGTCGCGATGACGTCGACCGCGGCTTCCAGTCGTGCGACTCCGACGACTCCGGCCATCGCTTTGTCCATCGCGGCGTTGAAGCGCCGGCGCTCGCGCTTTCCCAACGCATCGATGAGTTCTTCTTTGGACACGAAGTAGCGGTAGATGGTGGGCCGTGACACCCCGGCCAGGGACGCCACGTCCGACAGCGACAACTTCCGGGCGCCGGTGCGGAACACCAGGCGTTGGGCCGCGTCGAGGATACGATCGGCCAGATCCCCATGATCTGATCCGGATCTGCGCGATTCGACGATCGGCACGACGGTAGCCCCTACAGTTTGCCGAGCTTGCGCAGCCACGAGATCAGCAGTCGCAGCCCGTCGTCGAAGGACATGGGCCGGTAGCCGAGGCGCCGGGTGGTCAGATTGTCGCTTGCCAGGGGCTTGCGCTTGGTCTTTGCCGCGGCTTCCGCGATGGCCATCAAGGTGGGCCCGAATTCGGCAGTCAGCGCCTCGGGATCCGTGCGATAGTCGAGATCCTCAACACGG
>DASXMA010000141.1:0-2503 GCA_036495965.1 Mycobacterium sp.
CGAAGTGCGCCGCATCGAGCATCAGGTCGCGCACGAGGTCATCAGCGAAGTCGACGTGCGGCCACGCAATGTGGTGGTGCTCGGTCCGGGGACCATTCCGAAGACGCCGTCAGGCAAGCTGCGCCGGTCCAACTCGGTCACCCTCGTCAGCTAGCCGCGGCCGGTTTGGCCGCCGGCTACCAACCGTGGACGCGGTTTTGCGCGGGCTCTAGACCGATTTCGATGAGCAACTCGGTGGCGTCGGCCGCCTGCTCGCAGATCGTGGGGACTTCGGGGCGCTCGGCGGCGGTGAAGTTTTCCAGCACGAATGACGCCGGGTCCTTGCGTCCGGACGGACGGCCGATCCCGATGCGCACCCGCTGAAAGTCTTTGGTGCCCAGCGCCGCTGCCACCGAGCGCAGGCCGTTGTGGCCGCCTTCGCCGCCGCCGATCTTGAGCCGGATGCGGCCGAATTCCAGGTCGAGATCGTCGTGGATGACGATGATGTCCGCCGGCGGCACCGAGTAGAACTTTGCCAGCGGCGCGATCTGGCGGCCGGACTCGTTCATGTAGCAGCGCGGCTTGGCCAGCAGGATCGAGTGCCCGGCTAACCGGCCGCTGACGACTTCGGCGCCGGAACGCTTGTGCGCCTTGAATTTCGCACCCAGCCGCGCGGCGAGCAGGTCGGCGACCATGAACCCCAAGTTGTGCCGGGTCCGGGCGTAGTTGTCTCCGGGGTTGCCCAGGCCGACCACCAATGGCGGCTCGGCCACGTCGTGAGCCGCCTACTCGGACTCGGCTGCGGGGGCCTCGGCTTCGCCGCCCTCTTCTTCTTCTCCTGCTTCTTCTGCTGGAGCTTCCTCGCCCTCGGCGACCTCGCCCGCGCCCTCTTCCTCGAGGTCCTCGGCGGTCGGCGCGTTCACCACGTTGACCACTAGCAACTCCGGGTCGGAAATCAGGTTTACGCCCGCCGGCAGGGTGATCTGCCCGGCGGTGAACTGAGTGCCGGGCTCGGCGCCCTCGACGGACACGGTCAGCTGCTCGGGAATCGACAGGGCTTCGGCCTCGATCTCGATGGTGTCATTCTCCTGGGTGACCAAGGTGTCGGGTGCGGCCTCGCCCTCGACGACAACGTTGACCTCGACGACGACCTTCTCCCCGCGGCGCACGACCAGCAGGTCGGCATGCTGAATGGTGCGGCGAATCGGGTGGATATCGAGCGCTTTGGTCAGCGCCAGCTGTTCCTTGCCGGCGATGTCCAGGGTCAGCACCGCGTTGGTGCCGGAGTGCCGCAGCACGGCCGCGAAGTCGTGCCCAGGCAATTCGAGGTGCTGTGGGTCGGCGCCGTGACCGTAGAGGACGGCGGGGATCTTGCCGTCGCGCCGGGCTCGCCGGGACGCGCCCTTGCCGGTCTGGGTTCGCACCGTGACCGCGAGTTGGTTGATTGCCGACTTAGCCATCGTGTCGCTCCTGTGTGCTCTCTGCCTAGTTCTGGGGCACGGCCAGGATCGCGACAAGTCGTCGGTCTCCGTCGATAACGGTGCTGACCAGACGGCCAGCCACCCTCGCCGTGACGCCCGGTCAGGTTATCGCATGAGTATCTCAGAGCGGAAATTTGGTGCCTGTGAGCTGCTCGGACAGCTCCCACAGCGCGGTGGCGGTGGCCGCGTCTCGCGCCCGCCGGCTGCGGCCAACCGGTTGTGTTCGGCCGATATAGCCGAACCGGGGGCCGACGAACGTGTTGCCCGGCAGGTCCTGCGATGCCGCGTACAGCGTTTGCCGGGCGCCGAAATCGGCATCGGTGGCAACCACCCGGGTGGCTGCTGATATCACCGCGTCGCCCAATTTCCGGCCCGAGGCCCCCTGCAGGTTGGTGTGCGAGTAGCCGGGATGGGCCGCCAGTGCGCGTAGCGGCGAACTGGCCGCCTCGAGGCGACGCTGCAGCTCGCTGGTGAACAGAAGGTTGGCGAGCTTCGACTGGCTGTAGGCCAGCCAGGGCGAATACCGCCGGGTCTTCCAGTTGAGGTCGTCGAAGTTGATCCGCCCCGGCCAGTGCGCCATCGAGGACACCGTCACGACCCGGTCGGTGAGCTTGGGCAACAACAGGTTGGTCAGGGCAAAATGGCCGAGATGGTTGGTGCCGATCTGGCTCTCGAAGCCGTCAGCGGTCAACGCGTACGGGGCGGCCATGATGCCGGCGTTGTTGATCAGCACGTCGGCCTTGTCTACCCCGTCGGCGAAATGCCGCACCGACGACAGGTCCTGCAAGTCGAGCCGACGCACCTCGACTTGGCCGGTTATCTGCTGCGCAGCGACCTCACCTTTCTCGGTGTTGCGGACGGCCATGACGACATTGGCACCTTTCGCGGCCAACTCTCGGGCTGTCACCGCGCCCAGCCCACTATTGGCTCCGGTAACGATGACAGTGCGCCCGGTAAATGAAGGAAGGTCTGCGGCGGTCCAGTCGGTCATGGCTGACAACAGTAGTGAACGCCGAGGGCTCACCTAGTGCCCGATGTCGAAC
>DASXMA010000142.1:0-16990 GCA_036495965.1 Mycobacterium sp.
AAAGCGATCTACCCGCTCGAGCGCTACCACGCGGTCAGCGGCAACCATGAATACCGCATTTTTTACGGCCTCAAGGCAGCAAGCCAAGACCGCCCGTGGGTCCTGGTGATCCGAGAGGTCGGGATGGCCTGCACACGCATGTGCACCATGCACCACACCGCCGACGAGGCGAAGAAAGCCGCCCAGCAATGGGAAGGCCCGCCACCGCAGTGACAGACCGCCCCCAAGGAGAGCAGGGGCGGCCCGATCAATCACTCACACGCGCGCGGCGCGGTGGTTCCATCCCTGCGGCGCCGACGGTTCCCGATGATGCGGTGGGTATTTCCACTTAGGGATTGACGAGGCAGCTGGGCAGTGCGGCGTATCGTCTGGCGCCATGGAGACGTACAGCTTCAAGCTCCTGTTGCCCCGGGGGACCACGATAGAGGCTGCGTACTGGGCGGGCTTAAAACACATCAAGGAGCTGAATCTCAAGGCCTACGCGGACTACCGTCCGGTTCGGTCCGTGCCGCACCCAATCTTCGCCGACAGGGGTATATGGAGTTACAGCTATAAGGCGTAGGCCTGACGTTCGGCGCCTGCTCGCTCATCCAGCAGCTCGTCGATGTGCGCAGTGCTAGGCAGCGGGTCTCTCAACTCGCGAGCCACCTGGCGAAGAGCCCCACCAATTGCAGCTCGGAGTCGATAGTGTCGATGTCGCGCATCCGCTGAACCTAGGTCCGCTCGCCGCTGGCGTCACTTCACCCTTTTGTTCGAGCAGGTCGCATGACACCGAAATTCGACCCGATCCTCGGCTTACACTTCCGCAATGTTCTCGGGAGACGCGCTATGCGATGAACGGGGACTTACGGGTCGCCTGTCGCGCGTCACGTGAAGGACCTCGCGACCTTGTGTTCGTCTCTAACTGGTTCACAAATTGTGAGGTAATTCCGGAGTTTCCGTCCATTCAAGGGTGGCTCGAGGCGATGACAACGCTCGGGCGGCTCATCTTCTTTGACCAGCCGGGCACGGGAGCGTCCGATCCCGTCACGCCGGGCGCGCTGCCGAACTTGGAGCAATAGGCGGACAGCATCACTGCGGTGCTCGACGATCTCGGAAGTAGCGAAGCGGTCGTTCTCGCGGGCGGCGGCGCGTTCGCGACAGGTGCGCTGTTCGCAGCGACACATCCGTCCCGCACAATCGCGGGTGATCCGCCCAAACCAATAACAGTGAAATGGGTCACCATCACCCCAGATGGGGCAGCCCTCACATCGCTCAGGCGTTCCACCCAACGGCCGCCGCATTAGACGGTGACCCCAACTCCGAGCGAGGTAGACATGCGGCACACCGCCATCAGCGCACACCAGGTCGCTCACCAAACGGTCGCCGCCCTCTGGATCATCGCCGGCATCATCGCGGTGATCGTCGTCGGGGATGCTTTCACGCTATTGGCGCTCGCGATCGTGACCACGGCGTGGTGGATCTTAAGCGCGGTTGAACATCGGGTGGAGAGTGTCGGTTCGCGAGCAAACCACTGACTAAGGCCCTGGCCTACCCGGGCTGATTCCGGGCTGCCCTTGAACGGACCTGCCCCCGTCGAAAAAATTAGGCCCACTGGGGTGGTTTTGGACCGCCTGCCTTTCATTCATTTTTTTACACTGGCCAAAATTTTCGGACATACGGTTCACCAGCGTTCCGTTGCACGGAGTTTCCAGCCCCAGGTGAGCCATTACCAGGCCGCTGCCGCGATGCGCAGAGATCGGCTAATGGCTAACGTGCTAGCCACCATTTCATCCGCGCGCTGACGTAGGTAGTCAGCAGGGTCATCCCTGCCGCAGACGGCCACCACGATGTCCACGGCAGCCTGGTTGGCTTCGGACGCCGACAGGCCGTCAAAGCACCCTTCAAGATCAAGTGCGATGCAGTACTCGTCCAGGATCGGTCGGAACTCCGCCTCGTACGCCGCGCCGGTCCTGAGGATGGTGTTGAGTGCGTCCATGCCGGGAAAGCTACGCCTCATCAACGCAACAATCGAGTTGTCACTACATTGGTCACACGCAGTTTTGTGTGATCCGACGCATTCCTGCAACAGACTATCTATGGCGTACTAAGCCGCCGGTCGGATCAACGGAACCACAATGCAGCAGCGCCACCACGTTGATGGGCCGCCCCCGCGGAGAGCAGGGGCGGCCCGAGTTCAAACATATTTAGCACCACAGCACTGGCGCGCGGCCTGGTCTTTGCAGGTCAGGCACAGCGTCCGGGCGCTGCTAGTCGCCAAGTATGTTGAACGGCTACTCTCCCCGAATATTACTTCTGCCAGCGGTTTCGCCGACACGACCGAGAATAACGCGTAAGCACAGCGCCGCGGTTTAAGAGCGAGCGACAAATCAGCAGCCGGCCGCGGCGAAGGTGCTGGCCGCGCTGCTGGACAAGCTACGTTCAGCGCCGGCGCGCGGTTCCCGAGGCGGCCTGGCGGTCGTGCGACCGATGACTGACGTTTCTTCTGCTGTGTCCGTCGGCCCCGCCAGGGAGCTGGGGAATGGGGCGAGTGTCTTCGCTGGTAAAGGCTGGCAGAAGTAGCACAGATCGGGGCCGAGCGTGGGATAGCCGCACGCGGAGCAGACATCGATGGTCATTATCCGCACCTCCCTAGTTACCCAGGGAATTAGCGTTTCAGCGATCCCGCCCGAGGGCACGAGTAGTCCACTACTTCACTTGTTCCGTAAACGCTTCCCGCGCTTACTCACATCGGGATTGAGTAAATTCCCGTTTGCGGGTTATTGGTGAATACGACACCGCTTGCTTTGCCGCTATGAGGAGAGCGGGGGCACCCGATCAACTATTCAGACGCGGACTGGGGCGAGCTGGTTCCCAGCTCGATCAAACATATTTGACACCACAGCACTGACGCGCAGCCTGGTCTTTGCAGGTCAGGCACAGCGTTCGGTCGGTGCTGGTCGCCAAGCAGATTGAACGGTTGATGGCCCATTTGACGAAAGCAGGCCGCTCGCAGCGGCGGGATTCGTCCGCTGCAGCGGCCCGCTTTCGAATCAGGTGTTGTCTGACCCCGGCTCGTTTACTGCGGGACCCAGACTCCGTTATTCCAGAATCCCCAGTTATTCATACCGGGGTCCCATACGATCTGGGCCCATGGCGCCCACGGGGGTGGCGGGGGCATCGGCCGCGCCCACGGCGGAGGTGCTCCGTAACCGGCCGGGCCGCCGTAGTTGTCGTCCCAGTCACGGCAGTTGTTCCAGTTCTGGTAAGGGCCCCAGCCCTGGTCCCACTGGTCGCCCGGGCACCAGTGATGGTGATACATGGGTGCAGGAGGAGGCGCAGCCTGGGCGGTGCCCGAGGCTAGCCCCAGCATGGATGCGGCCACGCCGCCGGCTGCCAGCGCGCCAGTACACAGGCGCAGCCACGGTTTGGTTTGCGTGTTGGTATTCATGCCCCTGGCAGTTCCCCGCCGGAATATGGCCGAAACCACTCCCATCGTCTCGGCGTGATCTCAAATCTGGCTCTTAACTGCCACTTACGTGTTGCTTACGTTGCCGCCCGCTCGCGACCACATTTTCCCTGGTCAGCCCGGGCAGCAGCTGTTTCTGGAAAGCAAGCTGTTTTGACGGTGGCGTCACGTCCACGGGCGCGTGGAGTCACGAGAGGAAGACGGCGGCGTCAGGGCACGGGCCGAACGCGCTGATCGGCGCGGCTGCTGAACCGTCCCGCTGAATAACTCGTGGCAATAACTGGGGCACCATGGTGGTTCATACTGAGTGCAATACCGGGTTCCTCCTACGGGCCCTTATGACAGCAAGGTAGCCAGGATGACGAGGTTGGACTCCGTCGAGAGGGCGGTTGCCGACATTGCGGCCGGTAAGGCCGTCGTCGTCATCGACGACGAGGAGCGCGAGAACGAAGGCGACCTGATATTCGCCGCCGAAAAGGCGACACCGGAGATGGTGGCCTTCATGGTCCGCTACACCTCGGGATACCTGTGCGTACCGTTGGACGGCGCGATCTGCGACCGGCTCGGCCTGCTGCCGATGTATGCGGTGAACCAGGACAAGCACGGTACCGCCTACACCGTCACCGTTGATGCAAGAAACGGTGTGGGCACTGGAATTTCGGCTTCCGATCGGGCGACCACGATGCGGCTGCTGGCCGATCCCAGCAGCATCGCCGAAGATTTCACCCGCCCTGGTCACGTGGTTCCGTTGCGCGCCAAGGACGGCGGCGTGCTGCGCCGCCCCGGCCACACCGAGGCCGCTGTCGATCTGGCGCGGATGGCGGGGCTGAAACCCGCGGGCGCCATCTGCGAGATCGTCAGCCAGAAAGACGAGGGCGCGATGGCCCAGACCGACGAATTGCGGGTCTTTGCCGACGAGCACGATCTTGCCTTGATCACAATCGCCGACCTGATCGAATGGCGGCGCAAACACGAGAAGCACATCGAGCGAATCGCCGAAGCCCGGATTCCAACCCGCCACGGCGAGTTCCGCGCAATCGGCTACGCCAGCATCTATGAGGACGTCGAACACGTGGCGCTGGTCCGTGGCGATATCGCCGGTCCGAACGGCGAGGGCGACGACGTGTTGGTGCGTGTCCACTCCGAGTGCTTGACCGGTGACGTTTTCGGCTCACGTCGCTGCGACTGCGGACCTCAACTCGACGCGGCGATGGCGATGGTCGCCCGGGAGGGACGCGGCGTCGTGCTCTACATGCGCGGCCACGAGGGTCGCGGCATCGGCCTGATGCACAAACTGCAGGCCTATCAGCTGCAGGACGCGGGCGAAGATACCGTGGATGCAAACCTCAAGCTCGGATTGCCAGCCGATGCGAGGGATTACGGTATCGGCGCACAGATTCTCGTCGACCTGGGAGTCCGCTCGATGCGGCTGCTGACCAACAACCCGGCCAAGCGGGTCGGCTTGGACGGCTACGGCTTGCACATCATCGAGCGCGTGGCGCTTCCGGTGCGGGCCAATGCGGAGAACATCCGCTACCTGCTGACCAAACGCGACAAGATGGGCCACGACTTGGCCGGGCTGGACGACTTTCACGAATCCGTCCATTTGCCAGGTGAATTCGGCGGTGCTTTGTGAGCGGTGGCGCCGGTGTGCCGGAGATACCGGCGCTTGACGCCTCCGGCGTGCGGCTGGGCATCGTCGCGAGCACATGGCACCGCGAAATCTGTGATGCACTGCTGGCCGGGGCGCTGAAAGTGGCCGCTGAGTCGGGCGTCGACAACCCGACAGTGGTTCGCGTGCTCGGCGCGATCGAGATTCCGGTAGTGGCCCAGGAGCTCGCGCGCAGCCATGATGCGGTCATCGCTCTGGGTGTCGTGATCCGAGGTCAGACACCGCATTTCGACTATGTCTGCGATGCGGTGACCCAGGGCCTGACCCGGGTTTCACTGGACGCTTCGAGGCCGGTTGCCAACGGGGTGCTCACTACCAACGACGAAGAACAGGCGCTGGATCGGGCCGGGCTTCCGTCATCGGCCGAGGACAAGGGGGCCCAGGCGGCTGCGGCGGCCGTGGCCGCGGCGTTGACCTTGCGTGACCTGCGCGCTCGGTTGTGACTCCGCCGAACCACGAGGTCTGGGATGTCGAGCTGCGTCCCCATCGGACGCCGTTATTCGCTTACGCTGCAGCATTTCTGATCGCGGCAGTTCATATCCTTCTCGGCTTGTTGCTCAAAATGAAGTCCAGCGGGGTCATCTTCCAGACCTCCGACCAAGTGGCGATGGCGGCCCTGGGCCTCGTCATCGCCGGTTGCGTGCTGTTGTTCGCGCGGCCGCGACTGCGGGTCGGGGCGCCGGGGATTGCGGTGCGTAATCTGTTGGGCTATAGGCTAGTTCCATGGTCAGAGGTGGTCGATGTATCGTTTCCGGCCGGTCACCGCTGGGCGCGAATCGATTTGCCCGACGACGAGTACATCCCGGTGATGGCGATCCAGGCCGTTGACAAGGACCGCGCTGTGGACGCCATGGACACCGTGCGGTCGCTGCTGGCGCGATATCGGCCGGACCTGCGCGCACGCTGACGAGCCGCCGGATCGAACGGGCGAACTGACCGCCTCAGTCACCTTGTCCCCCGCGAGCCGGAATCGTGTAGGCGCTCACCCAGTCGACATGCGTCGACCATAAAGAACGCAGCGGATCACGTTGCAGTGGAATCAATTTCACGCAACCGCCTGAGCGTGAGTCGTGCAGCCCGCATCGACAAGACCGGCGAGAGGCGGTCCAAGTACCACAGTGTCTTCCACCAGGCCGGCACCACAATGATTGCGTCTCCACGCAACACGGCACGAAGCGCGCGCTCAGCGAACTTTTCGGGTGCCATCGGCCGGAACGGCTCCCAGAATTTGAGTAATTGCTCGTCGCTGATGCCGGTCTTTGTCATCCGTCCGTAAGTGCCGCCGGTGAGGATTGGGGTCCGGATCGCGCCTGGACATAGCACCGAGACCTTTATGCCGTGGCGCTCAGCCTCCAGCCGCAACGCCTTCGAGAGCGCGACAACGGCGTGCTTGGAGGCGGTGTAGCTCGCCTGCCCCGGACCGGCGACAAGACCAGCCATGGACGCCGTGTTCACGATGTGGCCCGAGCCCTGCCGGATCATGATCGGATACACCGCTTGGATGCCGTGCACCACCCCGTGCAGGTTCACGTCGAAGACGTCGTTCCAGTCATCAATCGTGTACGAGTCGACCTCACCGCCTACGCCGATGCCGGCATTGTTGAACAGGTAGTCGATCCGCCCGGATTGCTGCACCGCCTCGCCGACAACGTGCTCGACCGATGGATAGGAGCGCACGTCGAGCTCGACCGCGTGCGCCTTTGCGCCACCGCTGTTGAGGCGTTGTGCCAGCTCCTGTGCCGGGCCAAGTTGGCGATCGGCGATCCACACCTCGGCGCCCCCGTCGGCCAACCTGGTGGCCAGCGCGGCGCCGATGCCGGACGCCGCTCCGGTAACGAACGCAACCTTCCCCGACGTGCTCGATGCCATTGAGGAAGGATAATCGCTGGCCTTGGCAGCTGAGAGGAGATTCCGGCGGCGGGTTCGCTGAAATGGGTCGCCACACGGTCCCGACGAGGCCCCGCCTTTCCAGGGGCCCTTCTAGCGGCTACTAGCCTGGATACGTGCCAGATCCCGCGACGTATCGCCCCGCGCCCGGGTCCATCCCGGTCGAGCCTGGCGTCTACCGATTCCGGGACCCGCACGGGCGAGTCATCTACGTCGGCAAGGCCAAGAGCCTGCGTAGCCGGCTGACGTCATACTTCGCCGACGTCGCCAGCCTGCACCCACGCACCCGGCAAATGGTGACCACCGCCGCCAAGGTCGAGTGGACGGTGGTCAACACCGAAGTTGAGGCGCTGCAGCTGGAATACAACTGGATCAAGGAGTTCGACCCGCGCTTCAATGTTCGCTACCGTGACGACAAGTCCTATCCGGTCCTGGCCGTCACCCTCAACGAGGAGTTTCCCCGGCTGATGGTCTATCGCGGCCCGCGGCGCAAGGGGGTGCGCTATTTCGGGCCGTACTCACACGCATGGGCAATCCGGGAAACGCTGGATCTGCTCACCCGGGTGTTCCCGGCGCGAACCTGTTCGGCCGGAGTGTTCAAGCGGCACAAGCAGATCGACCGCCCGTGCCTGCTCGGCTACATCGACAAATGCTCAGCACCCTGCATCGGCAGGGTCAGCGCCGAGCAGCATCGCCAGATCGTCACGGACTTTTGCGACTTCCTGTCCGGCAAGACCGACCGGTTTGCCCGCGAGCTGGAACAGCAGATGAACGCCGCGTCCGAGCAACTCGATTTCGAACGGGCCGCACGCCTCCGTGATGACCTTGGCGCGCTCAAGCGGGCCATGGAGAAGCAGGCAGTGGTACTCGGCGACGGTACCGACGCCGACGTAGTGGCCTTCGCCGACGATGAACTCGAAGCCGCGGTGCAGGTCTTCCACGTCCGCGGCGGCCGTGTTCGTGGTCAGCGCGGCTGGATCGTCGAAAAGTCCGCAGACCCGAGCGATTCAGGACAAGAACAGTTGGTCGAGCAGTTCTTGACCCAGTTCTACGGCGAACAGGCTGAGCTGGACGGCGCCGCCGACGAATCCACCAATCCGGTGCCCCGCGAGGTGCTGGTGCCGTGTCTGCCGTCCAACGCCGACGAGTTGGTCAGCTGGCTGTCCGGTTTGCGCGGATCGCGGGTCGCACTACGGGTGCCGCGCCGGGGTGACAAGCGTGCGCTGGCCGAAACCGTACAGCGCAATGCGAAAGAAGCTCTGCAGCAACACAAGCTGAAGCGTGCCGGTGACTTCAACGCCAGATCCGCTGCGCTGCAGAATATTCAGGACGCTCTGGGTTTGGCCGATGCGCCGCTGCGGATCGAATGTGTCGACATCAGCCACGTGCAAGGCACCGATGTGGTGGGTTCGTTGGTGGTGTTCGAGGATGGCCTGCCGCGCAAATCGGACTATCGGCACTTCGGGATCAGGGAAGCCGCCGGGCGGGGGCGCTCCGACGACGTCGCCTCCATCGCCGAGGTGACCCGGCGCCGGTTCATGCGGCACCTGAGCGACCAGAACGATCCGAATATGCTCTCGCCGGAAGGAAAATCGCGCCGTTTCGCCTATCCGCCTAACCTTTACGTCGTCGACGGCGGCGCACCGCAAGTCAATGCGGCCAGTGCCGTGCTCGACGAACTCGGTATCACCGATGTGGCGGTGATCGGTCTGGCCAAGCGGCTGGAAGAGGTGTGGGTGCCGTCTGAGCCAGATCCCATCATCATGCCGCGCAACAGCGAGGGACTCTATTTGCTGCAGCGGGTGCGTGACGAGGCGCATCGGTTCGCCATCGCCTACCATCGCAGCAAGCGATCCAAGCGAATGACCTCGTCGGCGCTGGATTCGGTGCCAGGATTGGGAGAACATCGCCGTAAGGCGCTGGTAACGCATTTCGGCTCGTTAGCTCGCCTCAAGGAGGCCACCGTCGACCAGATCACCGCCGTTCCGGGTATCGGCGTGGCAACCGCCACGGCCGTTCTCGAGGCGCTGCGACCCGAGCAATCCGGAGATTGAAGGATGACGAATCACGGTGACTTGGCAGAGGGCCGCCCGGGTGATGCCGCAGCCGGTATCGACGTCGTTCTGGTGACCGGGTTGTCCGGCGCCGGCCGGGGTACTGCTGCCAAAGTGCTCGAGGACCTCGGCTGGTATGTTGCCGACAACCTGCCGCCACAGTTGATCACCAGGATGGTGGATTTCGGGCTGGCAGCCGGATCTCGGATCACCCAGCTCGCGGTGGTGATGGACGTTCGGTCACGGGGATTCACCGGCGATTTGGACTCAGTGCGCACCGAACTGGCCACCCGCAACATCACCCCGCGCGTGGTGTTCATGGAGGCATCCGACGACATGTTGGTCCGCCGCTACGAACAGAACCGCCGCAGCCATCCGTTGCAGGGCGAGCAGACCTTGGCCGAGGGCATTGAGGCAGAGCGCAGGATGCTGGCCCCGGTTCGCGCGACCGCCGACCTGATCATCGACACGTCGAAGCTGTCGGTTCGCGGCCTGAGGGAAAGCATCGAGCGTGCCTTCGGCGGCGATGGCGCCGCGACCACCAGCGTCACCGTCGAGTCGTTCGGCTTCAAGTACGGGCTGCCGATGGATGCCGACATGGTCATGGACGTGCGATTTCTGCCCAACCCGCACTGGGTCGACGAGTTACGTCCACTCACCGGCCAACATGCGGCAGTGCGTGATTATGTGTTGGGCCAGCCCGGCGCGGCTGAGTTTCTCGACGCCTACCATCGATTGCTATCTCTGGTTGTCGACGGCTACCGCCGGGAGGGCAAGCGATACATGACGGTCGCCATTGGCTGCACCGGCGGTAAGCATCGCAGCGTCGCGATCGCCGAGGCATTGGTGCAGCTGCTGGGGAGCAATGCGCAACTGTCGGTGCGGGTGCTGCACCGGGATCTGGGTCGCGAATGAGCCCACCAAATAGCGAGGGCATCGTTGCCCTGGGGGGCGGACACGGCTTGTACGCAACGCTGTCGGCGGCCCGCCGGTTGACCCCCTACGTCACCGCCGTGGTGACCGTCGCCGACGATGGTGGCTCGTCCGGCCGGCTGCGCAGCGAACTAGATGTAATCCCGCCGGGTGATTTGCGAATGGCTTTGGCGGCGTTGGCATCCGATAGTCCATATGGACGACTGTGGGCGACCATCATGCAGCACCGGTTCGGCGGCAGCGGCGCACTGGCCGGGCATCCGATCGGCAACCTGATGCTTGCCGGCCTCAACGAGGTACTGGCCGATCCGGTCGCCGCCCTCGACGAGCTCGGCCGCATCCTCGGCGTCAAGGGCAGGGTGTTGCCGATGTGCCCCATCGCGCTGCAGATCGAGGCCGACGTCTCGGGCCTGGAGTCCGACCCGCGGATGTTCCGGCTGATCCGCGGCCAGGTGGCGATCGCGACCACACCCGGCAAGGTGCGGCGGGTGCGGCTGCTTCCCGCCGACCCGCCGGCGACCCGGCAGGCAGTGGACGCGATCATGGCCGCCGACTTGGTGGTGCTGGGACCCGGGTCCTGGTTCACCAGCGTGATCCCACACGTGTTGGTGCCAGAACTGGCCGCGGCGCTCCAAGCGACCACCGCCCGCCGTGCGCTGGTGCTCAACCTGGTCGCCGAGCCGGGCGAGACGGCCGGATTCTCGGTGGAGCGCCATCTGCACGTGCTGGCCCAGCATGCGCCCGGATTCACCGTCCACGACATCATCATCGACGCCGAACGAGTGCCGAGTGAGCGGGAACGCGAGCAACTGCGCCGCACCGCAACAGTGCTCCAGGCCGAGGTCCACTTCGCCGATGTGGCCAGACCTGGTACACCTTTACATGACCCGGGCAAGCTCGCGGCGGCCCTGGATGGGGTCCGAGCGGGCCCCAAGGCCCCGGGAGTGCCTTCGTCTACGGCCACCGCAGAGATTCGGGTCGACGGCGAAAGTCCGCAAACCGGCGTGAATGGACCGGCTGGCAGGGGACCGAGGGGTGACGACGCGTGGCGATGACGACCGAAGTCAAGGACGAGCTCAGCCGCCTGGTGGTGAAATCGGTCAGCGCCCGTCGGGCGGAAGTCACGTCCCTGCTCAGGTTCGCCGGTGGGTTGCACATCGTGGGCGGCCGGGTGGTCGTCGAGGCCGAGGTTGACCTGGGCAACATCGCGCGGCGGCTGCGCAAGGACATCTTCGATCTCTACGGCTACAACGCTGTCGTGCATGTGTTGTCGGCCAGCGGAATTCGCAAGAGCACGCGGTACGTGCTGCGGGTGGCCAACGACGGTGAGGCGCTGGCCCGCCAGACCGGCCTGCTCGACATGCGGGGGCGTCCGGTGCGGGGTCTACCGGCCCAGGTGGTCGGCGGCAGTATCACCGACGCCGAAGCGGCGTGGCGGGGAGCCTTCTTGGCGCACGGGTCACTGACCGAGCCGGGACGTTCGTCGGCGTTGGAGGTCAGCTGCCCCGGCCCAGAGGCGGCGCTGGCCTTGGTGGGTGCAGCCCGTCGGCTCGGGGTCAGCGCGAAGGCCCGCGAGGTGCGTGGTGCCGATCGGGTGGTAGTCCGCGACGGCGAGGCGATCGGCGCGCTGCTGACGCGAATGGGCGCCCAGGACACCCGGCTGGTCTGGGAGGAGCGCCGGATGCGCCGCGAGGTGCGCGCGACAGCCAACCGGCTCGCCAATTTCGACGATGCCAACCTGCGCCGGTCGGCACGGGCCGCGGTCGCGGCGGCGGCCCGGGTGGAGCGGGCACTGGAGATACTCGGCGACAGTGTCCCCGACCATCTCGCTTCGGCCGGCAAGCTGCGCGTCGAGCATCGGCAGGCTTCCCTGGAGGAGCTCGGCCGGCTCGCCGACCCTCCGATGACGAAAGATGCTGTGGCGGGCCGTATTCGGCGATTACTGTCCATGGCCGACCGTAAGGCGAAGGTCGACGGCATCCCCGACACAGAGTCGGCAGTGACGCCAGACCTTTTGGAGGATGCCTGACTAGCCGCGCCGCGGCGGGGGTAAAGGGGGAAGCGTGGCGGGATTGTTGCGGATAGCGCGACGCGATTTGCTGGCGAGGGCTACGGTCGTCGCATGAAGCGGCTTTCGAGTGTTGATGCGGCGTTTTGGTCTGCGGAAACTGCGGGCTGGCATATGCATGTGGGTGCATTGGCGATCTGCGATCCCGGCGATGCACCGGACTACAGCTTTCAGCGCCTCCGGGAATTGCTCATCGAGCGCCTGGCGGAGGTGCCGCAGTTGCGGTGGCGGGTCACCGGGGCTCCCCTTGGGCTGGATCGGCCCTGGTTCGTTGAGGACGAACAACTCGACGTCGACTTCCACATCCGCCGCATCGGTGTCCCAGCACCCGGCGGTCGCCGCGAACTCGAAGAGCTGGTTGGCCGGCTCATGTCCTACAAGTTGGACCGCTCCCGGCCGCTGTGGGAAATGTGGGTGATCGAGGGCGTCGAGGGCGGGCGGATGGCCACGCTCACCAAGATGCACCACGCCATCGTCGACGGCGTCTCGGGCGCCGGGCTGGGCGAAATCCTGCTCGACGTCACCCCGGAACCTCGACCGCCGCAAGAGGGGAAGGTCGGATCGCTGACGGGATTGCAGCTACCGGGTCTGGAACGGCGCGCGCTGGGCGCGCTCATCAACCTGGGAATCAAGACACCGTTTCGCATTGCCCGACTGATGGAGCAGACGGTGCGCCAGCAGGTCGCCGCGTTGGGCGTCAGCAGCAGGCCGCCGCGCTACTTCGAAGCGCCCAAGACCCGGTTCAACGCACCGGTGTCGCCGCACCGGCGGATTACCGGTTGCCGCGTCGAGCTGACCCGGGCCAAGGCCGTCAAGGACGCGTTCGACGTCAAGCTCAACGACGTGGTGCTCGCCATGGTGGCCGGTGCCGCCCGCGAATACTTGCAGAAACGTGGTGAGCTGCCGACCAAACCGCTCATTGCCCAGATCCCGGTCTCCACTCGAACCGAGCAGGATAAGAGCGATGTGGGGAACAAGATCAGCTCGATGACGGTGTCGCTGGCCACCAACATCGAAGACCCCGCCGAGCGGCTGAGGGCCATCCACGAAAGCACGCAAAGCGCCAAAGGAATGGCCAAAGCGCTGTCGGCGCATCAGATCATGGGACTTACCGAGACCACTCCGCCAGGGTTGCTGCAGCTGGCCGCGCGCGCCTACACGGCCACCGGGCTGTCGCGAAACCTGGCTCCCATCAACCTGGTTGTCTCCAACGTCCCCGGTCCGCCGTGCCCGCTGTACATGGCCGGAGCCAAACTCGACTCGCTGGTGCCGCTGGGGCCACCGGTGATGGACATCGCGCTGAACATCACCTGCTTCTCCTACCAGGACTACCTGGACTTCGGCTTCGTGACGACACCCGAAGTGGCCAACGACATCGACGACATGGCCGATGCCATCGAACCCGCGCTGACCGAACTCGAGAAAGCCGTTGGTGGTTAGTCGCGACTCAAATAGCTGGTCACGTACACCCAGGACAGGAACCGGGCCACGGCTTCGGCGGATTGATGCGCACGCGGGGAGCTGAAGATGTCGAAAGCGTGTTGGGCGTGCGGTAGTTCGGCGTAAGGGACGGGCGCCTTGGACACCGACCGCAACTGTTCGACGAACTCCCGCGCCTCGACGACCGGAATCAGCGAGTCGTCGGTGCCGTGCAGAACGAAGAACGGCGGAGCGTCGGCCCGTACCTCCCGGATCGGCGACGCGTCGATGAAGACGTCGTGGTGCGTGGCCAAAGTCCGCTTCACCACGAACTTTTCGAGCAGCTCGACGAATTCGCGGCGTCCTTCGCCCTCGGTCGTGAACCAGTCGTAGCGCCCGTAGATCGGCACGGCGGCCACCACGGACGTGTCCGCGTCTTCGAAACCCGGCTGAAACTTGGGGTCGTTGGGGGTCAGCGCCGCCAGTGCACAGAGATGGCCGCCGGCCGACTCGCCGCTCATCGCGACGAAGTTCGGGTCCCCGCCGTAGTCGGCGATGTTCTCCTTCACCCAGGCCAGCGCCCGCTTGACGTCAACGATGTGGTCGGGCCAGGTGTGGCGCGGGGAAACCCGATAGCCGATCGACACGCACACCCAGCCGCGGGAGGCCAGGTGGCTCATCAGGGGATAGGCTTGCGGGCGGCGCATCCCGATCACCCACGCGCCGCCGGGGATCTGCAGCAGCACCGGTGCCTTGCCGTCGCGCGGCAGGTCGCGGCGGCGCCAGATGTCGGCCAAATTTGCGCGGCCGTGGGGGCCGTAGGATACGACGTTCTTCTTCTCGACATAGCGTCGGCGCGCCACCGTGTTGCGCAGCGGCAGATTGCGGCGCCCGCGGCGGGTGGGCTGCGTCGGCAGGTCTGCGAGCTCGTCGGTGTAGTCAGGACCCAGCTGTTCGCGCAGCCCGGCTTCCAGGACCGGGCCAGGGGTGGTGACCCCGCGCCACCGGATCACCCCCAGGATCGCCCAGGACGCGGCCGTCAGGGCCAGCGCCGCCTTCCCCCGCGGCCCGGCGAAGTCGCCGCGACGGCCGCGGCGCAGCGCGTCGAGCAGCGACGCGGAGAAGTACAGGCCCGGCACCTCCGATGTAGGCCAGCCGAACCAGAACACCAGGACGGTGCTGTAGCCCTTGCGGGCAAGCGGGCGTAATCCGTTGGCGGCGTTGATGAATTCCACTGCGGCCCGTGCCAGCGGCCTGGGCTTCCTGACTATCCGTCCAAGCCGCATCAGCCGCTGACCCGCGATTGCAGTTCGGCCCGCAGTATCTTGCCGGTGCTGCCGCGCGGAAGCTCGTCGAGAACCGATATTTCGCGGGGCACCTTGTAGTTGGCCAGGTTCTCGCGGACGTGTTGCTTGAGGGTCTCCGGGGCAGCCACCTTATCGAGCTGGGCGCCGGGCTCCAGCACCACGAATGCCGCCAGCCGCTGGCCGTACTGCTCGTCGTCGACGCCTATCACCGCGGCCTCGGCCACGTCGGAGTGTGCTGCCAGTATCTTCTCCACCTCGATCGGATAGATATTTTCACCGCCGGACACGATCATCTCGTCGTCGCGGCCGACGACGAACAGCCGCCCGGCCTCATCGAGGTATCCGACGTCTCCGGAGGACATGAACCCCGCGTGGAAATCCTTGGTGGTGCCCGAGGTGTAGCCGTCGAACTGCGTATCGTTGCGGACGTAGATGCTGCCCACCTCGCCGGTGGGCAGCTCGGTGAATTCCGGGTCCAGGATGTGGATTTGGGTTCCGCCGGCGGGCCGGCCCGCGGTGTCTGGTGCAGCGCGCAAGTCTTCCGGCGTGGCGGTGGCGATCATGCCGGCCTCGGTGGCGTTGTAGTTGTTGTAAATCACGTCACCGAACTGGTCCATGAACGCGGTGACCACATCCGGGCGCATCCGCGAACCGGAAGCCGCTGCAAACCGCAATGACTTGCAGCTGTACCGGTTTCGTACCTCATCGGGGAGATCCATGATGCGGTCGAACATCACCGGGACCACCGCGAGGCCGGTCGCCTTGTGCCGGTCGATGAGGTCCAGCGTGGCCTCCGGGTCGAATTTGCGCCGGGTGACCACCGTGCAGGCCATCGATGCGGCGAACACCAGCTGCGAAAAGCCCCACGCATGGAACATCGGCGCCACGATCACTATGGGTTCCTCCGCCCGCCACGGCGTGCGGTCCAGGATCGCCTTGAGCGTGCCTATTCCGGCGTTGCCGCCAGACTGGTTGGCGCCCTTGGGTGTTCCGGTGGTACCGGAGGTGAGCAGGATCATCCTGCTTTTGCGGCCGGTGCGCTCGGGCTGCCGCGCGGCGTGGTCGGCGATGAGTTTCTCAACAGTCAGCCGGTGCTGATCGTCGGTCCAGGCCAGGATGCGGGTGGCGTCCGGTTTGTCCGCCAGCGCGCGGTCCACCGTTGCGGTGAACTCCTCGTCGTATATGACGGTGTCGACGCCTTCGCGGTTGACCACGTCGGCCAGCGCCGGCCCGGCGAATGAGGTGTTGAGTAGCAGAATGTCGGAGCCGATCCGATTGCCGGCCACCAGAGCTTCCACGAAACCCCGGTGATTGCGGCACAGGATCCCGACGCACTGGCCCTGGCGCAACTCCTGCAGCGCCGCGGCCAATGCGTTGATCCGCTCGTCGAGCTGCCGCCAGGTCAGGGTGCCCAGTTCGTCGACCAGCCCAGGACGGTTCGGGCAGCGCTGAGCGGCACTGGCGAAACCCACGGTGATGCCCATGCCTTCGCGACGCATGGCGGCAGCCATCTTCAGGTAGCGGTCGGGCCGCATCGGCGCGATCATTCCGGCGCGCCTCAGGGTGGCTAAGACATCCAAGACGCCAAAGGCTCGGTTGATACGAGAAGCCATGGCTCAGCCCAGAATCGGGAAACGGCGGTCGGCGGCGAGCTTGGTGAGGCCCTCCTGCATCACCGACCGGACCTGCTCGTCGACCTCGTCGACGTCGGGGTCCTCGCCGAATTGCTTGGCGATGTCGATGGGTTCCAGCACGTGCGTCACAAGCTTGCTGGGCAGCGGCAGGTTGGGCGGGATCACGGCGCTGAACCCGAACGGAAAGCCGTACGAGACCGGCATGATCGCGCTACGCAGCAAGCGCTTTATGCCCAGGCGCTCGGCCAGCCAGGTGCCGCGGGTCAGGTAAAGCTGGGTCTCCTGCCCGCCGATGGACACCGCCGGCACGATGGGCACGCCGGCTTCGATCGCCGTGCGGACATATCCCTTGCGGCCGTTGAAATCGATGACGTTCTCCGACAGCGTGGGCCGGTACGCGTCATAGTCGCCGCCGGGAAAGACGACGACGACGCCACCGGACCGCAGCGCCTGGGCCGCGTTCTCGCGGTTGGCCCGGATGTAGCCGGCGCGCCGGAACAGCGGCGCGGTCGGGCCCATGAACAGGATGTCGTGGCTGAGCGTGTAGACCGGCCGGTCGTAGCCGAAC
>DASXMA010000143.1:0-8142 GCA_036495965.1 Mycobacterium sp.
ACGGCTGGCGGGGCATTCAGATCGGCGTGGTGAGCGATCCGGTAACTGATGTCGTGGCGGAACGCGTTCAGGGTCGCCTCAACCGTGTCCGCGGTGCCCGGCGGTCCGATGATCGGCAGCGGGGCGGGATCGGGGGCGAACGTGCTGACCCAACGCGTGATGAGGACGTCGCCGAGGTCGCCGATGTGATCGCTGTGCAGGTGGGTGAGCAGCAGCGCTGACAACCCGCCGGCGCCCACGCCGACCGCCGCCGCACGTTGCAGCACTCCACGGCCGCAATCCACCAGGAAGACCTGCCCGCCGGCCCGTACCAGAGTCGACGGCCCAGCGCGGTTCGGGTCTGGGATGGGGCTTCCGGTTCCGAGCAAGGTGACCTCGATCATGGCCCTATCCAAGCAAGCCGCACCGGCGCGTAGTTGAATTCGACTGTTAAATCGCGCACCGGGTGCCACCGCTTGGAGGGTTTCGTCGGTGGGCCTGAGGGTATTGGACAGTATTGGTTGTCGGTCCTCGCGTTGGCTTTCCCGCCGCGCGAGTTAGCCGTAGCCTGGTGTGAAGCAGATCACAACGGCTGGAGGCTCGATGCGGATCGCGGACGTCTTGCGGAACAAGGGTGCGGCGGTGGTGACGATCAACCCCGAGGCAACGGTCAAGGAGCTGCTCGCCGGCCTCGCCGACCAAAACATCGGCGCCATGGTCGTGGTCGGTGCCGAGGGTGTCGTCGGGATCGTGTCGGAGCGCGACGTCGTGCGTCAGCTGCACAAGCATGGCGCCAGTGTGCTGTCCCGCCCGGTGTCCAAAATCATGACCGCCACGGTCGCCACCTGCACGAAGTCAGACTCGGTTGACTCTCTGAACGTGCTGATGACCAAAAACCGGGTGCGCCATGTGCCGGTGCTGGACGGGAAAAAGCTGATCGGCATCGTCAGCATCGGTGACGTGGTGAAGACCCGAATGGAAGAGCTCGAGGCCGGGCAGCAGCAGCTGCAGGACTACATCACGCAGGGCTGATACTTAGCGCCAGGCGTACTCGGCCCGCAGCCGGGCGGCCACCACATCGAAGGTCTCGCGTCGTAGAATCGCGCCCTCGCGCCGGATGCCCTCCTCGGGCACGTCGAGCACCCGGTCCAGCCGCACCCAGCTCTGTCTGCCCTCGTAATCCCAATCACTAGAACCGATCCCGATCCAGTCGGGGTCGGCGGCATGGCGTTCCTGGCTGGACACCATTAGCCCGAGCAGCACGCTCCGGTCACGACCAACGACCAGGACCGGCCGATCCTTGCCGCGAGTGGGATCGTCCTCGTAGACCACCCACGTCCAAACGATCTCTCCAGGATCGGCCCGGCCATCCAGGTCCGGGGAGTAGACGAGCTTGCGGGCTCGCTGCGCGGTGGGAAAGCTGGCGCTGGTCACCGGCCGGCCCGCGGTGACCGCGGCAGGCTGCTGCGGAGCGACCGCGGCGATAACGTTCGCGGTGATCTTCACCGCTTGCTGCAGTTCCCGCAGGACGGTCTGCGAGTTCTGTGCGTGCCGGACCAGCCGCGGGGCCCGATCGAAAACCAGGTTCTCCGCGAAACGCTGAAACGTCTTCCACTGGGATTTCCGGGCAGACGTCATATTCGCAGCATAGACGCGAGCGGCCGGGTGGGACCGTGTCCGAGTATGTCCCGGCCACCCTGCATGGATACCCTGGACATGCCCGCGAACCGCCACGCGAAGCACCGTCAGACCCCAGTCGACCAGGAGATTCCCATCAGCAGTTTCGCCGACAAGACCTTCACCGCGCCGGCGCAGATTCGGAATTTCTGCATCATCGCCCACATCGACCACGGCAAGTCCACGCTGGCCGACCGGATGCTTCAGCTCACCGGCGTCGTCGATGAGCGGTCGATGCGTGCCCAGTACCTGGACCGGATGGATATCGAGCGCGAGCGCGGCATCACCATCAAGGCGCAGAATGTGCGGCTGCCGTGGCGGGTGGGTGACCACGATTTCGTGCTGCACCTGATCGACACCCCCGGCCACGTCGACTTCACCTACGAAGTGTCGCGCGCGCTGGAGGCCTGCGAGGGCGCGGTGCTGCTGGTCGACGCCGCCCAGGGCATCGAGGCGCAGACACTGGCGAATCTCTATCTGGCGCTGGACCGCGACCTGCACATCGTCCCAGTGCTCAACAAAATCGACCTGCCCGCCGCTGACCCGGACCGCTACGCCGCCGAAATCGCCCACATCATCGGCTGCGAACCGAGCGACGTGCTGCGGGTATCCGGCAAAACCGGCGAGGGCGTCGCCGACCTGCTCGACCACGTGGTGCGTGAGGTGCCGGCGCCGCAAGGTGATGCCGACGCCCCGACCCGCGCGATGATCTTCGACTCCGTCTACGACATCTACCGCGGTGTGGTGACATATGTCCGCGTGGTGGACGGCAAGATCACTCCACGTGAGCGCATCTTGATGATGTCCACCGGCGCCACCCACGAGCTGCTCGAGGTCGGCATCGTCTCACCCGAACCAAAGCCCAGCGAGGGCCTGGGTGTGGGGGAGGTCGGCTACTTGATCACTGGGGTGAAGGACGTAAGGCAGTCCAAGGTCGGCGACACGGTTACCACCGCCCGCCACGGCGCCACCGAAGCGTTGACGGGCTACCGCGAGCCCAAGCCGATGGTCTACTCGGGGTTGTATCCCGTCGACGGCTCGGACTACCCGGACCTACGTGACGCTCTGGACAGGCTTCGGCTCAACGACGCGGCGCTGACCTACGAGCCGGAAACATCCGTGGCGCTGGGTTTCGGGTTCCGGTGCGGCTTCCTCGGTCTGCTGCACATGGAGATCAGCCGCGAGCGCCTGGAACGCGAGTTCGACTTGGACCTCATCTCGACGTCGCCCAACGTCGTGTACCGGGTAGTCAAAGAAGACGATTCCGAAATCACGGTGACCAACCCGTCGGATTGGCCGGAGGGCAAAATCCGCATGGTTTACGAGCCGGTGGTCAAGACCACCATCATCGCGCCCAGCGAGTTCATCGGCACCATCATGGAGCTGTGCCAGTCGCGCCGTGGCGAGATGGGCGGCATGGACTACCTGTCACCCGAGCGGGTGGAACTGCGCTACACCATGCCGCTCGGGGAGATCATTTTCGACTTCTTCGACTCACTGAAGTCGCGCACCCGCGGCTATGCCAGTCTCGACTACGAAAAGGCCGGTGAGCAGGAGGCCCAGCTGGTCAAGGTCGACATCCTGTTGCAGGGCGAGGCCGTCGACGCGTTCAGTGCGATCGTGCACAAGGATTCGGCGTTCGCCTATGCCAACAAGATGACCACCAAGCTCAAGGAATTAATCCCGCGCCAGCAATTCGAGGTGCCCGTGCAAGCGGCAATCGGATCGAAAATTATTGCGCGCGAAAATATTCGAGCGATCCGTAAGGACGTGCTGTCGAAGTGCTACGGCGGTGACATCACCCGCAAACGCAAACTTCTGGAAAAACAGAAGGAAGGCAAGAAGCGGATGAAAACCATCGGACGGGTCGAGGTGCCACAAGAAGCGTTTGTGGCTGCCATGTCCACTGATGCCGCGGGGGATAAAACAAAGAAATAGCAATAACTTTGGCGCCGGCTTACCAGCCCGTGGTGAAGACGATCACATCGCTCCCAGCGAATTCATAGGTGTCGTTACGGAATTTCGCCAATCACCTCGTGGATAGTTGAGCGGCATGGAGTATCTGTCTCCTTTGTCGAAGTGGTCGGGAGCTAAGCGCCGACCATGACTGTGGTGCGAGCCGGCCTGGCGCGGGCGGTTGTTTTGCTGACCTTCGGACTGGTGGCCGCCGGCTGCACCGTGCTCACCGGCGGCAAAGCGCAAATACCACCAAGGTTTATGTCCCGATCAGTTACCGGGCCAACGATTAGGCAGGTGCTGCTCGGTGACAGCACACTGTCACGAATTCTCAACCAGCCCTTCGCAATTGATCCTCGCCTTCCGCCGCGGTTCGGGGGCCCCGAGACACTGCAGGACTTTGGATCGGACTCGCCCACCGGATGCCTTGGCGTCGCAGAGATGTTGCACCAAAGCGTCTACCAATCCAGCAAAGTCAACGACGTCGCGGTTGAGGCTTGGCGGCACGCTGCCAGGGCCGCCGAGGTGACCAGTGTCAAGGAGGGCGTGGTTAGCTTGCCCACATCGGCCGACGCCACCGCGCTTTTTTCGAGATTCTCGCAGCAGTGGCAAAGGTGTGACGGTCAGGAGCTGCTTTTACCGGACCCCATCCTGAGACTCAAGGCCACGATCTCGAACGTACAAGTTGCCCCATCTGTTCTCGCGGGAACCGTCTCGATCGCGTTCGCTTCGCCCGGCTCGGACGCGGAATCGATTCCAGCAGGGCGTGCCATCGGGGTGCGGGACAACTGCCTTGTCGAGGTCGAGGTCGACCACTTCAACGCATCGACGCCGTCGCTCCAAGAATCAGGCGCTATCAACGCCATTTCGGTCCGCATCGCGCAGATCATGATGGACAAAGTCAGCGACCTGAGCTGACGCCCGCTTTACATGGGCGCGTTGGCGGGTTGGAACATCCCGGAGCCGTCGGACTCTTCCTCGGCGCGGATCACGTGCACCACCGCATTGATCAACGCCAGGTGGGTGAACGCCTGCGGGAAGTTGCCCAGGTGCCGGCCGGTGCGTGGCTCGATCTCCTCGGCGTAGAGGTGCAGTGGGCTGGCGTAGGATAGCAGCCGCTCGCAGAGCCGTTTGGCACGGGCCACCTCACCAATCTCGACCAGCGCTGACACCAGCCAGAACGAGCAAATCGTGAACGTGCCCTCCTCGCCGGACAGCCCGTCGTCGGTCTGCTCGACCCGGTACCGCAGCACCAGGCCTTCCTCGGTGAGCTCGTTGGCGATAGCCAGCACAGTGTTGCGCACTCGCGGATCGTCCGGCGGCAGGAACCGGTTCAGCACCGCCAACAGCACCGACGCGTCCAATGCTTCCGAGCCGTACCGCTGCGTCAACACGCCCCGGGAGTCCACGCCGTTGGCGAGCACGTCGGCCTTGATCTCCTCGGCGATGACCCGCCACTGCTGGGCATAGCCCTTCTCGCCCTGCCGCTCGGCCAGCTTGGCCCCGCGGTCAAGTGCCACCCAGCACGCCACCTTCGACGCGGTGAAGTGCTGCGGCTCCCCGCGCACCTCCCAGATTCCGCGGTCGGGCTCGCGCCAATGCGCGATCGCCTCCTCGACTTGCCTCTTCAGCACCGGCCACAAGGTCTCCGGAATTTGCTCGCGTGACTTGGCGTGCAGGTAGAACGAGTCCAGGATCGAGCCCCAAATGTCGTGTTGGACCTGGTCGTAGGCGCCGTTGCCGATCCGTACCGGGCGGGCGTGGTCATATCCGGTCAGATGGTGCAGCTCGTCTTCGACCAGGCTGCGCTCACCACCAACCCCATACATCACCTGCAGCGGATGGCGCTCGTTGCTGTTGGCGCCGGACACGTCGGCGATGAAGGCAAAGAAATCGTCGGCCTCGCGGTCCAACCCGAGGGTATAGAGCCCCCACAACGCGAATGTCGAGTCGCGAACCCAGGCGTAGCGGTAGTCCCAGTTGCGTTCCCCATGCGGAGTTTCCGGCAGCGACGTGGTGCTGGCGGCCAGCAACGCGCCGGTGGGGGAATAGGTCAATCCCTTCAGCGTCAGCGCGCTGCGCTGCAGGTACGCCCGCCACGGGTGATCGGGGAAGTTGCCGATGTTGATCCATTGGCGCCAGCACTCGGTGGTTTGCCACATCTTGTCCGCGGCCTCTACGTAGGTCTGCGGCGCAGGGTGCTTGGTCCAACTCAGCGCGACGAAGACATCGTCGCCCTCCGTCATCCGGGTGCGTGCCCGCGCTTCCCGGCCCTCAACACCGATGCGCAGGTTGGTGGTCAGCCGTAGCATCGGGTGGGCGTCGGGTTGTCTGCCGGCTCGTGCGATGGCCTCGCTGTACGCGTTGGCCGAGTATTCCCAGCACGCGCTGTCACGGTGGTAGTCGAACGCCGGCTCGCAGCTCATCATCAGTTCAACGGTGCCGCTGACGCAGCGCACCGTGCGCAGCAGGATGTGTTCGGCATCCCAGTCCATCGGAGTGCGACGGTGCGTTCTGGACCGGCGTTCGATGTCGTGCCACTTTCCCATCACCAGTGCGTCACGCACGATCAGCCAGCCCGTGTGGGTCTGCCAGGTGGTCTCCATGATCAGGCTGCCAGGCAGGTAGCGGCGGGCCGAGGGCACCGAGACGCCGTAGGGGCCCAGCCGGAAATGGCCGGCGCTACGGTCCAGGATCGCGCCGAACACGCTTGGGGAGTCCGGCCGTGGCACACAGAGCCACTCCACCGAACCGGCCGGGGAGATCAGGCATGTCGTCTCCCAATCGGACAGAAATGCGTAATCGGCGATCGGCGGAAACGGGTTGCGCAGCGCTCCACTGGACGCAAAGGGTGCGGGGGCGCTGAAATCGAGGGGCGACGACACAGCCGATTCGCGGCTCTTTTCCGGCGCCGTTTCAAAGGCTTCCTCGGGGGCACCGTCGGCCGGTTGATCGGCGGGTTGAGCGTGCAGCACCATTTCGACATCATCGACTGTCGACCTGCTCGGCGTCCATGATTTTGGCGCCGTCCGCCGGCGTTCGCCGCCCCCGGCGGTGGTCACTGCTAAGCGTATGCAGTTGATGGTGCTCATAGCGACGAACTTCTTCGGCCAGAACACCGCGGCGATCGCGGCTACCGAGGCGCAGTACGCCGAGATGTGGGCCCAGGACGCCGCCGCGATGTTCGACTACGCCACCAGCTCGGCGACGGCGGCGCAGTTGACGCCGTTCTCGTCCCCAAAGCAGACCACCAATCCGGACGGGTTAGCCGCTCAGAGCGCCGCAGTCGCCCAGGCCGACGCCAGCGCCGCCGCCTCAGACCCTGTTTCACAGGTGATTTCTTCAGCGGCCCAGGCGCTGCAGCCGCTGCTTCCCACATTCAATCCCGAATTAGGCTTCTTGGATATCATCGCCGGTTCGTACTCAACGCTCAGCGCCGTCCGGGATATGGAGGGGACTGCCGACGGGATCATTGGAGGCGAGAAAAATTTGGGCCTTCTCCCCGACTTGTCGAATGTGCCGGCCGAGGTCGCCCCGGCGGTCCCCGCGCTGCAACAGTCAGCCGGTGCGGCGTCGGGCCTAGGCGGTGGGTGGCGGCCTGCCCAACGCGATAACCGTAAGTATGGGCCGGGCGAATTCGATCGGGCCGTTGTCGGTGCCAGCGGACTGGGCGGCTCCGTCGACCGGCCGAGTCGCGCCGTTGTCGGGCGCCGGCTTGACCACGCTCCCGGGGACCGACGTACCCGAGCCCGGGTCCGGTATGCCAGGCGTACCCGGGATGCCAGCGGGGACCCTGCACCGAGCCTCGGGCCTCGTGCCTCGATACGGGGTCCGGCTCACCGTCATGCCACGCCCGCCGGCGGCGGGGTGATCGGACCCTGTCCGGGGCGCTAGGCGGTTCGTCCGGTGCGAACTTCCAGTTGGCCGGATTCTTCGGCGAATACACCACCGGGAGCAGTTGGCCCATGCACCTGAGCATCGGAGATCGTGCGCGCCGACGGTGGGGCGGGGCGCAAATTCATTCCGCACATTAGTGGCAGTACTGCACCCATTCGACCGTCGCGAAGACCGTCAACGACGCGGCGTAGACGACCACGGCTACTGTGGCGCCCCGCAGGCTGATTCGCAGACCGGCGCCGTCGACGGGGTCGAGCCAGCGGCGGCACCATGACGACACCGTGGGCATCAACCACCATTGCATCAATGCCACGCTGACCATCTGGCCGAGCCAAACCGACAGCCACGCCTCCGCACCCAATTTGCCGATCACCGGTGCCACAAATCGCGACTGCAGCATCCCCATCGGGTAGAGCACCATCAGCAACAGCATCGCCGTCTTCCAGCTTGGCGTCATCGCGGTCTTGCCACTCTGCGCACGGTGGTGCCCAGCGGCGTGGTCTGGGCGAACACCGAGAAATCCTGCACCAGACTCGACCGCACCGGCGGCAAGACTTGCTTGCGCTGTGGCGACCCTAGCCATGCCGACAACTGAGGTTCGGTGCGAAACCGGATCAGCGACGTCCATTCCCC
>DASXMA010000144.1:0-18370 GCA_036495965.1 Mycobacterium sp.
ATGAAGTAACGAAAGGGGCTCGAATCAGATGATCTTCAAGGTCGGCGACACCGTTGTCTATCCACACCACGGTGCTGCGTTAGTCGAGGCGATCGAAACCCGGACCATCAAAGGGGAACAAAAAGAGTATCTCGTCTTGAAAGTGGCGCAGGGAGACCTGACAGTTCGAGTGCCCGCCGATAACGCTGAGTACGTCGGTGTCCGCGACGTCGTCGGCCAAGAAGGCCTCGACAAGGTTTTCCAGGTGCTGCGCGCTCCGCACACCGAAGAGCCGACCAACTGGTCCCGCCGCTACAAGGCCAACCTCGAAAAACTCGCCTCTGGTGATGTCAACAAGGTGGCCGAGGTAGTGCGCGATCTATGGCGCCGCGACCAGGAGCGCGGCTTGTCCGCCGGCGAGAAGCGCATGCTGGCCAAGGCCCGGCAGATTTTGGTTGGTGAGCTGGCGCTGGCCGAGAGCACCGACGACGCCAAAGCGGAGACCATCCTCGACGAGGTTCTGGCCGCCGCTTCCTGAAGGCCCTGAGCTCTGGTGGCCGGGGCAACGGGCGGCGTTGTCGCCGTGGTCCCGGCCGCTGGGTCGGGGGAGCGGCTAGCCGCCGGTATACCCAAGGCGTTCTATCAACTCAACGGGCGCACCCTGGTCGAACGGGCTGTGCAGGGCCTGCTGGATTCGGGGGCCGTCGACACTGTCGTAGTAGCGGTGCCCCCAGACCTCACCGATGAGGCAAAGCTCATTCTCGGTGACAAAGCCACTGTCGTGGCCGGCGGAGCCGACCGTACCGAATCCGTCAGCCTGGCCCTGTCCGCCCTCTCTGCGGCCACAGTGCCGGAGTTCGTCCTGGTGCACGACGCCGCCCGGGCACTGACGCCGCCGGAGCTGATCGTGCGGGTGGTCGACGCGTTGCGGGCCGGTCATGGCGCGGTTGTGCCCGCGTTGCCGCTGCATGACACCATCAAGGCCGTGGATGCCAACGGGGTGGTGCTGGGCACTCCGGAGCGGGTTGGCCTGCGGGCCGTGCAGACTCCGCAAGGGTTCGCTACCGATCTGCTGATGCGGGCCTACCGCGCGTGTCAGGACGCCGGCACGGCCGATTTCACCGACGACGCGTCCCTCGTCGAGCATCTCGGCGCACAGGTTCAGGTGGTCGACGGCGACCCGCTGGCGTTCAAGATCACCACCCAGCTGGATCTGTTGCTGGCTCAATCGATTGTGCGCCGATGAGCGATCTGCCGAGGGTCGGTCTGGGCACCGATGTGCATCCGATTGAATCCGGTCGACCCTGTTGGCTGGTGGGACTGCTGTTCCCCGGAGCCGACGGCTGCGCCGGACATTCCGACGGCGACGTCGGGGTCCATGCGCTGTGCGACGCCGTGTTGTCGGCCGCAGGGCTGGGCGATATCGGCGCGATCTTCGGGGTCAACGATCCGCGCTGGAACGGCGTCAGCGGCGCCGACATGTTGCGCCATGTCGTCGAGCTGATCGTGCGGCATGGCTACCGGGTCGGAAACGCTGCGGTGCAGGTGATCGGCAACCGGCCAAAAATCGGCCCGCGCCGAGCCGAGGCGCAGGAGGTGCTGTCGGGTCTGCTGCAGGCCCCGGTGTCGGTGTCGGCGACGACGACCGATGGGCTGGGCCTGACCGGGCGGGGCGAAGGTCTGGCTGCCATCGCTACGGCGCTGTTGGTCCCCGTCGGGGAAGCGCCCTGAGAGCCGGGAAAATCGGAACTAGCAGGTAAGCTGGCACGTCGTGACCGATCGCGCCCGCATGCGGCTACACGACACGGCAGCCGGTGCCGTGCGTGATTTCATTCCACTGCGAGAGGGGCACGTCTCCATCTACCTGTGTGGCGCCACTGTGCAAGGTCTGCCGCATATCGGTCATGTCCGCAGCGGGGTAGCCTTCGACATCTTGCGCCGCTGGCTGATCGCGCGCGGCTACGACGTCGCGTTCATTCGCAACGTGACCGATATCGACGACAAGATTCTCAACAAGGCCGCCGCGGCATGCCGGCCGTGGTGGGAGTGGGCGGCCACCTACGAGAGGGCTTTCAGCGCGGCCTACGACGCCCTGGACGTTTTGCCGCCATCAGCAGAGCCACGAGCGACCGGACACATCACCCAGATGGTCGAGCTAATGGAGCGTCTGATCGAAAGCGGCCACGCGTATACCGGCGACGGCGACGTCTACTTCGACGTGCTCAGCTACCCGGAGTACGGCCAGCTGTCCGGGCACAAGATCGACGACGTCCACCAGGGCGAGGGCGTGGCCAGCGGCAAGCGGGACCAGCGCGACTTCACCATGTGGAAGGGCGCCAAGCCCGGTGAGCCGTCGTGGCCGACGCCCTGGGGCCGCGGACGCCCGGGCTGGCATCTGGAATGCTCGGCGATGGCCCGTACTTATCTCGGACCGGAATTTGATATCCATTGCGGTGGAATGGATTTAGTCTTCCCGCACCACGAAAACGAAATCGCGCAGAGCCGCGCCGCCGGGGATGGGTTCGCCCGCTACTGGCTGCACAACGGCTGGGTGACGATGGGTGGGGAGAAGATGAGCAAGTCGCTGGGCAATGTGTTGTCCATCCCGGCGATGTTGCAGCGTGTGCGACCCGCCGAACTGCGCTACTACCTGGGCAGCGCTCATTACCGGTCGATGCTGGAGTTCTCCGAGACCGCCTTGCAGGACGCGGTGAAAGCCTATGTCGGCGTTGAGGATTTCCTGCACCGCGTCCGCAGTCGCGCCGGTGCGGTGGTGCCCGGCGAATGGACTCCGCGGTTCGCCGAGGCACTCGACGACGATCTTGCGGTCCCGATCGCGCTGGCCGAGGTGCATCACGCCCGCGCTGAGGGAAATCGGGCACTCGACGCGGGCGACCACGAAGGTGCGCGTGCGTACGCCGGCTCGATCCGCGCGATGATGGGCATCCTGGGCTGCGACCCGCTCGACGAACGCTGGGAATCTCGCGACGAAACGTCGGCTGCGCTCGCGGCTGTCGGTGTGCTGGTGGAGGCCGAGCTGGAAAGCCGGCAGAAGGCACGCGAGCAGCGCAACTGGGCGCTCGCCGACCAGATCCGGGATCGACTCAAGAACGCCGGGATCGAGGTAACCGATACCGCCGACGGGCCGCAGTGGGAGCTGCTGGCCGGTCAAGACAAGTAGGACAAGTAGATGCCGGGTAACTCGCGGCGCCGGGGAGCGGTACGTAAACCCGGCACCAAGAAGAGCCCCAGCGTAGGCTCGGGCGGCCAGCGTCGCCGCGCGCTGGAGGGTCGCGGTCCGACCCCGCCCGCGCATATGCGTCCCAACCATCCCGCTTCCAAGCGCGGCCAATCGCAGCCGCGGCGGCCGGGCAGGCGCACCGACGAAACCGAAACGGTGCTCGGGCGTAACCCGGTGCTGGAATGCCTGCGCGCCGGTGTACCGGCGACTGCGCTCTACGTCGCGCTCGGTACCGAAGCCGACGAGCGTCTCACCGAATCAGTTTCGCGAGCAGCCGATTTGGGCATCGCGATCCTTGAGGTACCGCGCTCAGACATGGACCGGTTGACCAGCAACCACATGCACCAGGGCATCGCGTTGCAGGTGCCGGCGTACAACTACGCCCACCCCGACGACCTGCTCGCGGTCGCTACCAACTCGCCGCCGGCGTTGTTGGTCGCATTGGATAACATCTCCGACCCCCGCAATCTCGGTGCCATCGTTCGTTCGGTCGCCGCATTCGGTGGCCACGGCGTGCTGATTCCGCAGCGACGTTCAGCCTCGGTGACCGCGGTTGCCTGGCGCACCAGCGCAGGTGCGGCTGCCCGCATTCCGGTGGCGCGGGCCACCAATCTCACTAGGGCACTGAAAAATTGGGCCGACGCTGGGGTGCGGGTAGTCGGATTGGACGCCGGTGGTGACACCGTACTCGACGACCTGGACGGCAGCGACCCGATCGTGGTGGTCGTTGGCTCCGAGGGCAAGGGTCTGTCGCGGTTGGTGCGGCAGAACTGCGACGAGGTGGTGTCCATCCCGATGGCCGGTAATGCCGAATCGCTGAATGCCTCAGTTGCCGCCGGGGTGGTGCTCGCCGAAATCGCCCGTCAACGAAGGGTTTAACGCAATTGACAGCCCGAGTTGCCGCTGTCTTTCTGACGCTGGCCGTCGCGGTTCTCGCCCCGTTGCCGACCGCCTCCGCGCAACCCTCCGGCTTCGACTTGCAGGCCCATCGCGGCGGACGCGGCGAGACGACCGAGGAATCACTGCGCGCCTTTGCCAAATCGCTCGAACTAGGGGTCAGCACACTCGAACTCGACATAGTCATCACTAAGGACGGGCAACCTCTGGTGTGGCACGACCCGACGATTCAGCCCGAGAAGTGCTCCGACACCGCGCCGGCCTTCGCCGGCGACCCAGAGTACCCCTACGTCGGCAAACTCGTGCGCGAGCTCACCCTGGTGCAGATCCGCACGCTGGACTGCGGCCGCCGGCTCGACGAGTTTCCGCGCGCAGAGGTGGTGCGGGGCAACAAGATAGCGACGTTGCCGGAAGTCTTTGCGCTCGCCGACTCATATCGGGCTTCGTATCCGGTGCGCTACAACATTGAAACCAAGGTGGAAGCCGATGCGCCGAGCAGGTCGGCCGGTCCGCAAGAGTTCGTCGATGTGATATTGGCTGCGGTCAGGTTGGCGGGCAAGGTCGATCGCGTGGAGATTCAAAGCTTCGACTGGCGCACGCTGCCCATGGTGCACCAGGCCGAGCCGTCGATTCCGTTAGTGGCCTTGTACAACGAGGAGACTTGGGTGCCCGACTCTCCGTGGCTGGCCGGCGAAAACGCCGCCGCCATCGGCGACCCGATGATCGGGGCGCTGATGGTAGGCGCGAACATGGTCTCGCCGAGGTACCAGCTGGTCACCGGAAAACCGTATGTCGATCATGCGCATTCGTTCGGACTCAAGGTCATTCCGTGGACCGTCAACGACAGCAGCGCCATGCGTGAGCAGATCACCGACGGCGTCGACGGGATCATCACCGACTATCCAACGCTGCTGCGTGGTGTGCTGGCCGAGCTCGGCATGCCGCTGCCGCCGCCATACAGTCGTGGCTAGTGTCACGGCATCGCGTCGGCAACGTCGATATGCCGGTCAGCCAGCCACGCTGTCGGTAAAGATGTCGGCCGCACTGTCGAGCTGATCGATACCGTGCAGGCGTCTGCGGTAGTTTGCGCGGGCCGCGCGCCATGCGATGGACGGTCGCAGCAGCCGGGTAGCGGGGTCGAGGAGTGAGGTCACTCTGAAGAATTGCTCGGCTGCTGCGGTGTCGTATTCGGCCGCGGTGAGCACGCGATCGACGTATGCGTTGAGCAGCCGGGTGAGCAGCGGTGGTGCGCCGTCGATTTCGGGCAGCGAGAGGTCGGGATTGGCCGACAGCTCCCATGCCTGGCGGACCGGCACCGACGCGGCGCGGAAAAATCGCTGCGCCAAATCCCGTGTGCCGCCGGATAAGCAGTCACGCAGCGCCAACGACTCCAGTGAGGCCACGGTCATGCCCTGGCCGTAGATCGGGTTGAAGCTGCAGATCGCGTCGCCGATGACCAGCAGGCCCTCCGGAAACCGTCGCATCTTGTCGTAGCGGCGCCACTGGCTGGACGGCTGGCGGTGTCGCGTGGGCTCTCCGATGGGTTCGGCGGCTCGCACCGCAGCCAGCATCCGAGCCGGTGCGTAGTCCTCGACGAACTCGCACATTGCCGAAAGGTCGAGTGGTGGCTCGTGACCCGCCATACCAAAAACGGTGAACATCCAGGTGTCGTTCTCACAGTGGAGAATGCCCAACCCGTGCGGCCTGCCCGGCACGACTCCGACGAGGAAACCGAGTTCGTGCAGCGCATCCGGTGCCATGCGCAGCAACTGGCTCACGTAGGTCAGGTGCACCACGACGTGGTCCTCGCGCGGGCGGTCGTAGCCCAGGCGGCTCAGCCACGTCGGGGTGCGAGCGGCGCGCCCGGTGGCATCGACCACCAAGTCGGCGCTCAGCGTGGCGTCTTCGCTGGTGCGGCGGTTGACTACCCGTGCGCCGGTGACGCGGTGGTGGTCGGGCGCCGCGGTCAACTCCACGATGTCGTGCTCGCCGAGCAGCGTGACGTTGGGGATGGTACGTAGACGTGCGCGGACGTGTTCCTCGAGGAAGGGCCGCGTCGCGAGATAAGCGTTGACCGAGGTGGCGCTGCCGGTGCGCACCATCAGGTGCCCGCCCATGTCGTAGTGCAGCCGGGACAGATCCCGGCCGTCCATGTATTGGGCACCGTCGAGGACCAGCTCATCGAGGATGCCGGGGAACAGTTCCTCCAGCACCTGGGCGCCGCGGGCCAGCAGGCCATGGAGGTGCCGGCCCTGCGGCACACCTCGGCGAGCGGCGCCACTGTGAGGAAGGGCGTCGGGCAGCGGGTCGCGCTCGACCACCGTAACCGCGTCGAAGAACTCGCTCAGCGACCGCGCGGCCAACAGACCGGCCATGCTCGCTCCCAATACCACCGCGTGATTGCCGATCTTTGCCATGGCCCACCGCCTTTGCCGAGCGCTTAGCTGACGAAAGCCAGGCTGACGGCTCGCCGCGGGCGGCGATAGCGTAGTCGACTACGTCACTGGCAGGTGTGGACCCCACATGGGTTCGATATGAGCTCAGTGAAACGCCGGTAAATCGGCGCGCGCGACGCTTGCGCAACGTTATGCTCGCCGAGTGATCGGCACCACGCCGCTGACCGGGCGTGATAGCGAATTAGGGATCGTCCGCCGAGCACTGAGCGGGGCTGGCAACCACTCCGGCGTAGTGCTCGCCGGAGCGGCCGGTGTGGGCAAGACGTGGCTGGCCCGCGAAGTGCTGCGGCGCGCCGAGGCGTCGGGCGAGCGCACCACGTGGATCGTCGGCACCGAATCGGCACATGCGCTGCCCCTGGGTGCGTTCATCGGTTCGCTGGGCGAGGCGATGTCGGATCCGCTGACAAACGTGCGGCGCGTGATCAATTCGTTTGTCGCGCAACAGCGTCGGGGTCGCGTGGTGGTCGGGGTCGACGACGCGCACCTGCTGGACGGATTGTCAGCCCTTGTCGTTCATGAGCTGGCTCAGTCGGGTGGCGTACGGCTGGTGGTCACGATGCGTACCGGCAGCGAGGAACCCGACGCCGTGACGGCGTTGTGGAAGGATGGGCTGCTGGCCCGCCTTGATCTCGAACCGTTTTCCGCCGCAGCAACACGCGAGGTGATCGAGAGCACGCTGGGCGGCCCGGTCGATGCGCGCAGCGCGGCCCGGTTCCGGAAGCTGACCGGCGGGAACGCCCTGTTCCTGCGGCAGCTGCTGGCCGATCAGATAGCGGCCGAGCGGATGCGCAAATTGGCCGGAGTGTGGATGTGGGACGGCGACGTCGCCGTCTCGGCGAGCCTGTCTGACACGCTGGGGCGCCAGATGGGCCAGCTGAACCCGCGGATGGCGATGGTGGTGGACACGTTGTCGCAGTGTGAGCCGCTGGCCGTCGACGTGCTGTGCGATTTGGTCCGCCGCAGCGACCTGGCAGCCGCCGAGAGATTGGGCCTGGTGAGCGTAGAACGCACCGGCGCCGGGCTGATTGCCAGGCTGGCGCACCCGCTGTTCGGTGAGCTCCGCCGCGCGAGCGCCGGCGAGATGTACTTGTCGGCGATTCGGGGCAGGCTGGCCACGCGGCTGGCCAAAGACGCGGACGCCGACATGCAGGCGACCGTGCGCCGGGCGCTGCTGAACCTCGAGTCGGATCTTGATCCCGACCCCCCGCTGTATCTGGAATCCGCGCGGCATGCCATGACGCTGCTGGATCTGGATCTGGCCGACCGGTTGGCCACCGCCGCCACGCAAGCCGGGGCACCCGGAGCGGCCGGAGTGCGGGCGATGAACCTGGTGTTGCTTGGACGGGGCGAGCCGGCCGAGGCGGCGCTGCGCGACATGGCCGACGGCGACCTGCCAGACGGTCATCACTGGGCGACCGTGCGGGCGCACAACCTGATTTGGAATCTCAGCAAGCCCCAAGACGCGACGATGATCCTCGAAGCCCTTGCCGCCGGTCCAGAGACCCCGGCGCAGGTTGCGGAGCGCTTGGCGGTGCAGGCAGGCCTGGACGCGGTGTCGGCGCGCTGCGAACTAGCGGCCGAAGAGGCCCGGGCTGCGCTGGATTTCCCTGCTCTGCCGGGCTTTCACGCGATGACGGCCTCGCATGCGTTGATCATGGCCATGGGGGCGCTGGGTCAGGTCGATGAGCTCGCCGGCGCGGCCGAGCAGGCGCTGCGGCGCGCGACGACGTCGTTTCAGGCGTCCCACATGCGGTTTTGGTTCGGTGCGGTGTACGGTCGCGCCTGTCGGCTGACCGGGCGTATCGACGAATTCGTCAACACGGCTAAGCAACTGGCGGACTCGGCGCGCGACATTCCGGGTCTGGCTTACGCGAACCTGGCCTTACTGTTGGGCAACGCCGAGCTGGTTCGCGGCGCCGTCGCCGAGGCGGCCCGGCTGGTGCACGAAGCGGTTGCCGGGGCGGAAATACACGCCATCAGAACGGGTTTGCGGCCGGCGAGTTACTTCGCGTTGGCCGAGGCACACGCCAAGCTCGGACAGCCCGCCGAGGCGAATGAGGCCGTTGCCGCGGCGCGGTCGTGTGTGCCGCCCGACTTTCTGTTCATGCATACCGGGTTGTCGCTGGCCACCGGGTGGGCGATGGCCGCAAGCGGCCGCTTGGGCGAGGCTGTGGCGAGCGTTCAGCAGGCGGCGCGAGTTGCCCGCGACCGTGGCCAGCCCACCCACGAGCTGGCCTGCTTACAGGCCGCGGCTCAGTGGGGCGACGCCTCGCAAGCGGCGCGGGCACGGGAGCTGGCCGAGGCGTTGTCGCTGCCCTTGGCCGATGCCATCGCTTTGCATGCGGAGGCTCTGTTAGCCGGGGACGGCGAGGGGCTGCTGGCGGCCGCGGCGGCGTACCGGACCATCGGCGATCGAGCCGCCGCCGCCGACGCGGCTGCACAGGCGTCTGTAGCGTTCGACGAGAGCCAGCAGCATAGGCGCGGGCTGTATGCCGCTGCGTTGGCTAGGGAATTGGCCGACGAATGTGGTGGTTTGAGTACGCCTGCGCTGCGGACTCCGACAGGAATCAAGTTGTCCGGTCGCCAGCGTGATGTCGTCGAACTCGTCGTGGCCGGTCTGTCCAACCGCGAGATCGCCGAGAAGCTGGTGATGTCGGTGCGCACCGTGGAGGGCCACGTTTACCGGGCCTGCCAGCGGGTGGGAGCCCAGTCACGCGAGGAACTGGCATCGATCATCCGATCCGGGCCCGCGTAATTCGCTCGGGGTGATTCGAGTAGCCGACTACGCGTGCGCACCTGCAAAAGTCGGCCATATCGTCCATGCGACGAAGGAGTTGGCATGGTCGAGATGCTGGAGAACACCGAAGTCCGGGCGCTCAGGCTGGCGCCAAAGAATCCGCTGCCGTATCGGCAGAAACTCAAGGCGGTGCGGTCGTACATCGATGGTATCCAAGCACTCTTGGACGCCGGGGGCCCGATCACCCGGCTGGTGCTCGCACCCAAGTGGCTGTTACCGAACGTGGTGCTGATTGCCACCCCGCAGGGCGCCCATGACCTGTTGGGCCGCAGCGATGAGGTCGCCGACCGCGGTCGGACCCGGTCGATGGTCGAGATGCGCGCGCTGATGGGCGGCAGCCTGCTCAATCTTCCGCACGAGCGGTGGTTGCCGCGGCGGCGCACGCTGCAGCCGATGTTCACCAAGCGCAATGTGTCCCGCTATGCGGGGCACATTGCCGCGGCCGCGCAAGGGGTCGTCGACGGTTGGCGTGACGGCGCCTTCGTGGACTTGGACACTGAGTGCCGCAAGCTGACACTCCGGGCGCTTGGGCGCTCGGTGCTGGGGCTGGACCTCGACGAGCGCGCTGACGAGATTGGCTGGGCCCTACGTACTTCATTGGCATGGGTTGCCGACCGGGCGGCGCGACCGGTTAACCTGCCGCGGTGGCTGCCCACCAGAGGGCAGCGCGCCGCCCGCCGCGCCAACGACACGCTGCACCGGCTGGCCGCCGAAATCCTGCTCGCGGTCCGCACCGACCCCGACCGGGAAGCCCCGCTGGTGCGCGCCCTGATCCAGGCGATCGATGAGGAGACCGGGCGGCCTTTGACCGACGACGAGATCGGCCACGAGTTGGTGCTGTTCATGCTCGCGGGCCACGACACCACTTCGACCACGCTGACCTACGCGTTGTGGTCGTTGGGGCACGACCGCCACCTCCAGGAGCGGGTGCGCGCGGAGGTCGCCGCGCTGGGCGAGCGGGCGCTGACCCCGGACGACGTGGCCGAACTCGGCCTCACCGTGCGGGTTTTGCACGAGGCGTTGCGGCTGTGTCCCCCCGCCGCCGGGACGCTGCGTACGCCCACCCGCGACATCGTGGTGGACGGCTACCGGGTCGAGGCCGAATCCATTGCCCTGGTGAGCTTCTATGCGATGCACCGCGACCCCGCGCTGTGGGAGGACCCGCTGCGTTTCGACCCGGACCGGTTTCTGCCGGAACGGTCGAAGGGTCGCAGCCGTTGGCAGTACCTGCCGTTCGGCGGCGGACCACGCTCGTGCATCGGCGATCACTTCGCGATGCTGGAGGCCACGCTCGCGCTGGCCACGATCATTCGCACGGCTGAGATCGAATCGCTCGGCTTGGACTTCCCGCTGGAAACGCCGTTCACGGTGGTCGCCGCGGCACCTGTCCGGGCGCGTGTGCTGGGCGTCGGGGAATCAGAGGCGGCGCTGCGGGGCGCTTGCAGGCAAGATTGGCGTTTGGCCCTCCTGGCCAGGGCCTAGCCTCGGCGCCTACAGCCCCAACAGCCGCGTAGACGCCCACAGCGCGAGCACCGCCACCACAAGGGCCGTAGGCACGGTGCACAGTCCAAGGCGGGTGTATTCGCCGACACCGGCGTCGACGTCGTGCTGTCGTAACACGCGCCGCCACAGCAGGTTCGACAGCGAGCCGACGTAGGTCAGGTTGGGCCCGATGTTGACTCCGATCAGCACCGCCAGGATGGCCACCGGCCCGCCGGGCGCGGCCAGCGGCAGCAACACCAGCGTCGCGGGCAGATTGTTGACGACGTTGGCCAGCGCTGCGGCCACCGCGGCAATAGCGAGCAGCGCGGGCAGCCCCGAACCGGACGGCAGCACCGCGGACATCGCGGTGCCCATCCCGTTCAGCGTGACCGCTCGCACCACGACGCCCAGCGCCAGCACGAAGACCAGGAACGACACTTGTGCCGAGCGGACGATCTCCACCACCGAGGTGTGGTGACGGCTCAGGCTGCGCACCGCCAGAACCGCCGCGCCGGCCAGCGCCACCCAGGCCGGGGCCACTCCAATCGATGCGGAGAGCGCGAACCCGGCCAGCGTCAACCCCACGACCACCAAAACGAACACCGGTGGCCGCGGCGCCGGACCGAGTTGTTCGGGATTCGGCGCAACGCGCAGCTCCCCGGCGAAAAACCAGCGAAAGACCACGTACAGCGCGATCACCGTGGCCAGCCACGGCAACGCCATCACCAGGGTGAACTTGGTGAAAGAGACGTTCGCTTGGTGAAACGCCAGCAGGTTGGTCAGGTTCGACACCGGAAACAGCAGCGAGGCGCCGTTTGCCAGATGCGCCGTGGCGTACGCGTAGGGACGAACCGGCGTCCGCAGCCGCCGGACCGCGGCCAGCACCACCGGGGTCAGCAACACCACGGTCGCGTCCAGGCTGAGCACTGCGGTGATGGTGGCGGCAATGACGAACACCTGCCGCAGCAGGCCATGTGATCCGACGGGTACCCGAGCGATCGCCGCCCCCGCGGCTTCAAAGAGGCCTTCGTCGTCGCACAGTTTGGCCAGCACCAGCACCGCGCCCAGAAATGCGACCACTCCCGACAGATCGGCGACCTGTTTTGCCGCGTGGTGGACCGAGATCGCGCCGATCGCTGTCAGGATGAGGGCTGCCGGAACCGCTGCCACCGCCTCCGGCCAACCCCGTGGGCGGGCAACAGCGAACCCGAGAACAACAGCAAGCAGTAACAGTGCAACGGTCAGTGCCAACGTCTAGACCGCTTCACTCCAGGGGTTCTCGCGCTGCCACACCCTCGGCATGTGCAGCGCGACACCGTCCTGTGCGGCCAGCTCGTCGAGGATGCGGATGGACACGTCTAAGTCGTCGCCGGCATAGGGCAAGGCCCGCAACGGCTTTGACAATGGGCGGAAGAAATCGTCCCAGTGGATGAGAATGACTCGGCGCGCGCCGACCGCGCGCACGGTCTCTGTCCAGTAGTCAACGAGGTAGGAACGCGGCTGCAGGCCCAGCTGCCCGACGCCGAGGTAGACGACGTCGGCGTGGTGATCGGCCAGCACGTCCTTGACGAAACCGGCGCTGCCCTGGATCAGCAGCCGCTGCCCCGAGGGCAGGTGGTGCACCAGCGTCGACCATGCCTCGCCGCAGCGGTAGGCCGACACCTTCACCGGCGGTGTGACCGGTGCGCTGATCTCACCGGGAAACCGGTCGGGTGGGCTGTGGTTCGACTCGATCAGCGTGATTTCGTAGGCGCCCAATCGAATTGGCTCGCCACTGACCACGACGACGAGGCGGTCTTCGGGCAGCCCGTACCCGCGCCCGACATTGGCCGCCGACTCGCCCCCGACCAGTCGCGCGCTGGTGCGGTCGGCGACCAGTGCGGAGTCCATCACATGGTCGTAGTGGGTGTGCACCGGGATGACGGCCGCAAGCCGGGACACCTGGGCCCGGGCCAGGCAGCCGTCCACGCGCGCCGGTGACGGCGACAGCTTGCCGCCCGCCGCCTGCGCCAGGCTGGGCCGCGAGAAGAAGCCGTCGGTCATCAGCGCGGATGTCCCGTCGTCGAGCAGCAGCGTCGCCACGCCCATCCACGTCACCGAAAGCGGCGCGTCGGGTTCGGCGGCGGGCACGTCGAATCGATTCGAATACCGCGCGATATCGGGGCGACCGAGCTTTAGTCGCATCAGCAGAACGACCTGATATCGGTGCCTGCGGCCTTGAGCTGGTCGCGCACCGCGGTTGCGATCTGCACCGCACTCGGCGAATCGCCATGCACGCAAACCGATTCCACGCTGACAGCAATCTGGGTGCCGTCGATCGCGGTGACCCGTCCCGAGGTCACCATGGCCGCGACGCGCTCGGCGATCGCCGCCGGGTCGTGCAGCACCGCGCCCGGTTCGCGACGGGACACCAGCCGGCCGTCCGGCCGGTAGGCGCGATCGGCGAACGCCTCGGCCACCGTGCACAACCCATGACGGGCGGCTTCGTCGAAAAACGCCGAGCCCGCCATCCCCAAGACCGGTAGCGTCGAGTCCACCAGGCGTACCGCCTCGACGACGGCGGCGGCCTGTTCACGGTTGGTCACGATCGTGTTGTACAGCGCGCCATGGGGTTTGACGTAGGACACCGTCGAGCCGGACGCATGCGCGATCGCCTGCAACGCCCCGATCTGATACACGACGTCGGCGAGGAGATCTTCGCCGGCAATGTCGATGAAACGCCTGCCGAACCCGGCCAGGTCCCGGTAGCTCACCTGCGCTCCGATACGCACGCCGCGCTCGGCGGCCAAGCGGCATACCCGCAGCAGGCCGGCGGGATCTCCCGCATGGAATCCGCACGCCACATTGGCGCTAGTGACAATCCCGAGCATGGCGCCGTCATCACCGAGGTGCCAGACGCCAAAGCCCTCGCCGAAGTCGGCGTTGAGGTCGATACCAACCACCTGCCTAGCTTATTGCGGGACCTTGGCCACGATCTGGTCGAGGAGGTTGTTGACCACCGGGGTGGTGTCCTTGCCGAGCAAGCAGACCCGCGCTTCGGCGACGACATTGTTGCCGACCGGCATCGCGTGCGAGCATCCCCACCTGGCATCTTCTTCCTGACGCATTGACAATTCGATGCGGGAGCCACCGCCGCGCAAGTCGTGAGTTCATCTCGCCGAACCCGTCGGCAAACCTAATACTAATGACAATCGTTTCCATTAGGAAATGGGGAGTCGAAGCCGCGTAGGCGCAGCCAAGGATGCGCTGTAGCCTCACCGAACGTGAGTCCCACACCACGCCGACGTGCGACTCTGGCGTCGTTGGCGGCCGAGCTGAAGGTCTCGCGCACCACCATCTCGAATGCCTTCAACCGACCGGATCAGCTCTCGGCCGACCTGCGTGAACGGGTGCTCGCGACGGCCAAGCGGCTCGGTTACGCCGGACCTGACCCGGTGGCCCGATCGCTGCGGACCCGCAAAGCCGGCGCGGTCGGTTTGGTCATGACCGAAGCGCTGACCTATTCCTTCAGCGACCCGGCGGCGCGGGATTTCGTTGCGGGAGTGGCGCAATCGTGCGAAGAGCTGGGGCAGGGACTTTTGCTGGTAGCTGTCGGACCCAGCCGCAGCCTCGAGGACGGAACGTCCGCTGTGCTTGGTGCCGGGGTGGACGGCTTCGTGGTGTATTCGGTAGGCGACGACGATCCCTACCTTCAGGTGGTTCTGCAGCGACGGCTGCCCGTTGTGGTCGTCGATCAGCCCAAAAACCTCTCCGGAGTGTCGCGGGTGGGCATTGACGACCGCGCGGCGATGCGCGAGCTTTCCGACTACGTGCTCGGGCTGGGGCATCGCGAGATCGGGCTGCTGACGATGCGGCTGGGCCGAGACCGCCGGCAAGACCTGGTGAACGCCGAGCGGCTGCAGACGCCGACCTTCGACGTGCAGCGCGAACGCATCCGCGGCGTCTGGGATGCAATGAGGGCCGCCGGTGTCGACCCGGATTCGCTGACGGTGGTGGAAAGCTACGAGCACCTGCCGACGTCGGGTGGCGATGCAGCCAAGGTGGCGCTGGGGGCCAATCCGCGGATCAGCGCGCTGATGTGCACCGCGGACATATTGGCCCTGTCAGCCATGGATTACCTTCGGGCGCATGGCATTTACGTACCCGGTCAGATGACGGTCACCGGGTTCGACGGTGTGCCCGAGGCGATCAGCCGCGGGCTGACCACGGTGGCGCAGCCGAGCCTGCGGAAGGGCTACCGGGCGGGCGAATTGCTGCTGAAGCCGCCGCGGTCCGGCCTGCCGGTCGTCGAACTCCTGGAAACCGAGCTGATTCGCGGGCGCACCGCCGGGCCGCCGGCCTGACTCCCAATTACGTGGAGTCCTGATCGCCAATCAACAGCCGCATAGCCAGGTCCAGCCGCTTGCTGACGTCGGTTGCCGAGGCTCGCCGGGTGAGCCACGCGAGCAGGTTCGACAACCACACGTCAGAGATCACCCGCGCGATGTGGTACTGGTCCTCGGTCGGTTCACCGTCGGCCATCGCGCGCGCGAACATGCTGTCGATCAGCTTCTCGACGTGGTCGACTTCGCTGGCCGCGGAGGCGTCGGCGAAAACGTAGGCGCGTGTCATCGCCTCGGTGAGTAGCGGATTGCGCTGCATTGCCCGGTTGAGCTTGCCCACCATGAAGTTCAGCCGCTGAAACGGTGTGCCGCCGGCAACCGCGGAGCGATCGGTTTTTGCGTCGATGCGGCTGAACTCGCGGCCCAGGGCCGACACCAGCAGATGTACCTTCGACGGGAAATAGCGGTACAGCGTTCCAACCGCCACATCGGCCCGGTCCGCCACGGCACGCATTTGAACTGCCTCGTAGCCGCCCTTCGACGCGATGGCCATGGTTGCATCCAGGATGCGCTTGCGGCGCTCCCGCTGTGCCTCTGAGCCAAGCTCGGACTCAGCCAATACCGCCACGTTTATGACCTCGCGCGGCTGCGAGTCAGAAACGCGGCCCAGGTTCGTGTTCGCTGGCGACATCTGGCGGATTCCCCCTCTTCCGGGCGGTTCGTTCGCAAACGATACGCAAGCCGATTGTGAATTTCCCACCTCCGTCCCGCCGGGACAACGAGCTGTCCTGCTGTAATGGCGTTCGACTTGACGCTCGATCGCTGGCACTATTAGAACACGTTCTAGTGGGCACCGGCCCTCATTTATCAACTCGAATAAAGGACGCGGAGGACGCACACGTGGTAGCGACCGTCACCGACGAACAGTTCGCGGCGCGTGAGTTGGTGCGCGATTGGGCACGCGATTCGTCCTCGGGGCCGAACGGGACCAAGGCGATCCGCGAAGTCGAGCAGGGCAACGCCGATGCTTGGCGGCCGGTATTCGCGGGCCTGGCCGAACTGGGGCTGTTCGGCGTGGCAGTTGCAGAGGACTCCGGCGGGGCGGGCGGCGGTATCGAGGATCTGTGCGCGATGGTCGAGGAAGCGGCGAAGGCGCTGGTACCCGGGCCGGTCGCAACGACCGCACTGGCCACTGTGGTCCTCTCCGAGGCCGGCCACGATCCCGCATTGCTGGCCGCACTGGCCTCCGGTGAACGCTTCGCCGGGTTGGCGCTCGAGGGCCCAGAGGGCGACGTGCGGTTCGACGGCGAGACGTCGCGGGCATCGGGGTCCGTCGATTTGGTGCTGGGCGCTGCCGACGGCGGTCTACTGCTGCTCCCCGCCGACGGGACGTGGGTGCTGGTCGACACCAACAGCGACGGAGTGCAGGTGGAGCCGTTGCGGGCCACCGACTTTTCCCGGCCGGTGGCGCGGGTGGTGCTGACGTCGGCGCCGGTCACCGCGATCGAAGCGTCGCGGGAGCGGGTCGAGGAACTCGCCGCGACAGTGCTGGCGGCTGAGGCGGCCGGTGTGACCCGGTGGTCCCTGGACACCGCCGTTGCTTATGCCAAAGTGCGGGAGCAATTCGGCAAGCCGATCGGCAGCTTCCAGGCCGTCAAGCATCTGTGCGCCGAGATGCTGTGCCGGGCCGAAGAGGCCGAGGTGGCCGCCGCCGACGCCGCCCGGGCCGCAGCGGATTCCGATCACGCGCAGTTTGCCATTGCCGCGGCGCTGGCCGCGAGCATCGGTATCGCCGCCGCGAAGGCAAACGTCAAAGACTGCATTCAGGTGCTCGGCGGTATCGGATGCACCTGGGAGCACGACGCGCACCTGTACCTGCGCCGGGCCCACGGCATCGGCCGGTTCCTCGGCGGTGCCGAGCACTGGTTGCGCCGCATCACCGCACTGACGCAGTCCGGTGTGCGGCGTCGCCTGGGTATCGACCTCACCGAGGTTGAGGGACTGCGACCGGAGATCGCCGCGGCCGTCGCCGGGGTCGCGGCGCTGCCGGAGGAGAAACGGCAGGTGGCCCTGGCCGAGGCGGGGCTGCAGGCGCCGCATTGGCCTGCGCCGTATGGGCGCGGCGCGTCACCCGCCGAGCAGCTGCTGATCGATCAGGAGATGGTGGCGGCCGGTCTGGTGCGGCCGGACCTGGTGATCGGTTGGTGGGCTGCGCCGACCATCCTGGAGCACGGCACGCCGGAGCAGATCGAGCGCTTCGTGCCAGCCACCATGCGGGGCGAATTCCTTTGGTGCCAGCTGTTTTCGGAGCCCGGAGCCGGCTCTGACCTGGCGTCCCTGCGGACCAAGGCGGTGCGGGGTGACAGCGGTTGGCTGTTGACGGGACAGAAGGTCTGGACATCCGCGGCGCACAAGGCGCGGTGGGGCGTGTGCCTGGCGCGTACCGATCCCGATGCCCCGAAACACAAAGGCATCACGTACTTCCTGGTGGACATGAAATCACCGGGCATCGAAATCCGGCCGTTGCGGGAGATCACCGGCGACTCGCTGTTCAATGAGGTGTTCCTGGACAACGTGTTCGTGCCCGACGAGATGGTGGTCGGCACGGTGAACGACGGCTGGCGGCTGGCCCGCACCACGTTGGCCAACGAGCGGATCGCGATGGCCACCGGCACCGCGTTGGGCAACCCGATGGAAGAGCTGCTGAAGGTGCTGGCGGAAATCGATCTCGATGTGTCCCAGCAAGACAGGCTGGGCCGGTTGATCGTCATTGCCCAGACCGGCGCGCTGCTGGATCAGCGCATCGCGCAGCTCGCCGTGGGTGTCCAGGACCCCGTGGCAGAGTCGAGCGTGCGCAAGCTCATCGGCGTCCGCTACCGGCAGGCGCTGGCCGAATTCATGATGGACGTCTCCGACGGCGGCGGCCTGGTCGAGAATCGCGCGGTGCACGACTTCCTCAACACCCGCTGCCTCACCATTGCCGGCGGTACTGAGCAGATCCTGCTCACGGTGGCTGCTGAGCGCCTCCTGGGCCTGCCCCGCTGACTTGCTTTTGCGTCGAGCCTGTAATTCTGCACGCCCTCACTCGCACTTTGTCTGCAGATTTACCGGCTCGGCGAAGTGTCGGTCGCTGATGCCACTATGCCGGCATGCAGGTGGTGTTCATCGGCAGTGAAGCGATCACAAGCTCACGCGT
>DASXMA010000145.1:0-5553 GCA_036495965.1 Mycobacterium sp.
CGAGCCTCCGTCACAAACTCTGGCGGCCCCGGCACGTCGGGTCCCACCGGCGTTCCGTCCTGAGCTGCTGCGAGGCGGCACCGCGCTCGACGGCCTCGACCAGCAGGATCCCGCGGATCCGGCTGGATTCAGCTGGCGAGATCTGATCCGTCGCATTACCGGAATTGACCTGGGTCCGGGTAAAGACACGACATATGAACACGAGCTGCAGGACCGCGTCCGCACCGTTTTGGGCGGCGCATTTCCCATTGCGGTCTTCAACTTCAAAGGTGGTGTCGGCAAGACCGCGGTGGTCGAGGCGCTCGGCTCGACCTTTGCCCAGATGCGCGACGACCGGGTGGTCGCCGTCGACATCGACGCCGGGGACCTGGCGGAGCGGCATGGGCGCCGGAATCCGCTGAGCATGGCCGACCTGCTGCTTGGCGACTCGGTGACGCAATACCAAGGCATCCGGGCGCATACGCACATGAACAGCTTCGGGCTGGAAGTGCTCGGGCTGCCGGACTATGCGCGCACCGACTGGCGACTGGAGCGTCACCACGTCGTCAAGGCGTTCTCGATTCTGCGGAACCACTATTCGGTGGTGTTGGTCGACTGCGTCAAGGCGGTCAATTCGGCCGTGATGGACGCTGTCCTGCCGGAGTCACGGGCTCTGGTGGTAGTCACCAGTGCCTCCATAGATGCGATACGGAAGACCAGGACAACACTGGAGTGGTTGTGCAACAACGGATATCAGCGATTGATGAAGTCGACGGTGCTTGCGATAAACCACATCGAGCAGGCCAAGCCGGGCGCCGTGGCGGCCAAGGAACTCGAGGAGTTGTCCGCTCGCGTCGCCACCACCGTGGAGTTGCCGTTCGATCGGCACGTGCATGAAGGCAAAGAGATCGGGCTGGATCGGCTGAGCAAGGAAAGCCGGCGCAGGTACCTGGAGATGGCGGCCGCGCTGGCCGACATGGTGCCTGGCGGGCGCGTCGAGCAGGACGTCCGCCTGGGCGCCCCGCGCTCGCCACAACACTCCTGATCGGCGACCAGCAGCGCCCGGCCCTGCCGCCTTCGCGGTCACCACTAGGATCGACCGCATGACTGTTGCCGCTGGGGCGCCCCAGGCTTCGGGCGCTGACCTGCTGGATTACCACGACGTCGTGGCGCGCTTCGACCCGGTGCTCGGCCTTGAAGTGCATGTCGAGTTGTCCACCACGACCAAAATGTTCTGCGGCTGCGCCACCACATTCGGCGCTGAGCCCAACACTCAGGTATGCCCGGTGTGTCTGGGACTGCCCGGTTCGCTACCGGTGCTCAACCGGTCGGCAGTCGAGTCGGCGATCCGTATCGGACTCGCGCTCAACTGCGAGATCGTGCCTTGGTGCCGCTTCGCACGCAAGAACTACTTCTATCCGGACATGCCTAAGAACTACCAGATTTCACAGTACGACGAGCCGATCGCCATCAACGGCTATCTGGACGCGCCACTGGAAGACGGCACCACCTGGCGGGTGGACATCGAGCGCGCGCACATGGAGGAAGACACCGGCAAGCTCACCCACATCGGCAGTGAGACAGGCCGCATCCACGGCGCGACGACATCGCTGATCGACTACAACCGAGCCGGCGTGCCATTGATCGAAATCGTCACCAAGCCGATCGTCGGGGCTGCAGCAAGGGCGCCGCAGATCGCTCGGTCCTATGTGACGGCATTGCGAGATCTGTTGCGCGCGTTGGACGTTTCCGATGTCCGAATGGATCAGGGCTCGATGCGTTGTGACGCCAACGTGTCGCTGAAGCCGGTCGGGACGGCCGAGTTCGGCACCCGGACAGAGACGAAGAACGTCAACTCGCTGAAAAGCGTCGAGGTCGCCGTGCGCTACGAAATGCAGCGCCAAGGCGCCGTCTTGACATCTGGCGGTCGAATCACTCAGGAGACCAGACACTTTCACGAGGCCGGGTACACCAGCCCGGGCCGGGCCAAGGAGACTGCCCAGGACTACCGGTATTTCCCCGAGCCTGATCTGGAACCCGTCGCGCCCAGCCGCGAGCTGGTCGAGCAGTTGCGGCGGACCATTCCCGAGCTACCGTGGCTGAGCCGCAAGCGGATTCAGCAGGAGTGGGGCATTTCCGACGAGGTGATGCGCGACCTCGTCAACGCGGGCGCGATCGAATTGGTCACTGCGACCATCGAACACGGCGCGTCGGCCGAACAGGCTCGCGCCTGGTGGGGAAACTTCTTGATGCAGAAGGCCAACGAGACGAACGTCACCCTGGACGAGCTGGCTATCACCCCAGTCCAGGTCGCCGCGGTGGTGGCGTTGGTCGACGAGGGCAAGCTGTCCACCAAGCTGGCCCGCCAAGTCGTCGAGGGTGTGCTGGCCGGGGAGGGCGAACCCGAGCAGGTCATGACCGCCCGTGGCCTGACGCTGGTGCGCGACGACTCGGTGACACAGGCCGCTGTCGACGAAGCCCTTGCCGCCAATCCCGATGTTGCCGGGAAGATTCGCGGCGGCAAGATAGCCGCGGCGGGGGCGATCGTTGGGGCGGTGATGAAGGCCACCCGCGGGCAGGCCGACGCTGCGCGGGTGCGTGAGCTGGTCCTGGCGGCCTGCGGGCAGGGCTAGGGGCCTAGCCTTCGTTATGCCGATGGCGAACTTCGGCATATCGAAAGCGGCTACGACGCTGAGGCGGTTATGCCCGACGACCGTGATGACGCCTTTGATGCGCAAGCTTTGGACGCGTACTCCGCCGTGGTCACCGCGGTGGCGAACGCGGTGTTGCCCAGCGTGGCCAGCCTGGCGGTGCACACCCGTCGCGGCGACGGCGCGGGCAGCGCCAGCGTCATCACGCCCGACGGTTACCTGCTGACCAGTGCGCACGTCGTCGCCGGGGCCGGCTCCGCCGAGGCGACGTTCACCGACGGCACCACCGTCGCCGCGGATGTCGCCGGACGTGACGAGTTGTCCGACCTGGCGGTGCTGAAGGCGCGCGGCCACGTTCCCCTGCCCGTCACCATGGGGCGCGCCGAGGAGCTGCGGGTCGGGCAACTGGTGGTAGCGGTCGGCAACCCGCTGGGGCTGGCCGGCAGCGTCACCGCGGGCATCGTCTCCGGTCTCGGCCGGTCGCTGCCCACGCGCAACGGCCGCGTCGTCGACGAGGTGATTCAGACCGATGCCGCGCTCAATCCGGGAAACAGCGGCGGCGTGCTGGCCGACAGTCGTGGCCGCATGGTCGGCGTGAGCACCGCGGTCGCCGGCGTCGGTCTCGGGCTGGCCGTGCCGATCAACGCCTCGACGCACAAGATCATCGCGGCGCTGATGCATACCGGCCGCGTGCGACGCGCCTGGCTGGGTATCGCGGGCGCACATGTTTCGGTGCCGCCCGCCGTCGCCGCCAAGCTCGGCACCGCTCACGGCCTGCAAGTCGCCAGCGTGGTCGCGGGCAGCCCCGCCGCCAAGGCGGGCGTGCGGCGCGGCGACATCGTGGTGAGCGTCGACGGCCATCGCGTTGTCACCGCAACCACGATTCAGCAGCTGATGGTCGAGGATGCGATCGCACGCCAAATCGAGATGACGGTGTGGCGCAACGGCGCACTGGTCGACGTGTTCGTGGTGCCCCGCGAGCTTGCCGACCAGGTCTAGAGCCTGATTGCCCGGTTAGGTCTTGTCGTCGTTGTTGCGCGGGAAGCCGCCACCCTGCGGGAACAACGGGAACACCACGTCGTCGAGCTTCTCGGCGTCGCCGGCGGTCTTGTTGACGGTGGCGCCCCAAACGTTTCCATCCGGCGACATCCGCAATGCCCATGCGTGGGCGTGAGTGTCCTTGCGAACGACGTCGGGTTCACCGGTCACCGCGCCCGTGTTCGGCGCGAGCCGGACCGCCACCGTCAACTTGGTGTTGATGAGGTTGACCAGCACCGTCCCGTCCATGGCCGCGCATCCGGCCACACCGGGCTTGTCCGGCCAGGTCCACACCGTGGAGACGTCGGAGGTCTTGGTGACGCGCTGCAACCGGTCCGCGGTCGGGGTGCGGTCGGCGACGTACAGCGAGCCGTCGACCGGGTCGATGCACACGCCGCCGCCCGAGCCGACGCCGGACAGTGCCGTCGTCGGCGGCGCTTGGCCGATGGTGGTGGGCTGCTCGATGCGCAGGACCTTGCCGGCCAACGATTTGGGATCCGCGGCCGCGGCCGGGTTGCCCGCATCGCCGGTCAGCACGACCAGGGTGGTGGGGCTCGTGAAGATCAAGGCTCCGGTGTTCCCGTTGGCGCCCTTGGGAATCCCGGTCAGGATGTCTTTCGGGATGTCGCCGTCGGCGATACGGATCACCCGGTTGTCAGTGGGCGTGCTGATGTAGGCGTACATCAGGCGGTCTTGCGTGTAGGTGGGCGACTGCACGATATCCATCAGGCCACCGTCGCCGGACGGGTCGACGGGGATGACCATCTTGACCTTCGGCTCGGCGCTGACAGAGATCTCCTTGACCGCCCCGGTGGTGCGCTCGGCGACCAACGCGGTTTTGCTGTCGGGCCCCATGATGAGGCCGCTGGTGCTGTCCAGGCAGCCCTGCATCACCCCGGGCGCGGGACACGCCTTGGGGAAAGGTGTGGGTGGCAGCGGCGGCGGCGGGGGAGGCGTCGAGCTGGGCTGGGGCTTGAGTTCCGGGTTAGTGGTGAACGGCTGAGACTGAGCGTCGCTGAATCGCGCGCAGCCGCTCGATACCAGCACCACCGCGGAGAGCGCAGCGAGCCCGCACCGAACCGACCGCCCCGGTCGCCCTAGTCGCATGATCGACAGGTTACGGACATGGCGGGCTTAAACGCCACAAGCCGCCACTGACGTGCCCCGGCGGCTGGTTTTAAGCCCGAATTCACCGTTTCGGAATGATGCCGAGACAATTTGGCGCAAATCTGGGCCTGCTTGGCGGGGTAAGTGCCGATTGCCTGGCGAAAGCGCCGCTCAAATCCCCAATTCCAGGCCAAATGCCCTTACCCTGACACCCGTGACCAGTCAACCTAATGACGGACATTGGCAGCGGCCCGGCGAAGCCCACGAGTCAATCGCGGCACGCCCCGGCACAGCGCGGGTGGTCGATCCGGAAGATGACCTGACGCCAGTCGGGTACCCGGGCGATTTTGGAAATACCACCGTGATCCCCTACCACGACCCCAGTCAGGTGGGTGGCCCCGGCGGCTCGACGTACCAACTCCTCGACCAGCAGGAGCCTTTGCCCTACGTCCAGCCGCAGCCGACGTCCGGCACCACAACAGCCGAGCCTGCCGAGATCGATGCGGCCGAGGACGACGGACGGCAACGCGTGGTCGGCAAGCGTGGCACTCAGCATCTCGGATTGCTGGTTTTGCGGGTCGGGCTCGGAGTGGTGCTGGGCGCCCATGCGCTGCAGAAGCTGTTCGGTTGGTGGGGCGGCCAGGGGGTGACCGGGTTCAAGAACTCACTGTCAGACGCGGGCTACCAACACGCCGACATCCTGGCCTACGTCAGCGCCGGCGGTGAGCTCGTCGCGGCCGTGCTGCTGGTGCTGGGACTGTTCACCCCGATCGCCGCT
>DASXMA010000146.1:0-3632 GCA_036495965.1 Mycobacterium sp.
GGTCTTGATCGGCTGCGGGCAGCCCAAGGTTCGACCGGCCCGTATCTGCCGCAGGCAGTGATCGCCGCGTTGCACGCGACAGCGACGTCCTGGGAGCAGACCGACTGGCGAGCTATCTGCGCGGCCTACGACAGGCTGTTGGCGATGACCGATTCGCCTGTGGTGCGGGCGAATCGGGCTTTGGCGGTCGGTTTCCGCGACGGCCCGGACGCCGGACTGGCTGCCTTGGAGAAGGTGGCACACGATCCGCGACTGGCCCGTTCCAACCTGGTGGCGTCGGTGCGCGCCGACTTACTGCGGCGCGCGGGACGACGAGACGACGCGGTCACCTGGTATCGAACGGCGTTGGCGTCCAATGGGTCCGAGCCGGGCCGCGACTACCTGCGCCGGCGCATCGCCGAACTTTCGAGCGAAGGGGCTTAGGCCTCGGCAAAGTTGCGGGTGATCACCGGGTCGACCACGTTGGCCGCACGTGGGGGCTGGAATTCGTCCGTTGTATGAGGCCGGGGCGGCGATGGACTCGATCGGGTGAGTATGATGGGCAGGTCACCGCGCCCGACCGTGGTCATCCACGGTGTAGCCGACAAATGATGCGCCCTTCCGCCGGGTGGCCCGCGTTCCGGGCCGTCAACGACACATGGCTCGTTTTGTTTGGACAGCATGGGACACGAGCCACTCGAGGAAGAAAACCCCACAGCAATGCCAAAATTTGAGCCGAAGTACGAAGAGCTTCAGTCGATCTACGACATTTCCAACGAGTTCTTCGAGCTGTTCCTGGGACCCACGATGGGCTACACCTGCGGCTACTACGAGAGCAAGAACACCACCCGCGACGAGGCGCAAAACGCCAAGTTCGACCTTGCACTGGGCAAGCTGGACCTGCAGCCGGGAGCTACCCTGCTCGACATCGGCTGTGGTTGGGGCGGCTGCATGCAGCGCGCGATCGAAAAATACGACATCAATGTGATCGGACTCACTCTCAGCGAAAGTCAGCGCGAGTACGCCATCGCCAAGCTGGCCAAAGTTCCGACCACCCGCAATGTCGAGGTGCGGCTGCAGGGCTGGGAGGAATTCGACGGCAAAGTCGACCGCATCGTGTCGATCGGCGCGTTCGAGCACTTCAGCCGCGAGCGCTATCCCGCCTTCTTCGACATGGCCCACAACGCGTTATCCGAAGACGGCCGGATGCTGCTGCACACCATCACCACGATCAGCGGCTCGGAGGACGCACAGAGCAGGGGCATTCCGCTCACCCTCGAATTGGCCCGGTTCGTCCTGTTCATCATGAAAGAGATTTTCCCCGGCGGGCAGTTGCCGTCGGCGTGGATGCCCCGCGAATACGCCACCGCGGCCGGGTTTACCGTAACCCGGGCCGACGAAATTGGGCCCAACTACGTGCGGACGCTCCAGGACTGGGCGGCAGCGTTGGCAGCGCACGGCGACGAGGCCATCGCGCTGCAGTCGGAGGAGGTTTACGACCGTTACAACAAATACCTCAACGGCTGCGTGCGGTTATTCCGCGAGGGCTACACCAGCGTTCATCAGTACACGCTGCAGAAGTAGCGCGGCCGCACCCCAATCGAGCGGTTCGCGATCGATTAGTGGTGGCCGCGTACGCCCAACTCGCCCTTGAGATATTGGGCGCGGCATGCCCGACGCGCCAGCTTGCCGCTGGTGGTTCGCGGGATGACGCCGGCCGCCACCATCAGCACGTCGGCCAACGGCAGGCTATGCCGGCGCGATACCGCCGCCCGGATGGCATCAATGACCTGCTGCGGATCGGCCCGGCCGGCCCCGGCAGCCCGTTCGGCAACGATGACCAGACGCTCGCCGGCCGCATCGGCGGGCGCACCCGGCATCTGGTTTGCCGGCACCGAGAACGCCGCCACGTAACCCGATCGCACTGCCGACGACGCCTCGGCCGTGGTGGCCTCGATATCCTGCGGATAGTGGTTGCGGCCATCGATGATAATCAGATCCTTGATACGCCCGGTGATGTAGAGCTCACCGTCGAGGTAGACGCCGAGATCACCGGTCCGCAGCCAGGTGGCCTCGCTCGGCGCCCCGTCCGCATGGCTGCCTACCGGCAGTCGACACTGCAGCTTGTTGCCGAACACCCGCTCGGTCTCCTCGGGGCGCGCCCAGTAGCCACGGCCGATATTGTCACCGTGCAACCAGATCTCGCCGACCTCCCCGTCGGGTAATTCCGCCTCGGCGTCGGGGTTGACGATGACGCCCCATTGGCTGCGGGCGATCCGGCCGCAGGAAACCTGCGCGATGGCGTTGGGCGCGTCCGGCGAGACCCGAACCGCACGACCGGCGCCCAACTGGTCGCGGTCCAGATAGACAACGGATGCCCCGGCGGCGGGGTCGATGGTCGAGACAAAAAGGGTCGCCTCGGCCATGCCGTAAGACGGCTTGACCGCCGTGCTCGGCAGCCCATACGGGGCGAACGCCGCGTTGAACTTCGCTATCGAGTCGATGCTGACCGGTTCGGAGCCGTCGATCAGCGACACCACATTGCTCAGGTCGAGATCGTCGCCGGCGTCGGGAAGCCCGCGCTCGACGGCCAACTCGAACGCGAAATTCGGAGCCGCCGCGATTGTGCGGCCGTGCTGGGACTCCGCTGCCAGCTGGCGGATCCACCGCTCCGGCCTTCGGACGAACGCGAACGGCGACATGAGCGTGACCTGGGTGCCGAATACCGCCACGCAGACGATCATCAGCAGGCCCATGTCGTGATAGAGCGGCAACCAGCTGACGCTGCGGATGTCCCAGTCCATGCCGGTCGAGATCACCATCTGCACCACATTGGTACCGATCGCCCGGTGGGTGATCTCCACACCGACCGGGGCCCGCGTCGACCCCGAGGTGTACTGCAAATACGCAATGTCGTCGGTGTCGAGATGAACCGGGGCGAACGTGGTGCCCACCGAGTCGGGGACTTCATCGATCGCGATGACCCGCGGCCTGCGGCTGCGCGGCAGCGACCGGACAAACTCCTGAACCGCCGCACCCGCGGCAGCGGTGGTCAGTAGCACCGCGGGCTGGGCATCGCCGAGCACTGTGTCGAGGCGCTCCGCATGCCCAGGCAACTCCGGCGCGAACAACGGCACTGCGATGTTGCCGGCCTTGATCGCGGCGAAGAAACCGACAATGTAGTCGATGCCTTGCGGGGCCAGTATCGCCACCCGATCACCCCGCGAGGTCACCTGCTGCAGGCGAGCAGCGATGGCCCGCAGCCTGGCGCCCAGCTCGGCCCAGGTCAAGGTGATGGCCTTACCGTCGGCGTGCTGGGTGTAGTCGAGGTAGCGGTAAGCGATGGCATCGCCGATGTTGGCTATGTGGCGGTCCAGAAACGTCACCAGGTTGACGCCTTCTGGTAGGACGATGCTGCCATCCGCATCGAGGTAGTCGGTCAACTCCGGCCGGTTTCGCCGACCGTCGCCTCCATTCCCCGAGGCACTTCTCATGGGGACAGAGTCTAAGAGACGGGGGCGCGTTCTACTGTCTGTGACCCGCGGTGAATACCCGAGTGATTAGGCGTCGCCGAAGTGGCGGGTGATCGACGGGTCGACCGGGATGCCCGGCCCGGTGGTCGTCGACACCGTAATCTTCTTCAGGTAGCGGCC
>DASXMA010000147.1:0-7910 GCA_036495965.1 Mycobacterium sp.
CTGCTCAGCCCCATCCAGCAGATCCACCGACGACAACCGCCGCGCCGGATCGGCCGTCATCACCGCCAACACCCGCTCTAACCGCTCGATCAGCGCCTCGATGCTTTCGGCATCGAACACATCGGAGCGAAATTCCACCTCCCCGCCAATCCCCGCGGGCTCGCCAGCATCGGTCCAGTGTTCGGCTAGGGAGAACGCCAGATCCATACGGGCCGTGTGGGTTTCCACCGGCAGCGGGGTGACTTGCAGATCACCCAGACCAAGCTTTGCGGGCTGATTGTTCTGCCAGGCCAACAACACCTGGACCAGCGGATGATGGGTCTGACTTCGGGTGGGGTTGAGGCACTCCACCAGCACCTCAAAGGGCACATCTTGGTGCTCATAAGCGGCCAGACTGCGCTGACGCACCTGAGCCAACAGCTCGGCGATGGTGGGATCCCCGGCCAGATCCACTCGCAGCACCAACGTGTTGATAAAAGCCCCAACCAACTCATCCAGCGCGGGATCGCGCCGACCGGCGATCGGGAACCCCACCGCCACATCGCTGCTGGCGCTAAGCGTGGACAACAACACCGCCAGGGCGGCCTGTACCACCATGAAGCTGGTCGCATCGTGCTCGCGGGCCAGCCCGCGCACCCGCTGCTGCAACTCGGCCGGCCAGTCCACGGCCACACTGGCTCCGCGGTAATCGGCAACCGGCGGATAAGGCCGATCGGTGGGAAGCTCCACCCGCTCGGGCAGCCCGGCCAGGGCCTCCTCCCAATACCCCAGCTGCCCGGCAATACGGCTGTGGCTGTCATCGAGCTCACCAAACTGCGCGCGCTGCCACAGCGTGTAATCGACATACTGCACCGCCAACGGCGCCCACCCTGGAGCCTGCCCCGCACACCGGCTGGCATATGCCACACCCAAGTCCCGCACCAGCGGGGTGATCGACACCCCATCGGCGGCGATATGATGCACCGCAGCGACCAGCACGTGTTCGTCATCGGCGACCCGGAAAAGTCTTGCCCGCAAAGGGATCTCGGTGGCCAGATCAAACGTGTGACGTGCTGCGGCGCCGATGGCTTCCTCCAGCCGGACCGCCGGCCAGCCGGTCGCGTCAACGACCTGCCAACCAATGTTGATCCGCTCAACCGGCACCACTATCTGCTGGGGGATCCCGTCGGGTGCGACAAATGACGTCCGCAGGCTTTCGTGGCGGCCCACCACATCGGCCAGCGCCGCACCCAACGCCTCGGCATCCAGCCGCCCATCCAGCCGCAACGCGACCGCCATGTTGTACACCGGCGACGGCCCGTGCAACTGATCTAAAAACCACAACCGGGATTGGGCAAACGACAAGGGAACCACAGCCGGCCGCTCACCGGCCACCAACGGTTCCAGCCCGCCCCCACCCGCACCAATACGGGGCACCAACTGGGCAACCGTGGGCGCCTCGAACAACGCGCGCACCGAAACGCCGGCATGCAAAGATTTGTTGACCGCGGCGATCACCCGCATCGCCAACAGGGAATCCCCGCCCAGGTCGAAGAACGACTCATCAGCCCCAACGCGCTCCAGCCCCAGCACCTGCGCATAGATACCGGCGACGATCTCCTCGGTGAGGGTGGCCGGGGCGCGGTAACCACCGGCATCCTGGTACTCGGGTGTCGGCAAGGCCCGTTTGTCGAGCTTGCCGTTGACCGTCAGCGGCAGCGCCTCGAGCACCACCACCGCGGCGGGCACCATATACTCGGGCAGCCGCTCAGCCAGCTCCGCACGCGCCGTGGCCGGGTCGGCGGTCCCGGTGACATACCCCACCAGGCGCTTGTCGCCCGGACGGTCCTCGCGGGCGAGCACCACCGCCTGCTCCACCCCATCCAGCCCAGCCAGGGCCGCCCGGACCTCACCCAGCTCGATGCGGAATCCGCGGATCTTGACCTGCTCATCGGCGCGGCCCAGATAGTCCAGCTGCCCATCGGCGCCCCAGCACACCAGGTCTCCGGTGCGATACATCCGCTCCCCGGGTGCGCCGAACGGGCAGGCCACAAACCGTGACGCCGTCAAACCGGCCCGGCGCACATATCCATACGCCGCCCCGGAGCCGGCGATGTACAACTCACCGACCACGCCGGCGGACGCCGGGCGCAACCAGCCGTCCAGCACAAAAAAGCCCAGATGGGCCAACGGCACCCCAACGGGACTGGCATTGCTGTCCACGTCGCCGCTGGCGATCTCTCTAAACGAGGCGTGCACCGTCGTCTCGGTGGTGCCATACATATTGATCAGGCGCGGCAGTTCCCGGTGGTTGTCCAGCCACGTCCGAAGGCGCTGCGGCTCCAGCGCTTCACCGGCGAACACCACCGCCTGAAGCTCCAGCCGCTCCTGCTGAGGCCGCACTGCGTCGACGGTTTGCAGCGCATAAAACGCCGACGGGGTCTGGCTCAGCACGCTGACCCGTTCGGCAAGCAGCAAGGCGTGAAAATCTTCGGGCGAGCGCGCCACCGGCTCGGGTACCACCACCAGCCGCCCGCCATGCAGCAGCGCACCCCACATCTCCCACACCGAGACGTCGAAGGCCAAGGAATGCCACTGCGACCAGACCTGTCCCGGCAACTCCAGGTGCTCGCTCGCGGCGTCCAGCAGCTGGGTCACATTACGGTGAGAGATGGCCACCCCTTTGGGCACACCGGTGGTGCCCGACGTGTAGATGAGGTAGGCAATGTCATCGGCCGCCTGGGCCGGCAAGGCCGTGCCGGGTTGGGCGCCGATCCGGGGGTCGTCGATATCGATGATCAAGAGGTCAGACCCGTCCAGCCGGTCAGCCAGCCCGATGGTGGTGATCGCGGCGATCGGCGAGGCATCACCGAGCATGAACTCGATGCGGGCCGCAGGCACCGCCGGGTCTATCGGCAAGTAGGCCGCGCCGGTTTTCAGCACCGCCAGGATCGATACGATCGCCTCGGCCGACCGGGAGAACAGCAGCGCCACACGCTCACCCGGACCCACCCCCTGGCCCGCAAGCAAGTGCGCCAACCGGTTAGCGGCCTCGTCGAGCTCGCGGTAGGTCATGGAGCGGCCGTCGCAGGTGAGCGCCACAGCCTCCGGGGCACGCGCCACCTGCGCGGCAAACAACAGCGGAATCGGCACCGCGGGCGCTGCCGGCTCCATCAATACCGCCCGGTTGGCCCACCCATCCAGGCGGGCGTGCTCAGCCTCATCGAGCAGATCTATCGAAGAGAGCCGCCGCGTCGGGTCGGCGGTCATGGCCACCAAGATCTGTTGCAGCCGCCCGATCAGCGTTTGGATGTCGGACGCGTCGAACACATCGGTGTCGAATTCGACGCGCAAGCCCAATTCGTTGCCCGGCAGGGCCTGCACCGCGAGCGGGTAGTGGTTGTATTCGCGGTTGGTGAACTCGGTAATGGCCAACCCGTCGACGCCCTGTAACGCATCGGTGTCGATCGGGTAGTTTTCGTACACGAAAAGGGTGTCGAACAGCTGGTCATGCCCGGCGAGACGGTGGATGTCGCGCAGCGCCACGTGCTGGTGGTCGAGCGTGTGGTTTTGGGCGCGTTGCAGCTGATTCAACAGGTCAGCGGCGGTGGTTGCCGGCGTGATGCGCGCCCGCAACGGCACCGTGTTGATCAGCAGCCCCACCATCGAGTCCGCGCCGAACACCTCAGCCGGCCTACCTGAGACGGTGACGCCGAAGGCGACGTCATGCTGACCGGTCAGCCACATCAGCAGCTGCGCCCATGCACCCTGTAAGACGGTGTTGAGGGTGGTATGGCGTGAGCGCGCCAGCTCGCTAAGGGCCTGCGTGGTCTCGGCCGCCACCCGCAATGATGCGATGCCTCGCTGACCGAGTCTTAGCCGGTCCGGAGGGCCGACCAGGGTCGGCGTGTCAAAGCCGGCGAACACCTCACACCAGGCGGTGTGGGCGGCATCCACATCTCGCTCGGCCAGCCAGGTAAGGAAGCTGCGATACGACGCGGCGACGGGCAGCCGCTGCCCGTAGTAGCTGGCGAAGATTTCCTGCAGCACGATTGGGAGCGACCAGCCATCCACCACGATGTGGTGAAAGGTCAGCACAATCCGGTGCCGGTCTGCTCCGGCGCGGATCAAAGCCACGCGAAAGGCCGGCTGGTCGGCGAGGTCTCGGACCGCGGCGCGTTCAGTGGCGCACACCCGCCGGATCTGCTCATCGAGGTCACCATGGCCCCCGCTGAGGTCGACATACCGCCAGGGCGCCACGGGATCACCCGGAATGATCTGCACCGGCGCGTCGAACCGTTCCCAAAATCGGGCCGCCAGGTTTGGATGCCGGTTGACCACCGTCTGCACCGCGTCGTGCAGGCGCTTCTGGTCCAACGGGCCGGCCACGCTGATCTCCAGCTGCACCGCATAAAGATCGTCGCTACCCTGCGCGGTGCTGGCGTGAAAAAGGAGGCCTTGCTGCAGCGGGGTCAGCGGCAGAACGTCAGCGATCCGCATATTGCCGTTGGAGCTCGTCGATCTGCTGCTGGCTCAGACCGGCCAGCCCGATATCGGACGGCGTCAACCCGCCCCCACCGCGGCGCACATGTGCGCAGATACCGCTCAGGGCGTCAAACCACAACCGACTCAGCCGGCTGACCTGGGTGCGATCCAGCGCGGAGAGCGCCCAAGTCCAGTTGGCGTGCAGGCGCGGGCCGGTGTCGGTGTCCACGGTGCCGGCGTTGAGGTCCACGGTGTGCATCAGCGGCATGGGCACTGCCGCGGACGCGGCGGTCGACGACAAGCCTTCCTGGCTGATCCGCCACAGATCGGCGGATAGTTGTGTCGCCGGGCCGCCCAACCGTCCCAGATAGTTGAATCCGATGGGCGGGTCAAATCCGTCCAGGTCAACATCGGCGTTCAAATAGCGCAACAGGCCGTAGGTCAAACCGTCCGGAAGAGCCCGGAGCTGCTCTTTGGCGCCTTTTATCACTGCTCCCAGTGCCGCTTCGCCAGCTCTGACCTGCGCCCAGCGCAGCCCACCGACGGCCAACGACACCGGGTATTTGGTGGTAAACCACCCCACAGTGCGTGAAAGGTCCACATCGGGCGCGAGTTCCTCGTCACGCCCGTGACCCTCGACATCGATGCCGATCGGCGCGCTACCAGAGCCCAAAAACTCCGCCAACGCCAACCCGAACGCGATCAACAAGATGTCTTGCACCCCGGCATGAAACGCCGTGGGCGCCTCCGCGAGCAGCATCCGGGTCGTCTCGGCATCCAGCTCCACCGACAACAGCCCGGCGCTGGCATATGTATCCACCGCGGGTTGAACCGCCGGCAACGCGGCCGGGATCGCCGCCACGTGCCGCCACGACTCCGCCTGGTCCACTACCGCCGGGGCATAGGCCTGCGCAGCGAGCAGCTTCGACCACCGCGCAAACGATGTCCCATACGCCGGTAACGCCACCGGCTGGCCGCTGTGGTGCTGACCCCAAGCGATGTTGATGTCCTCCAACAAAATCCGCCAGGACACCCCGTCGACGGCCAAATGGTGACAGATCAACGCCAGCTCGCCGGTGGAGCCCACCCACACCGCGCTGAGCATCGCCCCGGAGGCCGGGTTCAACCGCGACCGTGCCTTTGCCAGCGCCTCATCGGACAACACATCCACCGATTGCAGGCACCCGCCGGCGTCGACCGAGCCGGCCTCGGGCACATCTAACGACCAACCCCCGTCGCCATCGTCATCGACGCGCAGTCGCAGCATGGCATGCCGATCCACCACGGCCTGCAACACCACCACCACGTCGGACTCGGTCACGCCTACGGGGGCCTGCACCACCACCGTCTGATTGAACTGATCAACAGGACCATCGACGTCTTCCAGCCACCGCATGATCGGTGTGGCGATTACTGGCCCCAGGCCCTCGTCGACCGCGCCAGTGTCGCCGTCGGCCACCCCGGCCACCCGGGCCAGCCGGGCCACGGTCTGCTCAACGAAGATGTCGCGCGGCCGGCACAGCACCCCGGCGGCACGAGCCCGCGCCACCACCTGCATCGACAAAATGCTGTCCCCGCCCAGCTCGAAGAATGAGTCGTCAACGCCAACGCGCTCGAGGCCGAGCACCTGGGCGTAGATCCCGGCCAAGACCTCCTCGACCGCGCCGGCCGGCGCGCGATAACCATCGGCATCCTGGTATTCCGGTGCGGGCAGGGCGCGGGTGTCGAGTTTGCCGTTGACCGTCAACGGCAGCGCCGGCAACACCACCACCGCGGCCGGAACCATATACGGGGGTAAGCGGTCGGCCAGCCTCGCACGCGCGGCGGCCGGGTCTGCGGTTCCGGTGACATAACCCACCAGGCGCTTGTCACCCGGTCGGTCCTCGCGCGCGATCACCACCGCCTGCTCGACGCCATCCACCCCTGCCAGGGCCGCGCGCACTTCACCGAGCTCGATGCGATACCCGCGGATCTTCACCTGCTCATCAGCACGCCCGAGGTATTGCATCTGCCCATCGGTTCCCCAGCACACCAAATCCCCGGTGCGATACATCCGCGCCCCGGGCCCGCCGAAAGTGCAAGCCACGAACCGCGACGCCGTCAAAGAACCCCGGCGCACATAGCCACAGCCAACCCCGGAACCGGCTACGTACAGCTCACCGACCACACCGGCCGGCACCGGCCGCAACCACTGATCCAGCACAAACAACGCCGCCCCTGGCACCGGCGCACCGATCGGCACCACCCCCGACCCCGCTGTCAGCGGGGCACTCATCGCCGCATACACCGTGGCCTCAGTGGGGCCGTAGGCATTGATCATCACCCGCCCGCGCGCCCACCGATCCATCACCTCGGTGGGGCAAGCTTCACCAGCCACCACCAATGCCGTCGAATCCAACCCCTCCAGCGACAACATCCCCACGGCGGAAGGAGTTTGGCATAACACGCTGACTTCTTCGGCGACCAGCAAATCATGGAAGTCTTCCGGTGAGGCCGCCACCGACTCGGGCACCACCATCAGCCGTCCACCGTGCAAAAGCGCACCGAAGATCTCCCACACGGAGACGTCGAAGCTGTAGGAATGCCACTGCGACCACACCCGACCCGGCCCAGGCGGCAGGCCGGCACGCAGTGACTCCAGCAGCTGCGTCACGTTGCGGTGGGTGACGGCGACTCCCTTGGGGACACCGGTAGTACCCGAGGTGTAGATCAGGTAGGCCATGTCGTCGAGGGCCGGCCCAGGCAACCCGGTGCTGGGTTTGGCGTCAATGCTCGGGTCGTCGATATCGATGACCGGCAGGTCGCACCGGTCCAGCCGCTCGGCCAACGCCGTGGTCGTGATCGCGGCGATCGGCGCGGCATCGGCAAGCATGAACTCCGTCCGCGCGGCCGGCAGCGCAGGATCAATTGGCAGGTAAGCCGCTCCGGCCTTCAAAACTGCCAGGATCGACACGATGGCTTCAGCCGAACGCGAAAACAGCAGCGCCACGCACTGCCCCGGGCCCGCGCCCTGGGCGGCCAAAAGGTGTGCCAACCGGTTGGCAGCCTCATCGAGCTCGCGGTAGGTCCACGAACGCTCCCCGCACACCAGCGCCACCGCCTCCGGGACGCTGGCAGCCTGGGCGGCAAACAAAACCGGAATTGACCCCGACGTCGCCGCCGGCTGGGTTAACACCGCCCGGTTGCCCCATCCATCCAGGCGGGCCTGCTCAGCCTCATCGAGCAGTTCCATCGACGACAGCCGCAGTGTGGGGTCGGCGGCCATTGCCGCAAACACCCGCTCGAGCCGATGCGCTAAATCGTGCACATCACAATTCGCGAACAATTGCCCAGTACCCGGGGTGCTGAGGAAAAGCTGATCATCGTCTCTGAAAAAGACCAGCCTAAACTGATCCCCCAGGCCATCGTGGGTGAGGGTGGCCGTTACCCCAGAACCGGCAAGATCC
>DASXMA010000148.1:0-5679 GCA_036495965.1 Mycobacterium sp.
GGATTTGCGGCCATCGGCGCAGTCATCTTTGTTGCGATGAACCCCGGCTGGATGACGTTGCAGCGGATTCCCCAGTCAGCGAACAGGTAGGCCGCAGAACGCGACAGGCCCTCCAGCGCCCACTTCGACGATGAGTACGCCGTGGAGAAAGTCCCGGACATCCCGCCGACCGATCCGATATTGACGATCGAACCCCCGCCGGAATCCCGGATCAACGGGGCGCAGGTCTGCATCCCGACCATGGTGGCGGTGACGTTGATCTCGAACACTTTGTTCCAGGCGTCGATGTTGACCTGAGGGAGCATCACCAGTTCGTTCGTGCCGACGACATTCATCAGGATGTGCAGGCCGCCGAACTGTTCCTGGGCCTGCGTGACTGCAGCCTGCCAGTCCTTTTCCTTGGTGACCTCCAGAGGGATGAAGGATGCCTTGCCGCCAGCCTCGGTGATCTCCTGCACCAGCGGGTCCGCCAGTTCCTCATGCCGTGCAGCCAGCAGCACCGAAGCGCCTTCCTTGGCAAACATCCGGGCCGACGCGCCCCCCATGCCGCCGGTTGCGCCGGTGATCAGGGCAACTTTGCCTTCCAACCTCATTGACGGACCTCCGATTTGCGGGCGACACATTCCGCCAGAGTACTGAGCATTGATACCATAGGTAAAGTACTCTATTGCCGTGTATCACACAACACAACGCCATTGTTGCCGCGTGTTCCTCGGCGAAAGGAAATCCCATGTCGTTGTAGCTAACGCCGCCATCCCCGCAGGCATCGGCCAGATCGTGGACCACGGTGGTCGTGGCAGTCGTCGGCACGTGCCTGGCGCTAGCCGTCCTGGTAATCGCATTCGCCCTTCCCGCCGCCCATTCCGGCCCGCACGGCGTGCCCATCGGCATCGTGGAACCCAAGCCCAGACCGACGCGTTCTCAGCCAAGGCGGCAGGATTTAGTGTCCACCGCTATCGCTCACAAAGCGACGCGCGGGCCGCGATCCTCCACCGTGACATCTACGGCGCGATCGCCCTGGATTCACCAGCGCAGATTGACGTGCTCGTTGCCACCGCCGCCAGCCCGCCTGCCGCCGCATTGGTTCAGGCAATCGGTCAGCAAATGTCTGCTGCGGCGCATCTGCCAGCGCACCTCGATGACGTTCGCGCATTCCCTGGACGTGACCCCAAGGGAACGGGGCTCGCCGCAGGCGCACTGCCGCTCGCCCTCGGCGGCTGGATCGGAGCCATGGTCATCATGCTGCTCGTCCCCAGCCCGAGCGGGCGCATCGGCGGTGCAGTGGGGTTCGCCGTCCTCGGCGGCTTTACAGTCGTCGCCACCCTGCAATACGTCATCGGCACCTTCGACGGAAACTTCTGGTTGACCAGTCTTGCCGGGATGTTCGGCATCGCCGCAACCTGCTTCATTGTCCTGGGCCTGCGTGAACTACTCGGTGGCCCCGGCCTCGGCGTGGCAGCGGTGCTACTCGTCTTGCTTGGCAACGGGCTATCGGGTCTGGCCAGCGGTCCCGAATTCCTCCCCCGCCCATGGGGTTCCATCGGCCAGTTGCTACCCCCTGGTGCCACCGGGACCTTGATGCGTGACGTGACTTTCTTCGACGGGCACGGCGCGGCGAAATCGGTCATCACATTGACCGGCTATCTGATCGCCGGGATCGCGCTATATGCAATAGCCCTGCTGCGTGCCCGTCGCGCAGGAACCGTCGATGTTGACCGCATCGAGTTCGACCATCAACCACGCCGCCCCTCGCACCCGGTCGCCCCGCAAAACCCACACCCCGCTCCGCCGCAAAGTCCACCTCCGGTCCGACCGCAATGGACACCCGGCACAGCGGTCACTGAACCACTCGGCGGCAGTTACCAGCAAGCACCCGCACCACGTGCCGTCCCCCGCCGAATCCCGCCGGCACCCCAGCACATCCGAACTAATGCCGAACCCTGGCGACCGCCCAACCGACCCGACGGCCCAACCACGTTCAGACCCCGCTGACACCGAAGGTCATCCTTTAAGAGGGGTGGGGGATGACCCCTGAGACGATCAGCTCGCGCCTCGGACAGCCCAGCGCCTTCTCTCTCCGGCGGAGATAACAGAAGCCGGCGTCCGCAGTCCGTCCGCAGTAGCTCATGCAGACCTATTCGATAGCCAACGATGTCAACGCGATGACCTGCGAGTTCCCATCACTGCCAACGATCTCAGCTTCGCCAAACGCCCAAGTCGACTCGTTCGCATCGAGTAGGTCAGGGGTTCGAATCCCCTTAGCTCCACCGAAAAATGCCAGCTCACAGAGGGTTTCCAAAGTTGCGTCGGGAACATCGCAGCTGTGGCGTGTTCGATAGCGACGAGGGCTCGCATCGGGCCGCGTTGTGCGGTTCCGGTTGATGCTTGACGTTCGAGGTCCGGTTGCTGCTTTACGGTTCTGGGACGCGGTTCCGGTAGGTCTGCGACAACAGTTCCGGTAGGTGCTTTACACCCCGTTGAGTGGGTGGGTTCTTTCGTAGTCGTTGGTGGCTGCGAAAGGGGCCGGCATGTTGCGGGAGTTGCGGGTGTCCGAGTTGCGTTATCGGGCGGTGCTTGAGGTCCTAGATGGGGCGGTGATCAGCACTGTTGCCCTTCGTTACGGGGTGTCGCGCCAGACGGTGCATGCGTGGTTGCGTCGTTATGCGCGTGAGGGGGCGGTGCTTAATCTTGAGGATCGCTCGTCGCGTCCGCATGGGTGTCCTCATCAGATGGCGCCCGCGCTGGAGGCGCGGGTGTTGGTGTTGCGTGATCGGAATCCCCGTTGGGGGCCTACCAGGATTGTCTACGAGCTCACGCGCGAAGGTGTTGTGCCGGTGCCGGGGCGTTCCAGTGTGTATCGGGCGTTGGTGCGCAACGGGCGTATTGACCCGGCCCGGCGTCGTCGGCGGCGGGCCGACTATAAGCGGTGGGAGCGGGGTCGGCCGATGGAGTTGTGGCAGATGGACGTCGTGGGCGGGGTTCATCTGAGTGACGGGGCAGAGGTCAAGGTGGTGACCGGGATCGATGACAACTCCCGGTTTGTGGTGTCGGCCAAGGTTGTCGCGCGAGCGACAGCGCGGCCGGTGTGCGATGCGTTGCTGGGTGCCCTGCAGCGGCACGGTGTGCCCGAGCAGATCTTGACTGACAACGGGAAGGTGTTCACGGGGCGGTTCGGTCCGGGCGGTTCCTCGTCGGAAGTGTTGTTCGATCGGGTCTGCGTGGAGAACGGGATCGCGCATTTGTTGACCGCGCCGCGCTCACCGACCACGACGGGAAAGGTTGAGCGGCTTCATAAGACGATGCGGGCGGAGTTCTTCGCCGATGCCGATCGCGTGTTCGCCACCATCGGTGAATTGCAGGCAGCGTTGGATGGGTGGGTGGGTCATTACAACACCGAGCGCCCGCACCAGTCGCTGGGAATGCGTCCCCCGGCACAACGGTTTGCGTTGGCCGCGGGTTCCGATCTTGAAGTCGTGGAGCCCCTCGCAGCGGTCGCTACGAATGGGCGAGGGCGCGCGGCGTCCCAGCGTGGGGATCTGCGCAGTGCCGGTGTGCAGCGGTGGGTGGATCAGCGCGGGTTGATCCGGTTGGCCGGGTTTGGGTATCGGGTGCCGATCGTGTTGGCCGGTGAGCCGGTGCAGGCGGTCGTCGCCGACAACCTGGTGCAGATCTACCACCACGACGTACTGGTCGCCTCCCACGTGCAGCGCCATAAACCCGACACCACCGCCGCGGTGCCGCGGCAAGGCCGGCGCACCCCGCGGGCGGCGACCACTGGGATCGTGGTAACCCGCATGGTCGATGCCAGCGGCTACGTGTCGTTCGCCGGGACCATGTACCGGGCCGGAAGGTCATGGCGCGGAAAAGAAGTCGAGGTGTCCATCGTCGCCGGGTCGGTGCAGATGGCCCATCAGGGCGCCATCGTGCGCACCCAGCCCATCCGCCACGACCGAGCCAAGGAACACGGCGCATTCGCCACCCCACACGGCCGACCCCGCAAGCCGCGTCAGGATGCCCCAGACCGCACCCCACCTGTAAAGCAGCTACCGGAACTCATTCATCAAGCGGGTACCGGAACTTGACAGTTCGCACACCCGGTCGATTGCCGGCTAGGGCCGCCTGGGGCCATCGTGGCGGCCTTATTGGAGCGCAACGACCAACGCTGCGCCAGCCGCGCGCAGGCCAGGCGCCGCCACAGCGCCCAAACCCGCGTCCGCGAGGCCGCCTAGCAACGCTTCGCGGCCACCAGACACACCAGAGCGCTCAGCGCCAACGCAACCGCGACCAGGGGTATGGACTCGAACTCTAGTTCAGCGAAAACTACTGCGTCACAACGACGTTAGCCAGCGTTATCTGAGCGGGCATCAGCTCTCTTCTATTGACTCTTTGGCCGAGGCGCCGTCAAGAATCCGGGCTTCGATTTGGTTCGCCGTGCGCGCCAGATCCGCCGGCATGCCCGCAGTGCGCCTGTTCGTCTCGTCTGCGAAGCGTTGCCCACGCATCATCTGCAGGTGTCGCTGTTTTCAAAGACGGCGCCATGGGTCCAGGTTCAGCCGCCTGCGCGGCGATCGCCGCAGCTTTCATCATCGGGTCGAGCGGGTGGGTCATCAGCTGACTCCCGACAGGCGCGCCGAAGCCCGGCAATGCGAGAGGCGTGGATGGCGGGACTTCCGGAGACCAACCCGGCGGGCACAGCGGGGCCACGCCCCCACCACCGCCCCAGAACCTCGAAGGCCGCCAATCGGCGGCGGTTCTGTAACTGCGTCGGATCATCAAACCTGCCCGGCATGGGCATCCACTGTCTTGCGGCGAGGAGCCGCCGCTTTGCGCGACTTTGCCGGCCACCAGTTCGCACGGCCGATGAGCGCGGCGAGTGCCGGCACGGTGATCGTGCGCACCACGAAGGTGTCGAGCAACAGGCCCGCCCCGATGATGAAACCGATCTGTACCATCGTGGAGACACTGCCGAACAGCAAGCCGAACATCGAGGCAGCGAAGATGATTCCGGCCGAGGTGATCACACCGCCCGTCGAATGGACGGCACGAATGATCCCCGAGCGGATGCCATTGCCGGACTCTTCACGGATGCGAGTGATCAACAGCAGGTTGTAGTCCGCACCGACGGCGACCAACACGATGAAGGCAGTCGCGGGCACGTTCCAATAAATGTTCTGATGGCAAATAAACTGGAAGAAGACAACCCCCAATCCCAATGCCGACAGGTACGAGATCACCACGGAGGCAATGAGATACAGCGGCGCGACGATCGCGCGGAGCATCGCGATCAGGATGAGGAAGACAATGACCAGCGTCAAGACGATGATCAATCGAAGGTCATAGTCGTAATAGCTGCGAATGGTGCTGTACATCGCGGTGGTGCCGAGCATCGATATCGTGGCATCAGACAGTGTCGTGTTCGGCTGTGCGCCTCGCGTCGTATCCAGGATGGTTTGAACCTGGTCCATCGCCGCGGTGCTGAAGGGGTCGAACTTCGTCTCGACGAGGTAGCGCGCCGAATGCCCATCGGGCGACATGAAAAACTTTGCGGCATTCTTGAAGTCGTTCGTCGTCAGGACCTGGGGCGGAATGTACATGCCGGCCATGGAGGGTTGCGAGGCGTCCTGTTTGATCGTCAGCAATAGATCGGCCGCCTGTTTCAGCCCCAGGGCCATCTGCTTG
>DASXMA010000149.1:0-4981 GCA_036495965.1 Mycobacterium sp.
GTCCTGGAAGCCAGTCCCCGAGCCGACGACCAGGTCACGCACGGTGCGGGAGACGAGGATGTCCCCGGCGCCGGCCTGGCCGCAGATGCGCGCCGCGATGTGTACCGCGATCCCCCCGATATCGTCGTCCAGCAGTTCGCATTCGCCGGTGTGGATGCCGGCGCGGATCTGGATGCCCAGTGTCTCGGCGTCACCGCGCAAGGCCTCGGCGCAGCGGATGGCCTGCGTCGGGCCGTCGAAGGTGGCGAGGTGGCCGTCGCCCGTGCTCTTGACCACCGTGCCGCCGAAGCGTTCCGTCAGGTCGGCAGTGATCTCACTGAAGCGCTGCAGCACCGCACGCCAGCGCTCGTCGCCGGTCGCCGCGGCGTGTTCCGTCGACGCGACCATGTCGGTGAACAACACGGTGCGCAGGGCGCGATGTGACTGTGCCGGCGCGGCACGGCTGCCGGTGAGAAACTCCTCGATCCCGGTCAGGATCTTGTCGGGCTCGGTTAAGAAGGGTGCGTGGTCCACACCCTCGACCTCCAGGTACCGCGCGCCGGGGATGTGGTCGGCGAGATACCGGCCGCCCTGCACCGGAACCGCGGGGTCCTCGCGGGCATGGATGACCAGGGTCGGCGCCGTGATCGTTGGCAGGATCGGTCGCACGTCAGTCAGAAAGGCCGCTTCGAATGACGCCCGCGCCATTCCCGGGCTCGCGCTCATGCGCTCCAACATTGCGAGCTGGCGTATCGACCGGACCGACGGCGCGCCGATGCTGGCTGCCGCACCGCTGCCCCACCCGGAGCGCACGGCGCGGCCGGCTTTCAGCCAGCGGGCGAGCTGTTCAATCGACGGCGTGTAGTCCTCACCCACCTCGGAAAGGAAGCGCGCCCGCAGCTCGGCCGGGTCGCGATCCATGTCGTCCCACCCGCCTGGGTGAAACGAGTATGTGCCGCAGAGGATCAGCGCCCGCACTCGCTCCGGCCGTGCTGCTGCGAACATCATGGACGCCGGTCCACCGTCACTCAGACCGGAGACGACGGCCTGTCCGAAGCCGACGGCATCCATGACGGCCTCGATCTCGGCCGCTCGATCCTCCAGCGTGGGAACTTTTGGCACCGGGTCCGACAGCCCGACCCCGGCCTTGTCGAACAGGGCAACGCGACAGAACGTGGCGAGCTGCTCAGCGAACGCTTTGAATTGGGGGAGGGTCCAGGCCAGCTCGATGTGGCTGACGAATGGCCCGACGACGACGAGCTCAATCGGCCCGTCGCCGAATACCTGATACGCCAGACTGAGATCGCCGCAGGATGCGTACGAGGTTTCCGGCACGGCATTGAGCGTACTGCTGATCCCACCGCTCGCCGGGGCAGCAGTGATCGTCGGCCGGGTATTTCCACTTAGTGATTGCCCAGGCAGCTGGGTCACGCCTGGGATCACCAACGGACGCGGCGCCGCATCGGCCGCATCACACGCTGCTTTCAGCGCCTCCGGACGCTATGCCCGCGTCGAGGCCCGGTACGGGTGGTTGCTTGGGTTCCTAGCCATCGCTGAAATCGGCCTCTGCCCCCCGCATCGCGGCAACGGCCTTACGACAGAGACCGATCACAGGAACAGTGACAACAACCGCAACCACAAGCGTAAGAGCTGGATCGAGCCAAAAGAATCGGCCCGTCAATGCAATCACGGCACCAGCAATCGCAACCGCCCCCGCAGCCGCTGCGTCGGCGAGCGTGTCCAGCAGAACGGACCGCATGTGGAGATCTTCATTCGCAGCGGCTGCGCCCAGCACCCATGCGCCTACCAACGAAACCGCCATCGTCACCCCACTAACGATGAGCACGGGCAGTCCATGCACCTCGGGGGCGCCACGACACAATCGGCGTACCGCCCCCACGAATATCAGCGCCGTTACGGCCAGCAGCGTGCTGCCATTGATCAGGGCTGCGGCCGGTATGGCCAGCGAACGCCGCGGGTGGGTCGACCGGTCCCGGACCTTAACCGCGATCAGTCCGATAACCAACGCAACCGAGTCGGCTGCAGTGTCGCCTGCGGCCGCGAGCACTCCGACAGAATGTGCCGCCAGCCCGACGATCACCAGTGCCGCAATGAGAGGCAGGTTGAGACCGAGGACGATTCCGAGACGCCTCTGCTGACTCACGCTTTGCTCGATTTTGTTGTTGCTCGATTCCGGACTCGACCACGAGACTCGCGGCGCATTCACTGAGTGTCGCTGTATCGCAACCGGCCCGCCACCCAGGTCCCGTCGCGCAGCTGTTGGTCGCGCCACCCCCCAGGACGTTTTGACCAAATGATGGTTCCGGTTAACGACACCCCAGGCAGCTTTGCTGCGCGGCCATTAGGGGCGACTGGCTAGCTCCTTAGCGTCCGCACCGGATCGAGCGCCGACGCCGTCGGTGGCCGAGGCCCCTCGCTCTCCGGCGTCGCCTCAGCGCCGCCCTCGCGGATTGTCACGTCCACCTCTTCGACGAATACCGGCACGACCTCGAACCGGCGTTCCGGTCCCGTGTGGATGACTCGCATGGCGGTCATTTCTCCTCCTTCAGTACCTGTCCTCTTCCGCAGTGCCAGAGCACCCGAAGCGACTGCGGCGTAGCGCCGCGGGAGACTACGCGGCGGCTGAGTGCGATCATACTGATATGCCTCTTAAACTAGATTTTACATACTAAAAGATTGGAAGTAAATGTATAAAAGACTTCTAGTCTAGTAACAGCAGTTCCGTCAGTGATTGACTAGGCAGCTCATAAACGTTGGGTCTTGGCCAGCACGGACGCGTCGGTGCCCCACTGGACTTCGTCCCAGCAGCCGCCCCTGCAGGCACCTGACGTCTCCAACCGCGAGTCACGAGTCGGCACAACGCGACGAGCCCTTCCGATGGGCATCTTTGGGGGATGAGCACCCCGCCGACTGGAACTTCGAAGGGCCATTGGCGCTGAGGTCATTCCACTGAGTTCTTAGCGGGAATTTCCATTTAGAGAATGACCAGGCACCTCTGGGGGTCGGGGCTGTCCGCCAGGCGGTGTAGGACACAATTCCGGTATTCTCACCGCGGTGACGAGGGTCAGCGTGATCTGTCCGACCTATCAGCGCAGTGCACAGCTGCGGGAGATGATCGAGTATTACCGGGCACAGACGTTCAACGGCGCGCTGGAATTGCTGATCCTTGACGACAGTCCGGAACCCTGCGAATTCCTCGCGGACGGGCACTACCGGAACGGCGATGTTCGCTACATTCACCGGCCGGAAGACCGGATGTCGATTGGCGCCAAGCTCAATTCGCTGATGGAACTGGCGCGCGGGGACGTCCTGATGAGATTCGACGACGACGATTATTACGCGCCGGACTACGTCAAGCGGATGCTGGAGCTGCTCGGCGACGACGATTACCTCACCTTGAGCGGGTGGTTCGTCTACAGCCCGACACACGGGAAGTTCTGCTATTGGCAAACGGATGTGCTCTCGCCCCTGCACTTCGTCCTGTCGCCGTGTGATCCCTTCGGCGTCGCAGCCACTGCGGGATTGGATCCGGACTCGGTGGTGCGTCCCAGCCTCAACGGTTACGGATTCGCCAGCGCGTGGCGGCGGAGGGTGGCCGACGCGGTCCGATTCCCGGACCGGGGTCACGGTGAGGACGCGGAGTTCGTCGAGCGGGTCGTGAATGCGGGCTTCCAGGTGAGCTATGCCGCCGATGTCGAGGGCCTGGTGCTGCATGTCATGCACCAGAACAATATCTCGCGAGTGTTGCCGCAGTACGTGCTGCCGGATTTCGTGCTCGGTAAGTATTTTCCCGGCTATGCCCGACCTGCCGGTGACAACGGATTGGCCGGACCTCCGTCGGCTCAGTCCTATATGGTCTACAACATTGGTTGATCACGAAATTGGTTGATCACGAAGCCTGACGTCTCGTCAGGCAATTTCCGGTAGACGGTTCCACGTTGTGCTCGCCCAGGCATCTGCCCCGCCGGGTGGATCTGAGCAGGCCGGTCCATCATGCGCAGCACGCCTTGCCGAGCACTCGGCGGCTTGCCTGACGCCGGCTGGCAGAGTGGGTGGACGTGGCAACCAGACGCGCGCTCGTGCTGGCCGGCGGAGGAATAGCGGGAATCGCCTGGGAGACAGGGGTTCTACAGGGCGTCGCCGACGAGTCGCCGGAAGCGGCCCGGCTGCTGCTGGATTCGGACGTGCTGGTGGGGACCTCGGCCGGTTCGGCGGTCGCCGCCCAGATCAGCAGCGGCAGCACGCTCGAGGCGTTGTTCGACCGGCAAATGGCCGAGGCATCGGCTGAGATCGATTCCGGCGTCGACGTCGAAGCCATCACCGAACTTTTCCTAACCGCGTTGGCCGAACCCTACGAAAAGCCTTCGGACCCAACGGTGGACAAGACTCGCCAGCAGATGCAGCGGATCGGAGCCGTAGCGCTGGCGACCAAAACCGTTGCCGAGCCGGTCCGTCGCCGCGTGATTGCCCAACGCCTGCCGTCACATGACTGGCCCGACCGGGTGCTGCGGCTTACCGCGATCGACACCGCGACAGGCGAATTGGTCGTTTTCGACAACGAGTCAGGTGTCGAGCTCGTCGACGCGGTGGCGGCCAGTTGCGCGGTGCCCGGAGCGTGGCCGCCGGTGACAATCGCGGGCCGACGGTACATGGACGGCGGGGTGGGCAGCTCGGTCAACCTCAGCGTGGCCGGCGACTGTGACCTGGTGGCGGTGTTGGTGCCCGCCGGTGTGGACGCGCCGTCCCCGTTCGGTGCTGCGCCTGCTGCCGAGATCGCGGCCTTCCCCGGCAAAACGTTCCCGGTCTTCGCCGACGGCAACTCATTGACGGTTTTCGGGCCCAATCTGCTGGATCCACGATGCCGCATCCCGTCGGCCGCGGCCGGACGTGAACAAGGCCGGCGCGAGGCTAAGGCCGTCGCAAGGTTCCTGGGCGTTTAGACATTTCAGACGCCGCGCCGATTTCAGCCCTCGATCGCGGG
>DASXMA010000150.1:0-28635 GCA_036495965.1 Mycobacterium sp.
ACGAGCAAGTGAACACCCCCCTCAAATGTTGAACCGGGCCGGGATCAGCCGGAAACCGGCAAAGGCGGTATGCCGGCCCCGCCGCGGTGCAATGATCGAGCCGCAGCAACCCAAAGGGGACGCAATGACTGCATTCAAGATCACGTTGCCACCGGGGATGGCCGTCTTCATCGCCGGCCTGGTCGCCGCTGTGATGGCCGGAGGGCTGATTGCCGCCGCACCCCCGGCCGGCGCCGGCTGCCAGTATGGAGGACTCGTTATCAGCAAGTGCGATGGACCCGTCCAGCCCGACGGCACCTGGCAACGTTGCGCGGTATTTGCCCACTCGATGGGTGGCGGCGCCAGCTCCTACCTAGTTCCCGACAGGCGCTGCGATTTGATGGGTCCTGACCAGCACCCTTGGAGTCTCGCCTTCGCTGACCCAGCGACGCACATCGACGACTGAGCTTCGGCTAGTGGCTGCTCTGCATTCGACGGCTCGGGAGCGGCGTGGGCTGGCGCGGTCGATAGACGTGGCAGATGCGTTGCTGGATGAACGCCACGAGATGAGCGAGGGGGCTACAACTGCCGGGCGTTGATTTTCGCAAATCCCGATGGGAGTAACCGAGCAACCGCATAGGCTTGCCTGCGGTTGCCTGGGTATGGAAACGCCGCAGAGAAAAGACGGCATCAAGGTGAGCAAAAGCGCATTTGGGCTCGCCGCGCTGGTAGCGGCGGCGGGTGTGGTCGCTGTATCGCACCCGCCGCCGGCGCGCGCCGACTGCAACACAACAGAGTGCGACCAGCGGTTTATCTCCATGATGGTCAACCACGGGATCTCGCAGCTTTATCCCGGCACCGTGGCCAATGCCGGGCATAAAGCCCGCACCGAGCTGGCGGCGGGCACGCCTCGCACGCAGGTTGTCCTCGACACGGTAGGAGACAACCAGAACCCCAGTCGCGCGACGGCCGACTGGGTGGTCACCGGGGCACAGCAAATCTACTGCCCGGGGGTCGGATGAAATGAAAAAATCGATCGTGGTCGCCGCCGCTCTCGCCGCGGGTATCGCCTGCGCCCCCCTGGCGCAGGCTGACGCTGATACGAGCAATCTCGACCAGATCGTGGCCGGCGTCTATAACCAGGTGCAAGCTCGGTGCACGCCGTCGATGCCACCGTCATTCCAGCGCATCCAATGGGATGCTGGCATGCCCTATGGCGGCGGTGGGACGGGCCGCATCATCGACGCCAACCCCCGCCTGGGTGGTCCCTTCACCGTGTACTGGAACCTCGGTCCCAACCCTCCGGCCGGTGCCCGATCGGTACCGGCATATACCTCAAGCGGGGCACCGCACGGCTATTGGGATGTCACCTTGGAGTTCTGCTGACGGGCTGAACAACGACCGCGACATGCTGCGCCGATTTAGCGGCGGTGTGGCCATCGTGTGGTCACTGATCTCCGGTCCAGCCAGCATCCGGCGACTTCATAGTCTTCTCAACACATTGCAAGGCCTGAAGACCTATGCGCCTTGAGGTACCAGCCAGAACCCCCAGCCCGCCGCGATCTTTGGGCGTTGGCGCTCAGGCGTACTGTTGCGGCATATGACGGCCCCGTTGATCTTCTACAAGCCGTGCTCCATCGGGGATACGTACTTCCGCGAATGCCTGACGTGCGGTGCCATCGTCAAGAACGAAGGCCTCCACACCCTCTATCACGAGCAGCAGGCCAGCCCGAAGCGTTGCCCTAAATGCGGGCTACTCGACATTGGCCGGCATATATGCCCCAACGACTGACCATGGTGTCCTCGCAGGTGTCCTCGCACCGTCGTGATCGACGCGTTCGCTGAACCGAATCGGGCTAACCTGCGGCTGAATAGTTGGTCGGGCCGTCCCTGCTCTCCTGCGGCGGCCGATACCGTCGAGGTTCATGTCATCGGCAAGCGAGGAGCTGCTAAACGGAGACCATCAGCGCGGCCAAGGCGACTCGGAGTCCGCCCCCCAAGGGGTCGGCGCGGATGCGGTAACCGCCTCAGAGCCGGCCGAGCAGTTCGGCCTGCACTGTCGCTTTCATGCGTCTATGTGGGGAAGCATCTGGAACCCGTAGGCGGCGAGCTGTTTACACTGGTCGCGAAATCAGCACACCTCCCCGGGTTGCCGGACGTTCGGGATCGTCTCGACCCCGCACAGCGGCAGGACGTGCGCCTGAGCGACCGAAGGTGACACCAGTGAAGGTCACTGCGAAAATCGCCGCCGGCGGGCTCGTCGGCCTGGCCTCGCTATGCGGCTCGGGCGTTGCCCACGCCGACAGCAACCAGGAGAAAGAGGCATACCAGCTGATGGACGATCCAAGGGGTCCTCAATTGGGTTATGCACCAGCCGAATACGCCTTCATGCTGCTGCGCGCCAAGATGTCGGCTGAGGACGCACGGAATGTCATGTCTGAGGCAGCCCAGGACTTCTGTCCCAATCACATAACCGACCTGCCGGCCGGCTGGCGGTAACGCCCGAAGTAACGCTTATATATCAGCAACCGCTAGAGAAGCCGCTATCGTGTAGGCCCGGACAGCGGTCGCCAATCTCAGCCGCGACCCATTAAACCGAGCCCACCCGAACGATGCATCAATCAATAGGTCGGCGAAGCGGGCCAGATCCTGATCCTCCGGTGGATTGTCGGCGGCTGCGATAGCAGCCCTACACAATTGGCCCGGGTTAACGTTACCTCCCCTCACAACGGCTTCTGCAAGCATGATCAATTCCGCAGTGCTATCCACTTTTCTCCCGTTTCAGTTGAATCCGGACGCATTAAACCGCCCTGACAACGGCTGCGTAGACGGCGTATTGACTACCTGCGCTTCGCCGCCAAGCGACAAGGCAAACATCCCGAATGCGCTCCTTTTGTCGCGTTGACCCCGATTTGCGCGTGCGTATGCGTCGCGCATGCTCACATGAGCTATGCCAACACCTGCGTTGCCAAAATGGTCAGCCCAGCCAGAGATGCCAGCGTTTCATGTTACCAACGATACAAACGTGACTATCAATACAGTAGTCACTATTGAGACACAAGTGGCTCACGGTGCGAATACAAGACTGCAATTAACGTCCCGCTGGTCACCATCTCGTGGCCGATTCCTCCCACTCCGTATGCAATTCGTCCAGCTCCGGCCGCAATGCCCGGTACACCTAGTCAAGCCTGGAATCGCGTCAGGGCCCATTTACCAGGAGAATGGGCAACGAAAGATGCCCGACGCAGCGGCCTCCGTTTGAGGGAGTACCGAGAGTGACGATCAACAATCCCTATTGGGAGGCCGTCAAGGATTGCGTTGAGACCGACGACATCCGGGGCAACCCGGTGGTCGGTTATTTCCGTTTGGACCGGACCGTCGAAGACAACATTGCCCGCTCGCCGAACCGGCTGGGGCTGGTCAGGAAGTACAGCTGGAGCATTCCCGACCCCGATACCGTCACATTCGTGGCCAAGCATGCTGAAGGCGGCCTGGTCGATCCAATTGCAGGCACCGGTTATTGGGCCTACCTGCTCGCGCAGCTGGATGTCGATGTCGTCTGCTACGACCAAAACCCCGGTACGACACTGCTCATCAACGGTTGGCACGGCGAGGACCTCTATGCGGAGATCTGCGCGAAAGACTGCGCCGAAGCGGCGGCACTGCACCCCGACAGGACGCTATTGCTTTCGTGGCCGCCGCATGGCCAGGATGTTGGCGCCCGAATATTGATGGCCTACAAGGGCAAACGTGTCATCTACATCGGCGACGGCCACGGCGGCGCCACTGGCGATGATCAGATGCATCTGATACTGGATAACGATTGGAGCGAAGTCGATTCCCGCCGGCCGGTGCAATGGTGGGGTCAACACGAATCGGTGACGGTGTATGTGCGTCGCGCCCGACTCGACCGGTGATCCGCGCGGTCACTGGCGGGTGCGAACACCGGGACAACCCGAATGCTGACCCGAACGCGGTTGCCGACAGCCCGGGGTCCTCCGCCTATTCCTATCCCGACCACGCCCGGCAATGGCCTCCCATCGCTTTCAGCGTCCGTAATAGCCACGCCGCCAGCCCAAACCGCGCCGCAAATTTGCCAAGTTCCGCCCGACGCTTGGCTCGGTGCTACTCGGGGCCGCCGCCGAAGCGTCGACCATGCGGCCAGATACGCGGTAGTAGTGTTAGCACGAGCTCAGGAAGGGGGTAGCGATGCTTGTCGATGCTGGTTTCGCCGCATTCCGGCTCACGGAGTTCGCCAAGCTGGATGAGCGCGACGCTGCGAAACCGCGGGCGATGCAATGCAGCTGCGCTACATAAGCATTGCGGCGCTAATCGCCGAAGCCGGCGGTGATCCCTGGGCGATCAACCAGAGCCTGCAAGCCGGCCGTCCAGCCCAGATTTCGGACCTGGCGGAGGCGTTTCATGCTGCCGGCCGGTGCACCACCGAGTCCAGCAATGCCTTCGACGAAGCCCGGCGCCGCTTCGAAGCGTCCTGGAATCGGGAAAATGGCGAGAATCCGATCGACGACTCCGCCGAGGTGCAGCGGGTGACCAAGACACTTGGCGCCCAGTCCTTAGAGCTGCCCAAGATCGCCGTCGACCTGGAAAACATCGCCGCCGCCCTGGCCGAAGCACAACGAACCGGCGCGGTGCTGATCTCGACTTTGGACGGTCAACTACAAGAACTCGACAACGAAATCGGCCAAGCGGTGGAAAAGGAGAAAGACATCCACCTCAGCGTGGCTGACCGATCCGCGCTCGACGCGCTGATCTCACACCTTGAACAGCAAGCCATCGACGACACCAAATCAGCTCTGGGCCAACTCGTATCGCTACGCGACGGCTACTCGGATTATCTGCAAAGAGCAATGGCCACCGTGCGCTCCGACGGATACGACCCGGCGATTCTCCAATCGTTGGATGCGGCACCTCAGATTCCGCCACCGAGCACCAGCGCAGAGGACGTCCACAAGTGGTGGACATCGCTAACGCCAGAGGAGCGAGGGCGCCTCCTCGCTGAGCACCCCGCGGAGATCGGCAACCTCAACGGCGTCCCGGTCCTCGCGCGCAGTGACGCCAATATCGCGGTGATGACGCAGGACCTGAGCCGGGTACGCGACGTCGCCGGACGTTACGGAGTGTCGGGCGATGACGTGGTGCGCGATCCGGGGAAATACGGACTGTCTGCCACTGACATCACTCGCTATCAGAACGCCGATCAGACTAAGCAGGGTCTCGACCACGACGCCGGGGATCCCCTTCGTCCAAATCCCGTGTACCTGTTCGCTTATGATCCGCTGGCGTTCGGTGGTAAGGGCCGCGCGGCGATCGCCATCGGCAACCCGGATCTGGCGAACAACACCGCGGTGATTGTGCCCGGCACCAGCAGCAGCGTGAAAGGCGGTTGGCTGCACGACAATCACAACGACGCGCTCAATCTTTTCGCCCAGGCCAATGCGGCCGACCCGAAGAATCCCACCGCGGTGATCGCATGGATGGGATACGACGCCCCCAACGACTTCAGCGACGTCCAGCGGATTTCCACACCCGAGCTGGCCCGGACCGGCGGTCAAGCCCTGGCGCAGGACGTCAACGGTCTATGGGCAACTCACCTCGGCGCCGGCCAGCATGTCACGGTCCTGGGCCACTCTTACGGTTCGACGACGGTGGCCGACGCATTCGCCTTGGGCCACATGCACGCCAACGATGCGGTGCTCATAGGCTGCCCGGGAACCGATTTGGCCCCGAACGGCACGAGCTTTCACCTTGACGGTGGCCACGTGTACGTGGGAGACGCCTCGACGGATCCGGTCGGCATGCTCGGAGAGTTAAATGGCGTCAGCAAGCACTTTTTCGGCGACGACATCCCCGGCCAGTTATTCGGGAGGGACCCGGGCCTGGGTACCGATCCCGCCGGCGACGGATTCGGATCGGTGCGGTTCCGCGCGGAGGTGCCCGGCTCTGATGGCATCAACCCGCACGACCACTCGTACTACTACCACCCCGGAAGCGAAGCTCTGCACAGTATGGCCGACATCGCCTCTGGTCATGGTGACGCGCTGGAATCCGACGGCCTGACGGCCCAACACCGTTACCAGCCAGGCAAGGTCAACATTCCTGGCCTGGGTCCGGTCGGTGTCGGTATACCCGGCTCGCCGGCCGTCATCGACCCGGAGTGGAGCCGCGCGCCGGGATCTATCACCGACAACCATGTCTTCGATGACCAACACCATCACTGAGGCGCGGCACTTGTGGACGCGGCAACCAAGACTTGCCGTCATAGTGGTCGTTGTCATGTTGTTAGGAGGGTGTGCGCTGGTGTTTCCTAAACCGCATTCCTCGGGTTCTCACCCCTTTGACGATTCCGCCCACCCCATGACCGACGATCAGACCAAGGCCCAGGTGATCGAGCCGGCCAAGCAGATCGTCGCTGTTGCCGACTTGCAGGGCGCCACCGGCGCGTTCTCATTCGCCTCGTGCAACGACCAAGGCGACCCGCCGTATCAGGGGACCGTCACGATCAGCTTTCTCTTGCACGGGGACCCAGACGCGTACTTCCAGCAAGTCCGCACGGCGCTGCTGTCACACGGGTGGAACGAGGGTGCCCCACCAGGACAGCAGTACCACGGCACAACTCTGAACAAGAGCGGCGTGACCGCAAATATTGGTTACTTCCCGTCTGACCACACGTACGGGCAAATCATCTTGTATGGCGAGTGCCGCAACACGGCCAATCACAAGGGCGAAGGCCGCTGGATCGACATCACCAATCAGTTGACTGCGCGATGAGCGTAACGGTGAACTGCAGGCCGACGGGATCACGCCACCCAGCGCGGCGTGCGCCATCAGCGATGGACACGCCGTCTGTAAAGCGTTCGACAACGGCCACTCGGGCCAGGAGGTCATCAACGCGGTGGCCCAATCGACGGGCCTGAGCAGCAAGGGCGCCAAGACGTTCACGGTCGACGCCGCGTCGGGCCTACTGCCCGCAATACGTCCAGTCGGCGACCCAGCCAGCGGGGTTGGGCACCGCCGCTTGCGCGGGCATGCTTGCGTCTATGCATGTGATCAGTGGAGTCCGTGACCCAGCGGCAAGTTTTCCTCTCACCACCGCCGTGGACGACGTGAGCGAGCGTCGGCAGGCTAACCATGCGGTCGCGGTCAGTGCCATCGGACTGACGCTGACCGGGCTCATCGAATTGGCCATCGCTCTGGTGTCTGGGTCGGTCGCCCTGCTGGGCGATGCGCTGCACAACTTGTCAGATGTCTCGACCAGCGCCCTGGTCTTCATCGGGTTTCGGGCCTCCCGCAAAATCCCCACGGAGCGCTATCCCTACGGCTACGAGCGCGCCGAAGACCTCGCCGGAATCGGTGTGGCTCTGGTGATTTGGGGCAGCGCTCTGGTCGCCGGTTTTGAAAGTGTCACGAAGTTGCTCCGTCATGGCGGCACCGGTCATGTGGGCTGGGGCATCGCCGCGGCAGCCGTGGGTATCGCAGGCAATCAACTTGTCGCCCGTTACAAGTTGGTCGTGGGCCGACGGATCCGGTCGGCGACCATGGTGGCCGACGCAAAGCATTCGTGGCTGGATGCGTTGTCCTCGGCCGGAGCGATGCTCGGGCTGATCGGCGTGGCACTCGGCTGGGGTTGGGCCGACGCGGTCGCTGGAATCGTCGTGACCGGGTTCATCTGCCATGTCGCCTGGGGGGTCACCGCCGATATCGCTCACCGCCTACTCGATGGTGTCGATCCTGAAATCATCACGACCGCCGAAACCGTCGCCACCGGCGTGCCCGGTGTTACACATGCGCACGCCCGAGCCCGCTGGACCGGACGGACCCTGCGCGTCGAAGTGGAAGGCTTCCTCGACCCAAACACTGCGCTGGCAGCAGCCGACCAAATCGGTCGAAACGTGGCTTCCGCTCTGGCGCCACGAATTCCCCAGATGCACAACTTCACCTGGACGGCGCGAGCCGCGTAGATCGCTGCGCTGCAGCCTGTTTGCCAGCCCGCGTTGGCGGCTAGCCTCGGCGAAATCGCTCCCTCAATTGCGGGTCGTTTTCCCACCACAATTTAGAGGACGCGGCGCCTTCGCTCTCGGCCGATTCGGCCGTGTCCAGCTCGGCGTCGACCTGCACCGCGTGTGCCTTTTCGTCGCGGGACAGCGCGCGCATCAACAGCAGCACAAACGGCAACCCGACCACGTCACCGAGGATCCACAACACACCGGCGCCGATGGTCTGGTCTAACCGCTGATCCGGGCCCCAAGAGCGGTGCAGCCCCGAGTAATACGCCTCGGCGATCAAAGAGCCCTGCCAGATGACCAGCCCCAGGAGCCCGTCGCCGAGGGTTTCGGCGACGGTGATGAGCAGCGAAATCAGCTGGGAAAACTTGCGGGGAACGGGGTCTGCTTGCAGTCTGGCGTAGAAGTAACCAAAACCTATGGCTACCAGAAGGATTCGAGTGGGCGCGCCGATCCATTCGCTCTCGAGTGCTGCGGTGTACCACGGCGTCAGGTAGAGCAGCCACGGCGTGGCGAGCATCGCCACCGACGTGGTCAATGGGTGTGCGAGCAGCCGGGTGAGCCGGCTCGCCAACAGTCGGTCAATGCGGTCGCGGCCAGCGGGGCCCAGTGCGTTGCGGACAACGGTGACCGGTTTGGCCTGCGCAAGGAAGAACGGCACGACGTACAGCAACAGCAGTACCTGCAGCGCACGCACCCAGAACAGAACGTAGGCATAGGCGCCGATCACGCTTAGCGTGGCCAGCGCCCACAGCACCATCCCAACGCCAAAACACCCGGCCTGCGCAGGGCCAGCCGGCCGCTCGGCTTCTCGGGTATGTCCGTAGCACCACGCATATGCGCTGGCCAGCAACACAATTACCGACGCAGAGACCAGGTCCAGATGCCAGGTCTGAACCACGGCGGCCAACGTCAGCGGCCCCAGATAGACGCCCATGGTCACTTAGCGTATTGCCGCACGTCGACCGTGCGGGCGGATGTTGGTCAGCGCCCCAGGGCCGCCAAGGCTGCGTCTTGACGCACGCGGGCGAGGGCGTTGGGGCAGTACGCCTCGGCTGCGATTGCCGTGAACTTTGCCGCACCATTGTCCGCGAACCCCGGGTTGTATTGCTCCAGGTTCTTGACGATGTCCATGCCAGTCATTCCCCCGTTGACCAAATCGCACACCTGTTTGCCGGCCGATACCGCGCGGTCGGGGTCCTGATAAGTCAACCCGGCCTGTTGCAGCGCGACGAGGAAGGATTGATCGTTGCCGTCAGCGTGGGCGTGAGCGGGCGCGGCCACGGCGATCATCGTGGCGACGCTCAAAAGCATCGGCAGGCGTCTCATAGCTCCCAGATTCTCGCAGAGGCATGGCGGGTGCGCATCCCGGGCGAACGCCCATCCGGCGGGCGAGGCAAGTTCGGATGGTGTTATCTAGGACGACGTGGCCGCCATCATCGTTCTCGACGTCTTCGTCGGCATCATCGCCGTGCTCGGGCTGGCCGCCCTCGCGAATCAGCTACGGGCACAGCACAAGAACCCGCACGCCAGAGGCGTCGTGATGGTCATCGATCGGCTCACGCCACGCCGCAAGAGCCTTGCCCGACTCGAGGTGAGGTTGCGGATGACAGGACCGGCCGTGCGTTACGAGGTAGGGCTCGACCTTGAAGCGGATGGAAATCGGTTCGACGTATCAACGCCCAAACCTGCGATACGTCCGTCAATGGGATGCGATGACGAAGAAATGTCATGGGGTTTTGAGATTCCCGACGAGGACCTCGACAGAGTCTGGGTGATCGCCGCCTGGATGGAGACCCGCGGTACCAACCTGAGAATGGCGGCACTCGCGTGGAATTTGAGCACGCCAGAGATCTACGAGTGGAAGTGGGCGGCCGATTGGTTTCTCTCCCGGGCCGGCCACTGGCGGAAGCGACGATCCGTCACGACGCCGCCACGCACCATTCCCGGCCTGGGCCCCCTGGAACTGGGCCGGGCACCCGGCCATCGGCGCGTGCTGCACCGCGCCACCGAACCCGATGACGGCGAGGCGGCGCCGACCGAAGGTTGACGCCCGGGCCGTTAAGAGGTGCTGGTAGGGGCAGGGCTGGGGGTGTCGCTCGGAGTGTCGCTTGGGGCGCTGCTCGGGGAACCAGCGGTCGAAACCGCATCTGGACAGTACGCATTGGCGGCGATCGCCGCGAACTTGCTGGCTTTGTCCGGGTTCAGCGAGGTGTTCTTTTTTGTGAGCGTCGTGACGACATCGGACATGTCCGTGCCCCCGTTGACCTTGTCGCACACCCATTTGCCTGCCCCTACCACCGAATCCTGGTCGGTATAGGTGATGCCGGCCGCTTTGAGTGAGGCGATGAATGAATCGTCGGTGCTGTCGGCGTGCGCGGGTGTGGCCATGCCGATCATGGCGGCAACGCTTGTCAGGGCCAGAAGTAGCTTCATGGCTTACAGATTCTCCCAGAGTGGCTATCAACCCGCATCTCGTGCAGCAAAGACCGCGGAGCCGTCAACCCAAGGTTGACAGCCATCTTATCGTCAACCTACCGTTGACGGCATGTCTGACTCCGCCCGCGTCGCCTACCCGGTCCGGCTCGACGAGCTGATCAACGCCATAAAACGAGTGCACACCAACGCGCTGGATCAACTGACCGATGCCGTTTTGGCTGCCGAGCACCTGGGCGAGATCGCCGACCACTTGATCGGGCATTTCGTCGACCAGGCGCGCCGTTCGGGAGCCTCCTGGACCGACATCGGAAAGAGCATGGGTGTCACCAAGCAGGCCGCGCAAAAGCGATTCGTCCCCCGCGCCGAGGCCACTACCCTGGATCCCGAACAGGGCTTCGGGCGCTTCACCCCGCGGGCCCGAAATGCCGTCGTCGCGGCCCAGAACGCCGCACACGAGGCCGCCAACAGTGAGATCACCCCCGACCATCTGCTGCTCGGCGTGCTCAGCGATCCGGCCGCGCTGGCCACCGTGTTGCTGAACCGACAGCACGTCGACTCCGAGGCAGTCCGTACCTCCATCACGCTGCCCCCGGCCGGTGCCGGACCGCCGGAGATCATTCCGTTCAGCGGGCCGGCGCGCAAGGCGCTCGAACTGACCTTCCGCGAGGCACTACGGCTCGGCCACAACTACATCGGCACCGAACACTTGCTCCTGGCCCTGCTCGAACTCGAAGGCGATACCGGAGCGCTGCACTCCGCAGGCGTCGACAAGGAACGCGTCGAGGCCGATCTGATCGCCGCGCTCGAATCGCTGACCAGCGGTAAGGGCGCTACTCAAGATGGCTGACCGGTGTGCGGGAACCCCTCCCCTTGGCGATACCCGGTGTGCAATTATGCGAAGGTCCCTTCAAGGGTGCCGAGGAGGCAACGGTGCATCGCTGGCTGATCGTCCTGCCCGCCTTCCTCGTTGCCGCCGCGAGCGTCACCGCTGCCGGCGTCGCTGTGTTTTCTGGTCCCCGCGCGTGGGCCGGCGACGCACCGATCGGCCACCTCGGTGACACCCTGCGGGTGGATACCGGCAGCTACATCGCCGATGTCACCGTGAGCAACGTGACCCCCTGCGACCCGCCGCCCGGATTCGGCTACACACGCAGCGGTGTTCCGGTCAAAAGCTTTCCCGGAAGCACCGTTGACCGCGCCGACGTGACGGTCCGCTCGATCCGGGTGCCCAATCCGTTCATCATGGCCACCACCTTCAGCTTCGACGGGGTGCCCCGTTCGCCGACGCCTACAAGCCGCGGGCCTCGGATGCGCCGGATGCACTCGACAATGTGCTCGTGAATGCGTCGAACGGGGCGATCGTCCGCGGCGGCGTGTACTGGGACGCCTACCGCGATCCCGTCTCCAACGTCGTGCTGCTGGACAAGAAGACGGGCCAGCATCTCGCGCAGTGGAACCTCTGACGCTGCGGGTCCACCTCGCCACGACGGAGTCCGTCGATGCCGACGAGCTGGCGGCCATAGCCGCGCGTACTTTCCCGTTGGCATGTCCGCCCTCGATCGCGTCTGAGAACATCGCGTCGTTCATCGACAGCAATCTGTCGGCTACCCGCTTCGCGGAGTACTTGAGCGATCCGCAACGTGCGGTGCTCACCGCGCAACAGGACGGCCGGATCATCGGTTACGCGATGCTCATTCGCGGAGTCGACGACGACACCGATGTACAGCGAGCTGTCGAACTTCGGCCGGCGGCCGAGCTGTCGAAGTTGTATCTGCTGACCGACTTTCACGGTACCGGGGTCTCAACGGCACTGATGCAACGTACGCTGGCTACCGCCGCCGAATGGGGTGTGCGCTGTGTCTGGCTGGGTGTCAACCAAAAAAACCAACACGCACAACGCTTTTACACCAAGAGCGGCTTTGAAATCACCGGCACCAGGACGTTTCAGGTGGGCGCCGGCCGCGAAGACGACTTCGTCATGGTCCGCGTGGTGCGTTAACCCCGGCGGTCAGCGCCAAAAGCCGTGAAGTGGCCCGCAGGTACTTCTTTCGGTAACCGCCGGCCAGCATCTCCTCGCTGAAGATGGTGTCCAGCTTCGCCCCGGAAGCCACCACCGGGATCCCGGCGTCATACAGCCGATCGGTCAGCGACACCAGCCTCAGCGCGACGTTCTGGTCGTCGGTGCCGTGCACCCCGGTCAAAAACACCGCTGTCACACCCTCTATGAGGGTCAGATACCGCGACGGGTGCATGGTGGCCAGGTGCGCGCACAGCGCGTCGAAGTCGTCAAGCGTCGCGCCCTCGACGGCTGCGGCGCGCGCGGCGACCTGCTCGTCCGACAGCGGCTGGGGCGCTGGGGGCAGATCGCGGTGCCGGTAGTCCGGCCCTTCGATCCGCACGGTGGTGAAAATCCTTGCCAGCGTGTTGATCTCACGCAGAAAGTCCTGGGCGGCAAACCGGCCCTCGCCGAGTTGCTCGGGCAGCGTATTGGAGGTCGCGGCCACCGACACACCCCGCTCGACCAACGACGAGAGCATCCGCGAGATGAGCGTGGTGTTGCCCGGATCGTCGAGTTCGAACTCGTCGATGCACACCGCCGTGTAATCGGCCAGCAGATCGATGCACTCGACGAAGCCGAACACCCCGGCCAGCTGGGTCAGCTCCCCGAATGTCGCAAACGCCTTCGGATGAGCCCGATGAGGCCCGGCATCCGGCGCCCCATCCGGTCCCGGGCCGGGCAATAGGTAGTAGGCCGACGCCAGCAAGTGGGTTTTGCCCACGCCGAAACCGCCATCCAGATACAGCCCGACGCCGGGCAATACCACCCGTTTGCCCAACAGCTTTCGTCGGCCGGCCCGGCGCTCCACCGCCTGTCGGCAAAAATCCTGGCAAGCCACCACGGCGGCCGCCTGGGTCGGTTCGGCCGGATCGGGGTGATAGGTCGCGAAGCTCACGTCGGCGAACGTTGGCGGCGGCCTTGATTGGGCGATCAGCCGCTCCGGCGACACACTGGGGTGCCGATCCACCAGATGGGCCACAGGCCCGGACGCGCCGGAGACGTCCGGGGAGGTCGACCCATCCATGCACGAACTGTAGCGGCGTGTTGCAATCAAACTCATGCCAGACTCTGACGCCCGCAGAGCCGCCGAAGTCCCGCTGACGTTGCTCGGCTCGGCGCGCGAACTCGACGACGGCGAACTCCCCCGGCTCTACGCCTATCCCGACCGAGACGGCACGTGGGTGCGGGCGAACTTCATCGCTAGCATCGACGGCGGTGCCACCGCCGACGGCAAAACCGGCGCAATGGCCGGGCCCGGCGACCGGTTCATCTTCAACCTGCTGCGGGAACTCGCCGACGTCATCGTGGTCGGCGCGGGCACCGTACGGATCGAGGGTTATTCCGGCGCACAGCTGGGCGTCGCCTGGCGCCAGCGCCGGCAGGCCCGAGGCCAGAGCGAAGTCCCGCGACTGGCGATCGTCACCAAGTCGGGTCACCTCGAGCGGGATATGGGGGTCTTCACCCGGACCGAGGTGCCACCGCTGGTGCTCACCTGCACGGCGGCCGCCGATGAGACACGCCGCCTGCTCTCCGATCTTGCCGAGGTGATCGACTGCTCCGGTAGCGATCCCGACAAGGTCGACGAGACCGCCGTACTGGCGGTCCTCGCGGCTCGCGGTATGCGTCGCGTCCTGACCGAAGGCGGGCCGATGTTGCTCGGCGCGTTCGTCCAGCGGAACCTGCTCGACGAGCTGTGCCTGACCATCGCGCCCTACATGGTCGGCGGCCTGGCGCGACGCATCGCGACCGGCCCCGGCCAATTGCTGACCCGGATGCGCTGCGCACACATTCTCACCGACGATGCCGGCTACCTGTACACCCGCTACGAGAAGGGCTGAGCCCGGTGACGATGCGCCCGCGCAGCGGGGGGAGGAGGAGCCGGGCAATCAAGCCGAGAGCGATGAAACGGCAACACCGGGCGGGGTGGCTACTGTGGTCGGCATGAGCCGGCACATCACGTCCACCACGATCCTGGTCGCGGTGAGCATCGTGGTCGCCGGCTGCGTCCCGGGCCTGGCCGCAGACCCGCGGTTCGCCACCAATTCCGGCGCCCGCCCGCAAGGGGCGGCCACCACGAAGCCGCCGCCGGCCGGTCCGCCCCCGATTGCGGCACCCAAGAACGACTTGTCCTGGCACGACTGCACGTCGCAGCTTTTCAACGACGCGGCGTCGCGCCCCCCAGCCGGGATCCAGCTGGACTGCGCTAACTACGACGCCGACCTCGACCCCGTCAATGGCGGGTCCGGGACCGTGACCATTGGCGTGGTCCGCGCCCGGTCGAATCAGACCCCGAAGGACGCGGGGCCCCTTGTCTTCACCACCGGCTCCGACTTGCCGTCCTCGGCGCAGTTGCCGGTCTGGCTCTCACAGGCGGGCACCGACGTGCTGCAAACCCACTCCATCGTCGCCGTCGACCGCCGCGGCATCGGCATGTCGAGCCCCATCGACTGCCGGGATCACTTTGCCCGCCAGGCGATGCGCGATCAGGCGCAATTCCAGACCGGCGACGACCCGGTCGCCAATCTCTCCGACATCTCCAACACCGCCACCACAAGCTGCACCGACGCCATCGCGCCAGGCGACGGCGCGTACGACAACGCGCACGCCGCCTCGGACATCGAGCGACTGCGCAGCCTTTGGGATGTACCCGCCGTCGCGCTGGTCGGCATCGGCAACGGCGCCCAGGTGGCGCTGGCCTACGCCGCATCGCGGCCCGACAAGGTCGCCAGATTGATCCTCGACTCCCCGATTGCCTTGGGGGTCAACGCCGAAGCGGCCGCCGAGCAACAGGTCAAGGGCCAGCAGGCCGCACTCAACGCGTTCGCGGCGCAATGCCTTGCGGTGAACTGCGCGCTGGGTCCCGATCCGAAGGGCGTCGCCAGCGCGCTGCTGGCCGACGCCCGCGCGGGCAAAGGGCCCGGCGGCGCGTCGGTGGCCGAGGTTGCCAACGCCATCACCGTCGCGTTGGGCTTCCCTTCCGGCGGCCGCGTAAGTGCCACCACGAACCTGGCCAACGCATTGGCGGCGGCGCGCTCCGGTGACACCAACCAGCTGAACAGCTTGATCAACCACGCCGATGCCACCCAGGACTCAGACGGCCAGTTCGTCAACTCCTGCAGCGACGCGATCAACCGCCCGACCCCGGATCGGGTTCGCGAACTGGTCGTCGCGTGGGGGAAACTCTATCCCCAGTTCGGCACGGTCGCTGCGCTCAACTTGGTCAAATGCGTGCACTGGCCCACCGGTTCGCCGCCGGCGCCGCCGAAGAAACTCAAGTTCGACGTCCTGTTGTCGGGTGTGCAGAACGACCCGATCGTAGGTAGCGAAGGGATCGCCGCGACAGCGGCCACGATCATCAACGCAAACGCGGCCAGCAAGCGGGTGATGTGGCAGGGCATCGGCCACGGCGCCAGCATCTACTCGCCGTGCGCGGTCCCGCCACTGATCGGCTATCTCAACAGCGGCAAGCTGCCCGGAACCGACACCTACTGCCCCGCCTGAGACTTGGGGTCCGGTCCGGCCGGTGTACGGTGCGCTGGTGGCGGCAGCTGACTCGACCGGAACCGGCTTGCGCGATTGGCTGATGGCCGCATTCCGTCCCCGCACGGGGCCGCCGGCCACGTCGACGGTGCTGCGGTCAGCGTTGTGGCCGCTGGCCATTATGTCGGTGCTGCATCGCAGCATCGTGCTCCCCGCCAACGGCAACATCACCGACGACTTCAAACCGGTCTACCGCGCGATGCTCAACTTCCGGCGCGGCTGGGACATTTACAACGAGCACTTCGACTACGTCGACCCGCACTACCTGTATCCGCCCGGCGGCACGCTGCTGATGGCGCCCTTCGGATACCTGCCTTTCACGCCGTCGCGGTATTTGTTCATCCTGATCAACACCGTGGCGATCCTCATTGCCTGGTATCTGCTGCTGCGGCTGTTCAAGTACGCGCTGTCCTCGGTGGCCGCCCCGGCCCTGCTGCTGGCCATGTTCTGCACCGAAAGCGTGAGTAGCACTCTGGTGTTCACCAACATCAACGGCTGCGTCTTGCTGGCGGAGATGCTGTTTTTGTGGTGGCTACTCGACGGAAAGAAAGGCCATCAGTGGTGGGCCGGCATCGCGATCGGGCTGACGCTAACGCTTAAACCCGTGCTCGGGCCGCTGCTGTTGCTGCCCTTCCTGAATCGCCAGTGGCGAACGTGGGTGACAGCAATCGTGGTTCCGGTGGTGATCAACCTGGCCGCTTGGCCGCTGGTCAGTCACCCGATGGACTTCTTCACCAAAACGGTCCCGTACATTCTGGGCACCCGTGACTACTTCAACAGCTCCATCGAGGGCAACGGCGTGTACTTCGGCCTGCCCACCTGGCTGATCGTGTTCCTGCGGATTTTGTTCACTCTGATCGCGATCGGCGCCCTGTGGCTGCTGTACCGGTACTACCGCACCCGCGACCCGCGGTTCTGGTTCACCAGCTCGTCGGGCGTGCTGCTGCTGTGGTCGTGGCTGGTGCTGTCGCTGGCTCAGGGCTACTACTCGATGATGCTGTTCCCGTTCTTGATGACGGTGGTGCTGCCCAACTCGCTGATCCGGAACTGGCCGGCGTGGCTGGGTATTTACGGCTTCATGACGCTGGACGGCTGGCTGCTGTTCAACTGGATGCGCTACGGCCGCGCGCTGCAATACCTGAAGATCACCTACGGGTGGTCGTTGCTGCTGATCGTGGTGTTCACCGTGCTTTGCTTCCGCTACCTGGACGCCAAGGACGAAAACCGGCTGGAGGACGGCATCGATCCGGCGTGGCTGACGCCCAAGCGCGAGCACGCTAGCGTGGACGCATGACCACTGATACCAGCGGCTCGTCGCGTCCGAGGGTGCAACTGACCGATGACGAGTGGCGTCAGCACCTCAACCCGCAGGAGTTCGACGTACTGCGTCGCGCCGGAACCGAGCGGCCCTTCACCGGTGAGTACACCGACACCAACACCGAAGGCGTCTATCAGTGCCGGGCCTGCGGCGCCGAATTGTTCCGCAGCACAGAGAAATTCGAGTCACACTGCGGCTGGCCGTCGTTCTTCGACCCGGCGAACTCCGACGCGGTGATCCTGCGACCCGACGATTCGCTGGGCGCGACGCGCACCGAGGTGCTGTGCGCCAACTGCCACAGCCACCTGGGCCACGTGTTCGCCGGCGAGGGTTACCCGACGCCGACCAATCAGCGGTACTGCATCAACTCGATCTCGCTGCGCCTGGTCCCGGCGGGCGGCTAGCTCGGTTCGTCTTTCGCGACACTTACTAGTGGCGACGACTCGCCGGCAAACCTCGCCATGGTTTGAGTCTCGTGGCTTCGTCAGTCCACGCGGGTGGCGTGCACCTCCCAGAACGGAGCGTGTACCCGGCCGTTGACCAGCCACGGCTCCATCGCCCGGAACCGGTCCAGCAGGGTCTGCGCCTGCTCGGCCATGTCGGGATTGCGCGCGGCCATCATCTCGATCGTCTCGGCGCTCATGTTGACCTGGTAGGTGGTCGTACCCATGTAAGTGATCTCCCAGCCGCCGACCGGCAGCACCTCACGAAAATCGTCCCCGGACAACGACCGCATCATTTTGAAGCCGTTGACGTCGTGCTCGCCGAACTCGAACATGTAGAGCCGCGCTCCCGGCCTGGTGGCCCGGTGCAGCGCCTGCACATAAGACTTCTGCAGCTCCGGTTCGGTGCTGAAGGTGTGGTAGAAGGCGCAGTCGACGACGGTGTCGAACCGGTTGTCCAGCCCGTCCAGCCTGGTCGCGTCGGCCTGCTCGAAGTTCACCGACACCCCGGCCTTCCGCGCGTTTTCCCGCGCTCGCTCCAGGGCGCCCGCTGACCCGTCGATCCCGGTTGCCGAGTAGCCCGCCGACGCGTAGTAGATCGCGTGATGGCCCGGGCCGGTGCCCGGGTCCAGCACGTCGCCTTTGACCGCGCCCAGCGCGACCAGCTGCTGCACCACCGGTTGCGGGCCGCCGATATCCCACGGCGTGGCGGTCGGCAAGCCATGCGACAGCCGGTCGTCGCGATACATCTGCTCGAAACGGGTCGGATCGGTCGGGTCGAACGCGGCCGTCATGTGTCCCCCTTTGTTTCCGGTTGGGTTTAGGGCCTCGTCAGGGCAAGGCGTTCACCAGTTGCTCGACCGGCACCCGCGGACCGGTGAAAAACGGCGTCTCCGCACGGGTATGCCGTCGGGCGTCGGTGGCGCGCAGCTCTCGCATCAAGTCGACGATGCGATCCAGTTCGGGTGCCTCGAAGGCCAGGATCCATTCGTAGTCGCCGAGCGCGAACGCCGGCACCGTGTTGGCGCGGACGTCCTTGTACTCGCGGGCGGCCATGCCGTGCTCGGCGAGCATGCGCCGGCGCTCCTCGTCGGGCAGCAGGTACCACTCATAGGACCGCACGAACGGATACACGCAGATGTAGGCGCCGGGCTCCTCGCCGGCCAGAAACGCCGGGATGTGGCTTTTGTTGAACTCGGCCGGCCGGTGCAGCGCCACACTGCTCCACACCGGCGAGCAGGCCCGTCCCACTGTGGTGGTACGCCGGAAATCGGCGTAGGTCGCTTGTAGTGCTTCGACACGTTCGGCGTGCGTCCAGATCATGAAATCGGCGTCGGCACGCAGCCCCGCCACGTCGTAAAGACCACGCACCACGACGCCGCGTTCTTCCTGCAACTTGAAAAAGGTCGACGCGTCATCGGTCACGGCGTCGCGCTGCTCGCCCAGCACGCCGGGCCGCACCGAGAACACCGAGAACATCAGGTAGCGAAGCTGCGAGTTCAGTGCGGCAAAGTCCAGTTTGGCGTCGAGTTTGGCCATGAAACCTATCGTGCCACTTCTGCATCCAAGGCCTCGACCGCCCCGATGATGCGCTCAACCGCGCGGGCCGCCGCCCCGATACACGCCGGCACGCCGATCCCGTCGAGGTAGCTACCGGCCACGGCGAGCGTCGGCGGCAGGCCGGCGCACACCTGGGTGACCAGATCGGAGTGGCCCGGCCCGTACTGCGGCATCGCGTCGATCCACCGCCGCACCCGGGCGTCGACCAGTTCGACGTCCAGCCCGAATACGGTCTCCAGGTCGCCGATCGACCAGGACAGCAGCTCATCATCGGACGCGCTTGCGGCCAAGTGCTCGCCCGCCCGACCGAACGACAGCCGCAGGAATTGTGTGTCGCCGGGTATCCCCCACTTGCGCGACGACAGCGTGACCGCCTTGGCCCGCAGCGCCTCTCCGCTGGCCACCAGCACACCGGAGCACTCCGGAAACGGCGTGTTGCCCGGCACTGCCAGCGCCACCACCACCGACGACGCACTGCTGATCCGGCTCGCGGCGGCGAAGCTGCGCGGGGCGATTTCGGCAACCAGGCGCGTTACCCGCGGGGCCGGAACCGCCAGGATCACCCCGTCGGCGTGCCACTGAGCGCCGGTGTCGTCGAGCAACGTCCAGCCGCGCCCGGCCCGCTCGAGCCGGTCCACCGTGGCTTGGACCCACCGCGGCCGGCCGCGCTCGACGAGCTCGTCGATCAGCACCTGGTAGCCGCCGTTTAGCGCGCCGAATACCGGCGCGCCGGTAGCCGGCGGCAATCCCTGCCGGACCGCGTCGGTCAGGCTGGTGGCGCCGCGGTCCAGGGCCGCCGCCACGCTGGGCGCAGCCGCACGCAGCCCAATCGTCGCCGCCGACCCCGCGTACACCCCGCCCAGCAGCGGGTCGACCGACCGGGCGACGGACTGCTGGCCGAACCGGTCGCCCACCAACTCGGCCACTGCGGGATCGCTGCCCGGCTGCCAACTGAACGGGCGGGCAGGTTCGGCATCGATCTGTGCGACCGTCGCGTCGTCGACCAAGCCGGCCAGCGACGACGCCGACGACGGAATCCCGACGACCGTGGACGTCGGCAGCGGATGCAATTCGTGCTGGCTGTAGATCAACGGCCGGGCGCCGGTGGTGGCCAGTTGACGATCCGACAGCCCCAGCTCGGCCAGTAGCGCAGGCATCTCGGGCCGGCGCCGCACGAACGCCTCCGCGCCGGTGTCCATCGGCCGTCCCGCGACCAGCTCGGTGCGCAGCACCCCGCCGAGCTTCTCGGCCGGATCGAACAGCGTGATGCCGGCGTCGTCGCCGGCCGCCGCGCGCAGCCGGTAGGCCGCCGTCAATCCTGAGATTCCGCCGCCCACAACACAATACGAGTGTGAACTCACAGCGAGTGGACCAGCGATACCAGGTCGGTCAGCACGCCGGGATCGGTCTCCGGCAGCACTCCGTGGCCGAGATTGAAGACGTGGCCCGCGGCGCCGGCGTCGACGGCGCGGCGTCCGTCGTCGACGACAGCCCGGGCGGCCCGTTCGGTCACCGGCCAGCCGGCCAGCAGCACCACCGGATCGAGGTTGCCCTGCAGCGCCGTGCCGGGTTCGACACGGGTGGCGGCATCGGTGAGCGCGGTTCGCCAGTCCACCCCGACCACCGTCGCTGGGGCCGGTTGCTCACCCGCCTTCAAAGCCGCCGACATCGCGCCCAGCAGTTCGGCGGTCCCGACTCCGAAGTGCGTCATCGGCACGCCGTATTCGGCCAGGGTGGCGAATACCCGGGAGCTGTGCGGCAGCACGTGCTGGCGATAGTCGGCCAGCGACAGCGTCCCCGCCCACGAGTCGAACACCTGGATGGCGTCTACCCCGGCATCGATCTGGCCGCGCAGGAACGTGACGGTGAGATCGGTCAGCTTTGACATCAACGCATGCCAGCTCGTCGGTTCGGCCAGCATCATCGCCTTGGTGCGGGCGTGGTTACGGCTGGGGCCACCCTCGACCAGATAGGACGCCAGCGTGAAGGGCGCACCGGCGAAACCGATCAGCGGAACATCACCCAGCGCGTCAACCAGCAGCGAAACCGTCGCGCAGACGGGTTGAATAGCTTGTGGATCAAGGGGTTTCATCGCGTCGATGTCGGCATCGGTGCGCACCGGGTGCGTGATCACCGGTCCGACGTCGGTGACGATGTCCAGATCCACGCCCGCGGCGCGCAGCGGCACCACGATGTCTGAGAACAAGATCGCCGCATCGACGCCGTAGCGGCGTATCGGCTGCAGGGTGATCTCGCAGGCCACTTCGGGCTCGAAACACGCCGCCAGCATGCTGTGCTGATCGCGCAGCGCCCGGTATTCGGGCAGCGAGCGACCGGCCTGCCGCATGAACCACACCGGCACCCGGTTGGGTTTGCGCCCAGTGACAGCGGCCAGGTACGGCGACTCCGGAAGCTCGCGACGAGTACTCATTGGCCTTAATGCTGCCATGACGGCCGGGCAGCCCGTCCCGCGTGCCGGATGCCGCTGCGTAATATCAACGACCGCAACGCGATTTCAGGAGTACTCAGAAAATGCCCAAGCCCATGAGTTACGACGAGTTCCCCAGCCTTCGGTGTGAAACCGGCGACAAAACCGGTCTTGAAGGCGTGCTGACGCTGGTTCTCGACGCGCCCGGGCTGAATTCGGTCGGGCCACAAATGCACCGCGACCTTGCCGACATCTGGCCGGTGATCGATCGCGATCCAGCCGTGCGCGTCGTTCTGGTGCGCGGCGAGGGCAAGGCGTTCTCCTCCGGCGGCAGCTTCGACCTGATCGCGGAAACCATCGGCGACTATGACGGTCGGATCCGCATCATGCGCGAGGCCCGCGATCTGGTGCTCAACATGGTCAACTTCGACAAGCCGGTGGTCTCGGCGATCCGCGGTCCAGCCGTCGGCGCCGGCCTGGTGGTCGCGCTGCTCGCCGACATCTCGGTGGCGGGCCGGACCGCGAAACTCATCGACGGGCACACCAAACTCGGGGTGGCGGCGGGTGACCACGCCGCGATCTGCTGGCCGCTGCTGGTCGGCATGGCCAAGGCCAAGTACTACCTGCTCACCTGCGAGACGCTGCTGGGCGCGGAAGCCGAGCGCATTGGACTGGTCTCCACCTGCGTCGACGACGACGATGTACTCCCGACCGCAACCCGCCTCGCCGAGAATCTGGCGCAGGGCGCCCAAAACGCCATTCGCTGGACCAAACACAGCCTGAACTACTGGTACCGCATGTTCGGCCCCACCTTCGAAACGTCGCTTGGCCTGGAATTCCTCAGTTTCAGCGGCCCCGACGTGCAGGAAGGCCTCGCCGCCCATCGCGAGAAGCGTCCGGCGCGATTTTCTGGCGGAACTGCCAGCTGAGCAGGCTCAATGAGTGCTGATAACGGGTTGGTCGCGACGGGTGCGGGAATCGGCGCGCCTGTTTCGGCGGGTCCGGCGTTAGGTCTACCGTCAAACGCTGTGACCTCAGCTGAACCGGCCCCCTTCCGCGAGGCAGTAGCGGCGATGAACGCCGTCACCGCGCGGCCGGAGATCGAGCTGGGCCCCATTCGGCCGCCGCAGCGCCTGGCGCCCTACAGCTACGCGCTGGGAGCCGAGGTCAAGCATCCCGACCTCGAGGTCGTCCCCGAGCGATCCGAGGGCGACGCCTTCGGTCGGCTGATCCTCTTGTACGACCCGGACGGCGCCGAAGCCTGGGACGGCACCATCCGCCTGGTCGCCTACATCCAGGCCGACCTGGACCCCAGCGAGGCCGTCGACCCCCTGCTGCCGGAAGTGGCGTGGAGCTGGCTGGTCGATGCGCTGGAGTCCCATACCGACAACGTCACAGCCCTCGGCGGCACCGTCACCGCCACCACATCGGTGCGCTACGGCGACATCTCCGGACCGCCTCGCGCCCACCAGCTAGAGCTGCGGGCATCGTGGACGGCGACCAGCCCCGAAGTCGGCGTCCATGTCGAGGCGTTCTGCGATGTGCTGGAGCACGCCGCGGGCCTACCACCGGCCGGAGTCACCGACCTGGGCTCGCGGTCACGCGCCTGACATGGGCGAACCCGCGGCCAATGCGCCCGGCGGCACCGAACCCAGCCCTACGCCGCTGCTGCACCCGGCCGACGGGATACCCAATCTCGCCGTCACCGTCGGCGAGATCGAGGTGGCCGCAGAACTCCTGGACGCCGGGCGCGGACCGTTTGCCGTCGACGCCGAGCGCGCGTCGGGTTTCCGCTACTCCAACCGGGCCTACCTGATTCAGATCCGGCGGGCCGGCGCCGGCACCGTGCTCATCGATCCGGTCAGCCACGGCGCGGACCCGGTGAGCGCGCTGCGGCCCGTCGCCGAGGTGCTCAACACGGACGAATGGATTTTGCACTCCGCCGACCAGGATCTGCCCTGCCTGGCCGAGGTCGGCCTGCGACCGCCGGCGCTGTACGACACCGAGCTTGCCGGACGCCTGGCCGGGTTCGAGCGGGTGAACCTGGCGACCATGGTCCATCGGCTGCTGGGTCTCGGGCTGGCCAAGGGTCACGGCGCGGCCGACTGGTCCAAGCGCCCGCTGCCCGCCGAATGGCTGAACTACGCGGCCCTCGACGTGGAACTGCTCATCGAACTGCGCGCGGCGATCTCGGGTGTCCTGGCCGAGCAAGGCAAAACAGATTGGGCTGTACAGGAATTCGATTATCTGCGCAGTGTGGGCATCCGAGAAGTTGCACCGCCGTGGCGGCGCGACCGCTGGCGGCGAACGTCGGGGCTCCATCGGGTGCGTGACCCGCGAGGCCTGGCCGCGGTTCGCGAATTGTGGACGGCGCGTGATCGAATCGCGCAGCGCCGCGACGTCGCGCCCCGGCGCATCCTGCCGGATTCGGCCATCATCGACGCCGCTATCGCCGATCCGAAGACGGTCGACGATTTGGTGGCTTTGCCGGTGTTCGGTGGGCGCAATCAGCGTCGCAGCGCTGCGATGTGGTTGGCGGCCCTGGAAGCGGCCCGGCAAAGCCGGGAGCCGGCGGACGAGGTCGAGCCGCCCGACGGGCCGCCTTCGCCGGCGCGCTGGAGCAGACGGAAACCGGAGGCCGCCGCCCGGCTGGAGGCGGCCCGGGCCGGGCTGTCGGGGGTGTCGGAGCGGGTGGGGGTTCCGGCGGAGAACCTGGTCTCGCCCGAGCTGGTGCGGCGGCTGTGCTGGGGCTGGCAGGACGCAGCCGACCCCGTCGAGGCAGTCGAAGAGTTCTTGTGCGCCGGCCACGCGCGGGCATGGCAGCGAGAGCTCGTGGACCCGGTGCTGGCGGCGGCGGTGCAGCCGCCGGCAGAGACGGGCAGCGCCGGCATTTAGTCGAGGCGCTCGCGGATCTCTGTTTCGGGAACACAAGCGCCCAGCGCGGCAACCCAACCGGTAATGCGGCGGGCCACGTCCTGGTCGGTCAGCCCCAGATCGGCCAGCACCTCACCCCGCGCGGCGTGCTCGTAGAACTCCTGCGGCAATCCGACGTCACGGCACGGGACGTCGATCTCCGCACGCCGCAATGCGGCCGACACCGCTGAACCCACACCGCCGTTGACCCCGTTGTCCTCCAGCGTGACGAGCAGTTTGTACTGCGCCGCCAGTTCGAGAACACCGCCAGACACCGGCAGCACCCAGCGCGGGTCGATCACCGTCACGCCGATTCCCTGGTTGTGTAGCCGCTTGGCCACCTCCAACGCCATCGGCGCGAACGCACCCACCCCCACCAACAGCACGTCGTGGTTCAACCCGGCGGCCGGCACCGCGAGCACGTCAATGCCCGAGACGCCCAACCCGATCCGCTCCAGCGCCGGAATATCTTCGCCCACATCGCCTTTGGGAAAGCGGATCGCTGTCGGGCCGTCGTCGACGTCAAGTGCCTCACCGAGCTCTTCACGCAAGCGGGTGGCGTCCCTCGGTGCGGCCACCCGCATCCGGGGCACGATGCCCAGCATCGACATATCCCACATGCCGTTGTGGCTGGCACCGTCCGAGCCGGTTATCCCGGCTCGGTCGAGCACCATGGTGACGGGCAGCTTGTGCAACGCCACATCCATCATGATCTGGTCGAACGCCCGGTTGAGGAACGTCGAGTAGATGGCCACCACCGGGTGCATGCCGCCCATCGCGAGGCCGGCCGCCGAGGTCATCGCGTGTTGCTCGGCGATGCCGACGTCGAACAAGCGATCCGGGAACTGCTGCCCGAATTTCGTCAGCCCGGTGGGGCCGGGCATCGCCGCGGTGATCGCCACGATGTCGCGGCGCTTTTTGGCGCACTCGATGAGCGCGTCGGAAAAGACCTTCGTCCAGCCCGGGCCGGCTACCTTGGTGACCTGCCCAGTGGCCGGGTCGATCGGGACGGTGGAGTGCATCTGCTCGGCCTCGTCGGCTTCAGCCGGGGCGTATCCCATTCCCTTGCGGGTAGCGACGTGCACGATCACCGGGCCGCCGAAGCCGCGGGCATGGCGCAGCGCTACCTCCACCGCACGTTCATCGTGGCCGTCAACCGGACCCACATATTTCAGGCCGAGATCGGTGAACATCAGCTGCGGCGACAACGAATCTTTGATGCCCGCCTTGACGCTGTGTATGACGCGGTAGGCGATCTTGCCGAAAAGCGGCATTGAGCGCACCACGTCGCGGCCCTTTTCCAGCATCTGCTCGTAGGCCGGTTGTAACCGCAGCGTGGCCAGGTGGTCGGCGACCCCGCCGATGGTGGGTGCGTAACTGCGGCCGTTGTCGTTGACCACGATGATCACCGGACGGCCGGAAGCGGCGATGTTGTTCAGCGCCTCCCAGCACATACCGCCCGTGAGCGCACCATCCCCTACCACCGCGACCACATGCCGGTTGCCGTGCCCGGTCAGCTCGAATGCCTTGGCCAGGCCGTCGGCATACGACAGCGCCGCGCTGGCGTGGCTGGACTCCACCCAGTCGTGTTCGCTCTCGGCGCGAGACGGATACCCGGACAGGCCGCCCTTTTTGCGCAGGCTTTCGAAGTCGTGGCAGCGGCCCGTCAGCATCTTGTGGACGTAAGCCTGGTGGCCGGTGTCGAAGATGATCGGATCGTGGGGTGAGTCGAACACCCGGTGCAGCGCCAGGGTGAGCTCGACGACGCCGAGGTTGGGTCCCAAGTGCCCCCCGGTGGCAGCAACCTTGTGGATCAGGAACTCGCGAATCTCGCCAGCCAGGTCGCCTAGCTGCTGTTGGGAAAGGTGCTGCAGATCAGCGGGCCCGCGGATCTGTTCCAGCATCCCGTTAGTTTACGCAGCGACCGCCGGAACACTACTGATTCGTTTGACCAGCCAACCGGCTGGAGCGCCTCGGAACGTATCGTCTCCAGTATGCGTGCCGCGGAACTCGCCGAGGACTTCCCGGTCGTCACCGTCGACTCCGGCGCGCTGGACGCTGCCCGCTTGCTTGCCGAGCACCGCCTGCCCGGAATAGTCGTCACCGACGCTGGCGGAAAACCCTTCGCGGTGCTGCCGGCGTCCCAAGTGGTGCGCTTCATCGTGCCCCGCTACGTGCAGGACGATCCCTCGCTGGCCGGTGTGCTCAATGAATCCATGGCCGACCGCGCCGCGGACAAGTTGGGCGGCAAAAAAGTGGGCGACGTCCTGCCGGACCACCTGAGCAATGTGCCGTTCGCGGATGCGGACGACACCATCATCGAAGTCGCCGCGATGATGGCGCGGTTGCGGAGTCCGCTGATCGCGGTGGTCAAAGACGGTACGTTGTTCGGCGTGATCACCGCATCGCGGTTACTGGCCGCGGCACTGAAACACTGATACTCAAAAACTAGACCACACAGGAAAATCGATGAGCGTCGTCGCGGTCGTCGTATTCGTGGTCGCATATGCTCTGATCGCCAGCGATCGGATCAACAAGACATTGGTGGCGCTGACCGGCGCGGCGATCATGGTTGTCCTGCCGGTGATCCATTCCGACGACGTGTTCTACTCCCGCGACACTGGAATCGACTGGGACGTCATCTTTTTGCTGCTGGGCATGATGATCATCGTCAGCGTGCTGCGGCAGACCGGTGTATTCGAATACACCGCGATCTTGGCCGCCAAACGCGCGCACGGCTCACCGCTGCGGATCATGATTCTGCTGGTGCTGGTGACCGCGTTCGCGTCGGCTCTGCTGGACAACGTCACAACGGTGTTGCTGATCGCCCCGGTCACACTGCTGGTGTGTGACCGGCTGGAGATCGGTCCGGCACCGTTTTTGATGGCCGAGGCGTTCGCGTCGAACATCGGTGGCACGGCGACGTTGATCGGTGACCCGCCCAGCATCATCATCGCGAGCCGAGCGGGACTTTCCTTCAACGACTTCCTGATCCATCTGACACCGATCGTGATCATCATCATCGGCGTCTTCGTCGCGTTGTTACCGCGACTGTTCCCGGGCGCTTTCGACGTCGATCCCGAGCGGGTCGCCGAGGTCATGTCTTTGGAAGAGCGTGAAGCCATCCGTGATCCTCGGCTGCTCATCAAATGCGGTGTGGTCTTGGTGGGGGTGCTGGCCGGGTTTGTCGCGCACTCGGCAATACACCTGGAGCCGTCGCTGGTGGCGCTGTTAGGCGCCGGAGTTCTCATTGTGATTTCCGGGCTGGAACATTCGGATTATCTGTCCGGCGTCGAATGGGACACATTGCTGTTCTTCGCCGGCCTGTTCGTCATGGTGGGCGCTTTGGTGAAGACCGGCGTCATAAAGGACCTGGCCCGGTTAGCCACTGAAGCGACCGGCGGGCACGCCCTGTTGACGACGATGTTCATCCTCGTGCTGTCCCTGGTGCTCAGTGGCATCATCAACAACGTTCCCTATGCCGCGACGATGGCACCTGTTGTCGGACAGCTGCTTTCATCAATAGCGGGCCATGTGCACCCGCAGGTGCTGTGGTGGGCTCTTACCCTTGGCACCGACCTCGGCGGCAACCTCACCGCGGTCGGTGCCAGCGCCAACGTGGTCATCGTGGGAATTGCGAAACGTGCCGACAGCCCCATCTCCTTTTGGGAATTCACCCGCAAAGGCATGGTCGTCACCGCGATGTCCGCTGCGTTGTCCGCGATCTACCTGTGGTTGCGCTACTTCGTTTGGGGCTGAAGCGACGAATCGCCTTAACGGGTCAGCAACGCAACACATTCGGTGTGATGGGTCAGCGGGAACGCATCGAACACCTTGATCTTCTCGACGAGGTAACCGTGGCCGAGGTACAGGCCGATATCCCGTGCGAAAGACGCTGCCTCGCAGCCGATGTGCACCACCCGCGGGACCCCGGC
>DASXMA010000151.1:0-6889 GCA_036495965.1 Mycobacterium sp.
CTGCCGGCTGGCCGCGCCGCCATCGAGAAGGCGGCGCCCGGGCACGTGGAGGACGTCCGCCGGAACTTCATCGACCTGCTCACCCCGGCTGAGCTCGACATGCTCGCCGCCCTCAACGAACGAGTCCTGCGCCACCTGGCCCAAGACGACGACTCCCCCGCCGAAGACGAGCCCTCATAGCCGTCATCAGCCGTGAGCATTTCAGGCCGCGGCCCGGCCGCTAAGCGTCAACTGCGGATCGGCGGCGGGCTCTATGGCTGCCGCTATTCCAGAACGAAGACTGGGATCTGCCTCGCTGTCTTCGTCTGGTACTCGGCGTACGGAGGAAAGGCCTCGACGGCCAGCCGCCACCACTGCTCTCGCTCAGACCCCTCAAGCTCGCGTGCGGTAAGCGCGACAACTTTGTCGCCATCTTGCAGCGTCACTGCTGGATTAGCCTTCACGTTGAAGTACCAAGAAGGGTGCGCACGAGCACCGCCTTTCGACGCCACTATGACGTAGCGTCCGTCCTGTTCGATGCGCATCAACGGTACGTACCGCTGCTTGCCGGACTTGGCCCCCGTGATGGTCAGAAGGACGACGGGCCGGTCAAGGATTTCGACCGCGTCGGTCGTGCCTTGTTTCAGAATTTTTTCGGTCTGCTCGCGCACCCACTCCGTGGGGCTCAGCTCAATTTGGTCAGCCACGACCGAACCATACGCTTCGGCACGGCCTAACCATTCCCTTTGGACTTCTTGGTACTTCAACGTTCGGGCAGCGCTAATCACCCTAAGCGCGGGTGGTCATGATGTTCTACTGATCTTAAAGCCGCCTGGTGGGAGCGCGCCGTCGAGGCCTGGCCCGACTGCGCCGAGTACCAGACCAAGACCGACCGCCAGATTCCGGTGTTCGTGCTGACCCCGGTGAGCTGAGCCACTCACCCAGGTTGAAGGCACAACATGGCACCATTGAGCGGTGTCCGCTGAACTGAGCCAGAGCCCGAGCGCGTCGCCGCTGTCCGCAGCTGACATTGACGCCGCGGCCCAGCGGATCGCGTCGGTGGTCACTCCCACCCCGTTGCAGCCGAGCGATCGGCTGTCGGCGATCACCGGCGCGCAGGTCTACCTGAAGCGCGAAGACCTGCAAACGGTGCGCTCCTACAAGTTGCGTGGCGCCTACAACCTGTTGGTACAGCTGTCCGCGGAGGAGACGGCGGCGGGTGTGGTGTGCTCATCGGCGGGTAATCACGCGCAAGGCTTCGCGTACGCGTGCCGGATGCTGGGTTTGCATGGCCGCGTCTATGTGCCCGCGAAGACGCCCCAGCAAAAGCGTGACCGGATCCGTTACCACGGCGGGGCGTCCATCGAGCTGATCGTGGGGGGACGTACCTACGACCTCGCCGCCGAGGCGGCATTGGCCGATGTGGAAAGCACCGGAGCCACGCTGGTGCCGCCGTATGACGATCTGCGCACCATGGCCGGCCAGGGCACCATTGCTGTCGAACTGCTTTCTCAACTCGACAGCGAGCCTGACCTGGTGGTGGTTCCGGTGGGCGGCGGCGGTTGCATCGCCGGCATCACCACCTATCTGGCCGAACGGACGGCGAACACCGCGGTTTTGGGTATCGAGCCGGCGGGTGCCGCCGCGATGATTGCCGCGCTGGCCGCCGGCGCGCCGGTGACGCTGGACCACGTCGACCAGTTTGTCGATGGTGCCGCGGTGAAACGGGCCGGAACGCTGACCTATGCGGCGCTGGCCGCCGCCGGTGACATGGTGTCGATCACGACGATCGACGAGGGCGCGGTCTGCACCGCAATGCTCGACCTATATAAGAACGAGGGCATCATCGCCGAGCCGGCCGGCGCGCTGTCGGTGGCGGGTCTGCTGGAAGCCGACGTCGAGCCAGGGTCGACGGTGGTTTGCCTGGTCTCAGGCGGCAACAACGACGTCTCACGCTACGGCGAGGTGCTGGAGCGCTCGCTGGTGCACCTCGGCCTCAAGCACTACTTCCTGGTGGACTTCCCGCAAGAGCCCGGTGCGCTGCGCCGGTTCCTCGACGAGGTACTCGGACCCAATGACGACATCACCTTGTTCGAGTACGTCAAGCGCAACAACCGAGAGACCGGTGAGGCGCTGGTCGGCATCCAGCTGGGATCGTCGGCGGATCTCGATGGTCTGCTGGCCCGGATGCGGGCGACGGAAATCCACTTCGAAACCCTGCAGCCCGGTTCGCCGGCTTACCGGTACCTGTTGCTGTAGCCGTTGACCTAACGCGAGTAGCCGGTCAGATACGGCGGCACCGGGGTGGTGGGATCAAGGTCGTCAGCCGGCACAGGTGCTCCGCCCGTCAGGCTCAGCGGCACCACGCCGGCCCAGTGCGGAAGCGTGCAATCCTCCGGCTCATCGACTGGCCCGCCGCTGCGTACCTTCGCGGAAACCTCGACGAGGTCAAGCGCGAGTACTGCCGTTGCGGCGAGCTCACGTGCATTCGGGGTCCGGCAGTCGGTGGCGCGCCCCGGCGCGATGTGATCGAGCAGCGAGTGCAGCGCCCGCAGCTTCTCCGCCGGATCCTCGACCACGCGTGCGTCGCCCACCACGACGACTGAGCGGTACATCAGCGAATGGTGTAGCGCCGAGCGGGCCAGCACCAGCCCGTCGACGAGGGTGGCGGTGACGCAGACGGGCAGGCCCGACGGCGCCGCCCTGGCGGCGAGCATCGGGCCGCTGCCGGTGGAGCCGTGCAGGTAGAGGGTTTCATCGAGGCGGGCATGCGTCGTCGGCAAGACCACCGGCCTGCCGGCGCTGAGGTAGCCGAGGTGACAGATCAGGGACTCGTCCAGCACCCGGTGCACGATTTCGCGGTCGTAGCGGGCGCGTTCCTGGTAGCGGGTGGGGGTTGTGCGCGGTGAGGGTTGGTATGCGGTTTCCAACGGATTGCCTTCGCATTTGTAATAGTACATAATAAAGTATGTGACAGTACAATACAGCATAGCGGGAACCGGCGCGGAATCCATAGCCGCCGACGTCGAAGAGGCGATCTCGACAGGCAGGCTGGCGCCGGGCGACGCACTGCCGCCGGTCCGGGACCTGGCCACCCAGCTCGGTGTGAACGCCAACACCGCCGCCGCGGCCTACCGCTTGCTGCGCGATCGCGGGGCGGTCGAAACGGCGGGCCGGCGCGGCACGCGAGTGCGCCACCGCCCCGCGACCACGCCGCGCTCCCTGCTCGGGCTTGACGTTCCCGCCGGGGTCCGCGATCTGTCCACCGGCAACCCGGCCCCGGCCCTGCTACCCATCGCGGCCGCCCCGCAGGCGACTCCGGTCGTCCGCCGCCCGGTGCTGTACGGGGAGCCGGCGATGTCGCCCGAGTTGGTCGACTACACCCGTGCAGCGCTGAGCTCCGACGGCGTTCCGGCCGATCACCTCGCGATGACCAGCGGTGCGCTGGATGGCATCGAGCGGGCGCTCACCGCGCACCTGCGTCCGGGTGACCGGGTGGCCGTCGAGGACCCCGGCTGGGCCAACATGCTGGATCTGCTTGCCGCGCTGGGACTTTCGGCCGAACCCGTGCGGGTCGACGACGACGGACCGTTGGTTGCCGACGTCGCTCGGGCGCTAGCTCGCGGGGTGCGTGCGCTGGTCGTCACCAATCGTGCGCAGAACCCGACCGGTGCGGCGCTATCCGCGGATCGCGCTGTGGCGTTACGCAGCGTGTTGGCCGACCGGTCCGACGAGGTGCTGCTTGTCGAAGACGACCACTGCGCAGGCATTTCCGGCGCGCCGCTGCACACTTTGGCCGGATCGACCACCCGTTGGGCATTCGTGCGGTCGGCATCCAAGGCGTACGGTCCCGACCTGCGGCTGGCCGTCCTGGCCGGAGACCACCGCACTGTCGAGCGGGTGCACGGCCGACTGCGGCTCGGGCCGGGCTGGGTGAGTCACGTACTGCAAGGACTCGCGGTCGGCTTGTGGTCGGACGACGCTGCGACGCGGCTTATCCGTACGGCCGAGCAGCGATACAGCGGCACCCGCACGCGGTTGCGCACCGCCCTGGCCGAGCGCGAGGTCACCGCCTTCGGCCGGTCCGGGCTCAACCTGTGGATCCCGGTCCCAGACGAGACCGTCGCGATCACTCGGCTGCTCAACGCGGGCTGGGCCGCGGCGCCGGGAACACGGTTTCGGATTCGCACCGGGCCGGGCATGCGCATCACCATCGCGGACCTGGCCGCCGATGAGATCGACCCACTCGCCGACGCGGTCGCCGACGCGGTGCGCAGTATCGGCCGTTCCAGCGTGTAGCTCAGCCGGCCATCCGCAAAATCGCGAACGAATGCCCGTCCAGCACAGTGCTGTCGGCCTTTACCGTCGGCGCACCCCACGCCAGCACCACGTCACCGGCGACCGGGACCGTCACCGGCTCGGCGCTAAGGTTGCACACAATGCGTAACTGGCCGCGGCACAGAACAATCCAGGCTTGCTCCTCGTCATAACCCACGGCAAGGTGCTCCAGCCACGGATCGGCCAGGTCCGGCTCGCCGCGGCGCAAGGTGATCAGATCGCGATAGAGCCGGAGCAACCGGACATGCTCGCCGGCGCCGACCTCGTCCCAATTCAACTTGGAACGCTGAAATGTCTGGGGGTCCTGCGGGTCGGGAATTTCGTCGGCATCCCAGCCGTGCTCGGCGAACTCAGCTTTACGGCCTTCCGCGGTGGCCCGGGCCAACTCGGGCTCGGGATGTGAGCTGAAAAACTGGAATGGAGTCGACGCTCCCCATTCCTCGCCCATGAAAAGCATTGCAGTGTAGGGAGATCCGAGCACCAGAGCGGCCTTGATCGCCAGCTGACCAGCGGTCAGGTGCTGTGATGGGCGATCGCCGAGAGCGCGATTGCCCACCTGATCGTGGGTGCAGGTGTAGGCGAGCAACCCGGTCGCGGGGATGGTCGACGTGTCCAGCCGACGCCCGTGCCGGCGCCGGCGGAAGGACGAATAGGTACCGGCGTGAAAGTACCCGCGGCGCAGTGTCTCCGCCAATGTGGCCAGTGAGCCGAAGTCGGCGTAGTAGCCTTGACGCTCGCCGGACACCGCCGTGTGGATGGCGTGATGGATATCGTCATCCCATTGCGCGGTTATCCCGTAGCCGTTGTGGTCGCGTGGGGTGATCAGTCGCGGGTCATTGAGATCGCTTTCGGCGACCAGTGACAGCGGACGGCCCACTTGCCTTGACAGCCAGTCGGTTTCGGTCGCGAGCTCCTCGAGGATGTGGATGGCCGTGGTGTCCACCAGCGCGTGTACCGCGTCCAGCCGCAGACCGTCGGCATGGAAGTCGCGCATCCAGCGCAGCGCGCACCCAATGATGTAGCGCCGCACCTCGTCTGAGTTGGCGTCGGCGATGTTGATGCCTTCCCCCCACGGATTGCTTGCCGACGAGAGGTATGGGCCGAACCGTGGCAGGTAGTTGCCCGACGGGCCGAAGTGGTTGAACACCGCGTCGATCAATACCCCCAAACCACGTGCGTGGCACGCATCGACGATGCGAACCAAGCCGTCGGGACCGCCATAGGGTTCGTGCACGCTGTACCACAACACGCCGTCATATCCCCAGCCGCGGGTACCCGCAAAGGAATTGACGGGCATCAGCTCGACGAAGTCGACTCCGAGATCGGCCAGGTAGTCCAGCCGTTCAATGGCGGAGTCGAAAGTGCCCTCGCCGGTGAAGGTGCCGACGTGTAGCTCATAGATCACCGCGCCTTCGACCGGCCGGCCAGGCCAGGTGTTGTCCGTCCAGGCCGCGGTCGCGGGGTCCCAGAGCTGCGAGGGGGCGTGCACCCCGTCGGGTTGGCGCGGTGATCGCGGGTCGGGCAGTACGGTGGGGTCGTCGTCGAGCAGGTATCCGTACCTGGCGTCCGGTGCGGTCTCGACGGACCTGTGCCACCAGCCATCATTGGTGTGCGTCATCGCGTGCACCTCGCCGTCGACGTCGAGGCGCACCAGCGCGGGTTCGGGTGCCCAAACGCGGAATTCACTCATGATCGCGCTCCAGCAGGACGACGGGCAGGTCCGCGAACAATTCGGCGGCCGACGTCGGTCCGCTTGCCATGGCGCCGGTGAGCGTGTCGGTCCAGGAGCCGTCGGGTAGCGGCACCAGGGTGTTACCCCAGCCCGCTTCGGCCAGTCGCACCGTCCAGCGGGTCACCGCGACCACGATGTCGTCGCCGCGGCGGAATGCCACCACATGATCGCTGGCCTGCCCGCCGGCCAGCACGGGAAAGTATCCGCCACGCAGAAAGCTGTCCGGACGGGAGCGCCGCAGCCGAAGCGCCGTGGTGACGACGTTCATTTTCGGATGCTGCAACTCTTTCAGTGCGGCTCTGCGAGCGGCATAGTCGACCGGGCGGCGGTTGTCCGGGTCGACCAGGCTGTCGTCCCACAGCTCGGTGCCCTGGTAGACGTCGGGTATGCCGGGCACGGTCAGCGCGAGCAGCTTCTGACCCAGCGCATCACTTGCGGCGTGCGGATTGAGTTGAGCGACAAGCTTGGTCAGTGCGGATGCCACCGGCCCGTCCAGCACGGTATCCAGCCAACGGTGCACCGCCTCCTCGAAAGCGGTGTCCGGCTCGTTCCATGAGGTATGCAAGGCCGCTTCCCGGATCGCCTTCTCGGCATAGCCGTGCAGTCGGTCGCGCAGCTGGTCGGTGACCACACCGCTCACCGGCCACACCCCGAAGATGTTCTGCCACAGGAACTGTCCGGTTGCAGGATCGGGGGAGGGCGCCTCGATTTCCCAGCGGGCAAGGAACTCGGTCCACAGCGACGGCACCTGCGACAGCACACCGATGCGGGCACGCACGTCCTCGCTGCGCTTGGTGTCGTGAGTGGTCAGCGTGGTCATCGCCTGTGGCCACCTCCGGG
>DASXMA010000152.1:0-10012 GCA_036495965.1 Mycobacterium sp.
GGAACCAGGCGATTCCATTCCTCGATGTGCGCATGAAACCGGGGACGGTTCATTAGTGCGCACGTTTGCAGCGCCAGGCGAAGCGACAGATCAGCGACCTGCAATCAAGGCAACACCAAAATCGTGGCCCAAGTCAGGAATACTGCAAAAGGTCGAAGTCCCAGGAGAATTCCGGAGATGTAAGCACTGTCCGAGGGCCGAGGCACACTCGGCGGCTAGAAATTCAGCCCGGAGAACATGATTCGGCCGGGATCATAATTCTGCCGTACGGCGGCCAGCCGGGATAGGTTCGGGCCGAAGTATCGTGACGGCGGCTGGTTCGCCTCGATGTAGTTCACATAGCCTCCCACCGAATACTGTTGCACCGCTTGGTGTGCCGTGCTGAGCCAGCCGGTCGCTGCCGCCGGGTCACCTGTTTCCACGTACCACTGCACCAGCGCGGACTGCCGGCGCCACGGAAACGCTGTGGCCCCCGGTGCCACGTTGGCGAGGGCACCGTCGAGCGCGTGCATGATTGCGAGCATGCGGCCAGCGCCGCGGGGAAAGGCGTTGACAGCCGAGGCGATCCCCTGAGCGACGGCCGCGTTGACGGTGGGAAAGACATCGGATCCGCCGACATATCCGAGCGGTGACGGGTTAAGGTTCCCGACGGCCAGATAGTTCACCAGGTCCATGTAGTTGAACGTGTGGTTCTCGGTACCGGAGGGTTGCATTCCCACCGTTTGGGCGATGGCGGCAGCCACGCTGTTACCCGATCCTGCCGGGCAGGTGGCCAGAATTCGGCAATGCGTCCCCATCGCGTCGACGGTGGCGTCCGCCAGTGCCCAACTGTTCCGGTCAGCGGTACGCAGCCAATTCTGCCAACCGACGAGGACCTGCGCGAACGACTGTGGCGGGAAGTTGAGGTTCACGGCGTCAACGTCTTTGGTGGGGAACGTCGCAAATGTCAGCGAGGTTGTCACACCGAAGTTGCCGCCACCGCCGCCGCGCAGCGCCCAGAACAGGTCAGGGTTGCTCGCGGCAGACGCGGTGACTGCCTGGCCACTGGGCAGCACCACGGACGCCGACGTCAACTGATCACACAGCAGGCCCGCGTGCCGGGATTGGGCGCCCATTCCGCCGCCCAAGGCGTGCCCCGCGGCACCGACCGACGGGCAGGTACCCGTCGGAACGCCCCGGCCGGCCGCGGCCAGCGCCCGGTGCATCGTGTACAAAGTGGTAGCCGGTGTCACCGTGACCTGGCCGGTGGAGGCGTCAAAGTTGGCTTCCCCAGGCAGCTGACGCAGGTCGAGCACCATGGCGCCGTTCGCCGTGGACGCCCCGATATAGGAGTGCCCACCACTGCGCGGAGCGACCTTGAGGTTGTTGGCGGCCGCGAATGCCATTGCTTTTTGCACGTCCGCCGCGGATTTCGGGGTGACGATCGCCGCCGGCGTAAAGCCGTTGTAGTTGGTGTTGAAAACCTGCTTGGCCGCGCCGAATTGGGGACTATTCGGTAGTAACACCTCCCCGCCGAGGGCGGTCGAAAGACCGTCCCAGCCCGAGGCAGCCGGAGCGGCGGTGGCCCGCACCGAGCCGACTCGGCCCGATCCAAAGACCGCGCCGGCGGCTAGCGCCCCGGCGGCACCCCGCAGAAACGCTTGCCGCGAGATCTCACGCGCCATCGTCGGGCTCCCGCGATTGCGTCATGTTCCGAATTCTCAACCACGGGAACCGCGGCGCCGCATGACGTGTCGCGGGGTAACCGAAACGTGCCCGAACCGTTACCCCGCCGGGCTGAAGTTGCGCCAAAGCTGCCATTGACTAATGTCACCCGTCACCGCCGCCCCCGCCGAGTCCATCGAATCGAACATCGAGTCGCTCGTCAGCCGCATACTCGCCGACTACCTCGAAACACTCATCCGAAGCCGGGAGTTAACCAGTTCCCGACGAACTCGCTGTACGCCGGCGGAAGATCAACTGAAGACGCTAACGGCGCGCAATCAAATATGGCGCCAGCGTGGACAGCTTCTCGCAGGTCTCCTCGAACTCGCGCTCGGGGTCTGACTCTTCGATGATGCCGGCCCCGGCCCTCAGCCACGTCTTCCCGTCGCATTCGTAGGCTGCTCGCAGCGTGAGCGCAGCATCCAGCCCACCGCCTGCTGAAATCATCACCACCGCACCGGAATACAGGCCACGCGGGCCTTCGTCCAGGCGCAGGATGGCCTCGACACCCGCCGCTTTCGGGATGCCCGACGCGGTGACCGCTGGAAAAAGCGCTTCCAAAGCGTCCATCCGGTCGCGCGACGGGTCCAGACGCGCGCTGATCGTGGACCCGAGGTGCTGCACACTCCCCCGCTCCCGCACCGTCATGAAATCGGTGACAACCGGTGTACCCGGCACGGCGACCTCGGTGATCTCCTGAAGCGAGCTACGTACCGAAATAGCGTGCTCAACAATCTCTTTCGAATTCGATTCCAGCTCATAGCGAGCCTGACGGTCGCGCGCCGAACCACGACCAAGCGCGCGAGTACCGGCCAGCGGCTCCGTCACTACTTCGCCGTCGTGGCCGACGGCCGCGACAAGTTCCGGGCTGTAGCCCACGGCACGAATTCCGCCCAGCCGCAACAAAAACGACCGCGCCGGGGTGTTGTGCCGACGGCCACGCCGGTAAGTGGATGGAAAGTCCACCGCGAAAGGCACTTCGACACAACGCGACAGGATTACCTTGTGGTAGCTGCCATCGGCGATTTCGCGGACAGCTGTCGCCACCCGATCGCGGTAGCCGGACGGATCGGTGGTTACCTTGACTTCGCGGGCATCGCCCACGTGGGGCACACCGTCGCCGAGTAACCCGAGTACCGCATCGCGGTGACTCGTTTCCGCGTTGAAAAGATGAACCGCCTCTGCGGTCACCACGATGCGGGTGCGCGGCCAGAACAGTCGAGCCAGCGGGGTGCGCGGCGACAGCCGCTGCTGCAGTCCGTAGCGGTAAACGCCGAATTCAAACGCGATCCAGCCGAACACCTGATCGGTTTCCAGCAACAACCGATCGACGGCTTCACCCAGGGCCGGTCCCGGCCGCCCGGTCCACTGTTGCCGCTGAATCACGCCGCCGCGGATGACACGCAGTTCGTCGCTATCCAGCTCGACCATCGCCTGCACACCGCTGGCAAGCACCCATTGACCGCCGTGCTCGTAGAGCAGGTACTCCTCGCCAAACCGCTCAGGCAGCGCCGCAGCCAGCTCGGCTGCCAGGTCGGCGGGCTCGATATGGGCGGGAAGCGGAATCGGCGGTGACATGGTGCCGGCGGAACTCGTCTCGACGCTGACGTCAGTCACGGTTAGTAAATGTAGCCTAACCTATGTAATCGCGCACAACCCTCTCCGCCAACCGTGGCGAACCCACGTCAGGGCGCCGTGCGGACGGCTTGACAAGACGTTTGCGGTGACCGTTTTGGCTGGTCCCAGCGAACAGCGGTTGGGCGTCGAGCCGTCCCAGATTCGTCCGGCCCGCCGAGCCACGCCCATCCCCACAGCGAATCCCCAGAAAAGTCACAGCCGATTCACCTTTAGCGCACCCTATGTGGCCCGACCAGCACGGCTGTGACCACTAGCTTTGGCAAAATCGGCCATCCCGGCTCGCACGGGCTAAACATGGCCCTTTCGCGCCGTGTCTGAGTGGCGGACCCCTACCGGCGGGGTTAAATTTTTGCACGGTCTCGGGATGTTCGTGGTGGCCCCAGTTGCGGACGGTGCTTCCCCTGATCACAGCATCGATGAGAGAGGCACCAATGCTGCAAGAGTTTTGGCACAACTTCACGCATAACCTGTTCAAGCCGCTTTTGCTGTTCTTCTACTTCGGATTCCTGATCCCAATCCTGAAGGTGCGGTTCGAGTTTCCCTATGTGATCTATCAGGGCTTGACGATGTACCTGCTGCTGGCCATCGGCTGGCACGGCGGCGAAGAGCTGGCCAGGATCAGCGCCTCCAGCATCTTGGTCATCGTGGGATTCATGGTGCTGGGCTTCCTGCTGAACTTCCTGATCGGGGCCATCGCTTACGTGCTGATGGGTTGGCTGACTTCCCTGAGAAAGGTTGACCGAGCAACGGTCGCCGGTTATTACGGATCGGACTCTGCGGGGACGTTCGCCACCTGTGTGGCAGTCCTGGCCGCCGTCGGCATCGCATTCAATCCCTACATGCCGGTCATGCTGGCCGTCATGGAGATTCCCGGCTGCCTGGTAGCGCTGTACTTCGTGGCGCTACTGCGCCACCGGAACATGGACGCGGCCGGGAACATGCCCGGCGAGCCCGGGTACACCCCACCGGTCAAGGTCGCCGTCGGACCGGGCACGGCGGCAAAGCCCCCACATGGCCAGAGCCTCGAGGCCGAGCGCGAGCGGGGAGTCGAGCAGGAGCTGGAGCTCGCGATGGAGAAGTTGGAGCATCCGAACTGGGAGCCCGACCAGAGTCCACCCATCGGTAAGGCTAAGAAGATGCCGATTTTCTCCCGCGAGCTCCTGCAGGAAGTGTTCCTCAACCCTGGACTCGTCCTTCTCTTCGGCGGCATCATGATCGGCCTAATCAGTGGGCTGCAGGGACAGAAGGTCGTTGCAGACGATGACAAATTCTTCGTATTGGCATTCCAGGGTGTGTTGTGTCTGTTCCTGCTCGAGATGGGCATGACGGCGTCTCGCAAGCTAAGAGACCTGCAGTCAGCGGGCCCCGGCTTCATCTTCTTCGGTTTGCTTGCGCCGAATATTTTTGCGCCGCTGGGGATTATCGCAGCCCACATCTACGCGTCCCTCACCCATGCCGATTTCAAGCCGGGAACCTACGTGCTGTTCGCGGTGCTCTGCGGCGCGGCGTCGTACATAGCCGTTCCGGCCGTCCAACGACTGGCCATCCCCGAGGCAAGCCCAACCCTGCCCCTGGCCGCATCACTGGGTTTGACGTTCTCGTACAACGTCACCATCGGAATCCCGCTCTACATCGAGATCAACCGCCTAGTCTCGCACTGGTTCTAGCTACGGAGGCTTCGGTCACCGCCCGCGGGGTGAGAACCAGTCATTGCCCGACAAGATCTGATGGGCCACAGCATTATTCGCCTGCGCGATGGCCGCGATGCGAAACCCTGCTCGATGGGCAGGGTCGTCGCGCAGCACTTCTCCGACTGCAACCGCAAAAGCGGGGCGCGTCCACCGCCGATGCGGAGCGCAGGCGGACCGTTGTTAATTGTTCGTAAAGACGGCTTCACTGAGTTGACTCAAGTCGCGTGAGTCTTCAAGGTTCTAGTGATGTTCTGGGACGCCCCGCGTCAGTTGCCGCTTCCCGCTTCGCCGGACTAGCTCAGCCGGGAGGCACCAATGCTTTTTGAGTTCTGGCAGAACTTCACCCAGAATCTCTTCAAGCCGCTGTTGCTGTTCTTCTACTTCGGGTTCCTGATCCCGATCCTGAAGGTGCGGTTTGAGTTTCCCTACGTGATCTATCAGGGTCTGACCATGTACCTGCTGGTGGCTATCGGCTGGCAGGGAGGCGAAGAACTCGCCAAGATCAAACCGGCCGACATCGACAACATCACCGGATTCGTGGCGCTGGGCTTCGTCATGAACTTTGTGATCGGTGCACTCACCTACTTCCTGCTGAGGTACCTGACCGCTATGCGGCAGGTCGATAGGGCGACGGTCGCCGGCTACTACGGGTCGGACTCGGCGGGCACCTTTGCCACCTGCGTGGCCGTTCTGACGAGCGTGGGCATCGCCTTCAACGCCTACATGCCGGTCACGCTGGCCATCATGGAGATACCCGGCTGCCTGGTGGCGCTGTACCTGGTCGCGCGACTGCGGCACAGGGGTATGGACGAGGCAGGATTCATGCCGGACGAGCCCGGCTACACGGCCTCCGTGAAAGTCGGGCCGGGCGCGGCTGCCAAGCGGGACCTGCCAGAAGATCTCGATGCCCAGGTCACGCGGGGGATCGAGCAGGAGTTGGAGTTCTCTTTAGAAATGCGGGAGCATCCCGAGTGGTACGAGAGAACGGAGCCCAAGAAGGCACCGCTCTTCTCGCGCGAAATGTTGCAGGAGGTGTTCCTCAATCCCGGACTCATTCTGCTCGTCGGCGGCATAACCATCGGCTTCATCAGCGCGGTGCAGGGACAGAAGGTCGTTCACGACCAGAACGAGTTCTTCGTTGCGGCATTCCAGGGTGTGCTGTGCCTGTTCTTGCTCGAGATGGGCATGACGGCGTCCCGCAAGTTGCGGGATCTCAAGTTCGCCGGCCGCGGTTTCATCTTGTTCGGCCTGCTGGCGCCGAACCTGTTCGCGACGTTGGGGATCCTGCTCGCCTACGCCTACGCAGACGTCACCGACACGCACTTCCAGCCTGGCACCTATGTGCTGTTCGCGGTGCTGTGCGGCGGGGCGTCGTATATCACGGTCCCGGCGGTCCAGCGCCTGGCAATCCCCGAAGCGAGCCCGACGTTGCCGCTGGCCGCGTCACTGGGTCTGACGTTCTCCTACAACGTCACCATCGGAATCCCGCTGTACATCGAGATCGTCCGTCTTGTCGGGCACTGGTTCCCGGGCACCTAGGAACTACCCCAGCAGCGTTCGCACGACCGCGTCGGCCAGCAGCCGCCCGCGCCGCGTGAGGACCAGCCTGTCGCGCTCGGGCACCAACAACCCGTCGGCGACCACGGCTTCGGCACGTTCACGTTCAGCGGGATCCAGCCGATCTAACGCAAGCCCTTGGCGCAGGCGGGTTTTCAACAGCACGTCTTCGGTGTGCAAGGCGTCCGGGCCGAGCCGCTCAAAGCCCGCCACCGGCAGCACAGCACCTGCGAGCATCTCCGCATAAGCGTTGGGGTGCTTGACATTCCACCATCGCGTCGTGCCGACGTATCCGTGGGCGCCCGGGCCCGCCCCCCACCATTGACCACCGTCCCAGTAGCCGAGATTATGTCGGCACTCACCCCCCGGGCGGGACCAGTTGGACACCTCATACCAGGCCATCCCGGCCGCGGACAGCCGAGCATCGACCAGCTCATAGCGGTGTGCCAGCACATCGTCGTCGGGAGCGTCCAACTCCCCGCGCCGGACCCGCCGGGCCAGCGCGGTGCCCTCCTCGACGAGCAGGGCATACGCCGACACGTGATCGACACCTGCCTCGACCGCCGCGTCGACGGAACGCATCAGGTCGTCATCGGTTTCCCCGGGGGTTCCATAGATCAGGTCGAGGTTGACATGTTCGAAGCCCGCAGCCATCGCCTCGCCGGCCGCGGCTGACGCTCGCCCGGGCGAGTGCACGCGATCGAGGGTCGCCAATACCCGCGGGGCCACAGACTGCATGCCGAGCGACACCCGCGTATATCCGGCCGCGCGGATGGCATCGAAGAATTCTGGCCACGTCGACTCGGGATTCGCCTCGGTGGTCACCTCAGCGCCTGGCGTCAGCACAAACTGCTCGCGCACCATGTCCAGCAGCGTGGCCAGGCGCTCGCCGCCCAGCAGTGACGGCGTCCCTCCCCCAACGAACACCGTACTCACCGTCGGTGCGCCCAGCCGTGCGGCCGCGAGTTCGAGCTCTGTTCGCAGTGCCACCAGCCAGGCGTCCGGATTGACACCACCCAACTCCGCTGGCGTATAGGTGTTGAAATCGCAGTAACCGCAACGGGTTATGCAGAACGGGACATGCAGATACAGCCCAAACGGCTGTCCGGGATTCGGCTGCATGCCGGGCAGGTCGACCGGCGCCTCGTGAAGGGCCATGCCAAATCATGGCACGGCGGGCAGGTTGAGCCTCGGTCGAATGGCTTCTCAGGGGATTCTTGGCTTTGTCAACCCAATCACCCAGGATTGATCCGTACTTTTAATCACCATGAGAACAAATTTGACCTGGTCGCACCGCTGGTCGCGATCCATGGCAGAATGGCCCCGTGATCGCCGCCAACCGCAGCCCGCGCATTGCCCTCGTGGCGCGGCGGCATATCGATCTCAAGCGTGTCTGCAGCTGTAGCTGTCTGCGTTGATGTCGTAGACCCGCCCACCTGTACGTCCAGCTGGCGCCGGATCTGCGCCGCCGAAATAAAACCGGTGTGCTGCGCGTCCAAGCCTGCAACGTTCGCGAAGGAGAACCCCCGAATGACCACAGCACGTCCCGCAAAGGCCCGAAGTGAGGGCCAGTGGGCGTTGGGAGATCGCGAGCCGCTCAACCCCAACGAACAGATGAAACAGGCCGGTGCCCCGCTCGAGGTCCGCGACCGCATCGAGAGCATCTATGCCAAGGGCGGATTCGACAGCATCGACAAAAGCGATCTGCGTGGCCGTTTCCGCTGGTGGGGCCTGTACACGCAGCGCGAACAGGGTTACGACGGCACGTTCACCGGCGACGACAATGCCGAGTTACTCGAAGCCCGATACTTCATGATGCGGGTGCGTTGTGACGGTGGGGCACTGTCGACAGCGGCGCTCCGCACGGTGGGCCAAATCTCGACCGAGTTCGGGAGGGATACCGCCGACATCTCCGACCGGCAGAACCTGCAGATTCACTGGGTCGAGGTGGAAAACGTCCCGGAAATCTGGCGGCGGCTGGCCGATGTGGGTCTGCAGACCGCCGAGGCGTGCGGTGACTGCCCGCGTGTGATTCTGGGCTCCCCGCTGGCAGGTGAGTCGCTCGATGAGGTGATTGACCCCACTTGGGCGATCGAGGAGATCGTGCGCCGCTACATCGGTAAGCCCGACTTCGCCGACCTGCCGCGCAAGTACAAGACGGCCATCTCCGGGCTGCAGGACGTCGCGCACGAAATCAACGACATCGCGTTCATCGGCGTCAACCATCCCGAGCACGGCCCCGGCCTGGACCTGTGGGTCGGCGGCGGTCTGTCCACCAACCCGATGTTGGCCCAGCGGGTCGGCGCGTGGGTTCCGCTCGACGAGGTGCCCGAAGTGTGGGCCGCGGTGACTTCGATATTCCGCGACTACGGCTACCGGCGGCTGCGGTCCAAGGCGCGGCTGAAGTTCCTGATCAAGGACTGGGGCATCGAAAAGTTCAGGGAAGTTCTCGAAACCGAGTACCTCAAGCGTCGGTTGATCGACGGCCCAGCCCCCGAGCCGGTCAAGCATCCGATTGATCACGTCGGAGTACAGCGGCTCAAGAACGGCCTCAACGCCGTCGGGTTTGCTCCGATCGCCGGGCGGGTCTCCGGCACCATCCTCTCGACAGTGGCCGAGCTGGCAGAGCAAGCCGGTTCTGACCGGATCCGGTTCACCCCCTACCAAAAGCTGGTCGTCCTCGACGTAGCCGATGACAAGCTCGACGATCTGATTGCGGGCGTAGAGGCGCTGGGGCTGCAGTCAACCCCCTCGCATTGGCGCCGAAATCTGATGGCGTGCACCGGGATCGAATTCTGCAAGTTGTCGTTCGCCTAGACCCGGGGCAAGGCGCAGGGCCTGGTGCCCGAGCTGGAGCGTCGACTCGACGACATCAACTCTCGGCTAGACGTGCCGATCACAGTCAACATCAACGGCTGCCCGAACTCCTGTGCGCGAATTCAAGTCGCCGACATAGGGTTCAAGGGTCAGATGGTCGACGACGGCCACGGTGGCTCGGTCGAGGGCTTCCAGGTTCACCTGGGCGGCAGCCTCGGCCTCGACAGCGGATTCGGCCGAAAACTGCGCCAGCACAAGGTCACCAGCGACGAGGTGGGCGACTACATCGATCGGGTAGTGCGCAACTTCATCAAACACCGCAACGATGGTGAACGGTTCGCACAGTGGGCGATTCGCGCTGAGGAGGCCGACCTGCGATGAGTGATCAAGCAAGCAGGCCGACCGAAGCGCAATTGCGTGAGCTGGCGGCGCGCGGCGCCGCGGAGCTCGAAGGCGCCAGTGCGACTGACCTTTTGCGATGGACCGATCAGAACTTCGGCGGTGTCAACGGACCCCGCGGTTGGGCGACGTGCAATTACGTGGTGGCCTCCAACATGCAGGACGCCGTTCTGGTCGATCTGGCCGCCAAGGTACGACCCGGTGTA
>DASXMA010000153.1:0-22624 GCA_036495965.1 Mycobacterium sp.
CGACCATCCTCGTCGAAGAGGGACTCAATGCCGCCCGCGATGAAGGTAAACGCATTGTCCCGGTCTGCTCGATGGTTGAAACGGTGCTCAAGAAGCATCCCGAATTCGATGACATCACCGACCCGGTCACCGCCGAGGTCAAGGGGTGGGCGCTGACGCAGCCAGGCAGTTAAGGATCGGCTCCGCAATTTATGCGGAGCGGTCGATAGGCGAGAGGGAGTCCCATTCGATTCAAATCCACTTTGAGTTCAGGCATTGTGCGGCGGCCGCGTTGCAGAAATTTGCGTAGCCCGACCGATCTCGATTGGACTCTAGCTAATGCCTCTCTCGGCGGTTTCTTCGATTTCGTCTACCGACTTCTTCATGATGTGACTAAAGTTAATAGTAGCCTCACCAACGACGAGTACCGCGCAATCGCCGTGTAAACATCAGTAATGGCTGCATGCGCGCCTTCAGGACTCGATCTATCCTATTCCCTCCCTAACCATCCGCTCAATGTCATCTACGGACTTGACATGAGATGGCTAAAAATTGTAGCGTTAACGACTGATAGTACGGCGCAATCGTCGTTCAAGCATATTTCGTAACCACCTTCGACTTTGGAAACATTTACACCGGGCGCATACCCTCGCCTGGCAAGATCGGCTCCCAATGCCCCGGAGGCAAGACTTGAACGCGCGGTGGTGGCCCAGTCCCAGATAAGATACTTTTCGGTAAGAGCGAAATTCGATAGCTTAGCAGCGCCATTGCGTCGCCGCCCACGGTCGTTTACCGTATCGACCATCCACCAGCGCCCCTCGTTATGCAGATGAACCAAATAGTCGTCGGAGCTGAACAGAATTTCGCAATCATCGCAGTTCGTCGAGACGGATATGTTACCGCCACCCATTCCCGGTGCCCATTGATACCAATTGGCCGACAAGCGAGAAAAGTCTACCATTTCACCTTATCCGCCTTTATGACTCGAAACCGTTCCAGCACATCCACCGTAAAAGCAATTCCTAAGCAAGCGCTTGCAGCTGGGAAGTACTGCATGGGCCTTCAGGGCTCGATCTATCTTATTCCCTCCCTAACCATCTGTTCAATCTCATCCACCGACTTGGCCATCAAATGACTAAAGATCGTGGCATAGGGCTCCATCAAGATTGCCCTCCCACCACTTGACCGTACTTCAGCGACGCCTTCAGTTATCGGTTTCACCTCGGCATCCGGGCTAACCCCTAAGGAATACAATTGGGGTCCGAGCCGTGGAACACCGTCAACGCCTCGAGCACTAGTAGCCCAGTTCCATATCAGGTATTTTTCGGTAAGCTCGAAAGTCGATAATTTGGCCGAGTCAATGCGCCGTTGTCCGCGGTCGTTAACGGTATCTATTATCCACCAGGTTCCGTCGTTCCTAAGGTGTACCGAATAGTCGCTGGAATCGAATACGATTTCACAGTCGTCGCAGCTTGTCGAGATGGATATCTTGTCGAGATGGATATATTGCCGCGACCCATTCCCGGTCCCCGTTGATACCAATTGGTCGACAAGCGGGAAAAGTCTACCATTAGTTAACCCTTCTTAGGAATCCCCACTTGACCAGTTCCTCAACACTGCCATCATTTCCGGATTCGTCGATGATTCGGTATTGCTGGCCGCCACCGGGTTGATGGAAGGCGCTACTCTTGATTCCTCAATATGCCAACCGGGGGGCAGCATTGTCGGGTCATTGACTACGTATTGATAATAGGGTTTGAGAGCACTGCCCGGGGGAAGGGACAGTTCGGCGAAGGGGGTTCCCTCGGGGGCGAGGTCGGAACCGCCGGGGTAGCCAAAGCGGCTGAGCACGGTATCTGCAGGCAGGTTAGCGTCAGGGATGACAGTGCCCGGTACCGCGTAGGGCTTGGTGGGGAGGCTGTCGTCGGGATAGATGAGGCTGCCATCGGCTCGGGTGAACTCTGGGCCCGGTCCGATCGGTTGATATCCATGGAATAACGGATGATCCGAGGGCAGCGGCAGCAGTGGCTGGTCGGGTACCGGCGGCGGTCTGTCGGGCACCGCAGGCACGTGGTCCCCGGGAGCGTGTTCCAGGATGTCGGCGCCCTGACCTGCTGGCGGCACGTGTTCGACCACGGGTGGCGGGCCGGGGTGAACTCCGGGCACAGGTTGCCCGCCGGCGCCGGGTGGTATCGAACGCGGGGGAAGGTCCGCCTCGGCGATTGCCGCACGTACCTCGACCCCGCTAAGGGCGCGGGGCAAGACGTTGTCGGAGGTGAGACCTGCTAGGGCTTCACGACTGAAGAGGGTTTTGAGCCCTTGCCACGCAACTTCGCCGCCGGCCTTGAGTTCGGGTCCTCCGACGGCCAGGGTGATGGCGCTCCACAGCCGTTCAGGAGTGGCTTCCACTTTGCCGGGATCCAGGGTCCGCATGGCGGTCAACTTGCCGTCTTTGAAGGTGTAGGAAGTGCCGGTGGCTTGATCGAAGAATTCGCCGGCACCGTTCTTGAGCTGTCCGACGACCTGCACGGGCTGCCCATCGACGTTGTAGGTGAACATGAATCGGCCGTAGGGGGTGGTGCTAACCGCCAAATCAGAAATCTGGACTGGGCGGCCGACTTGGAGGCTTTTATTGATCGCCCATGGATCACCGCCGGCCGCGGCGACCAGCAGCCCGATGCTTATGTGGTGGAGCTGCATCGCACCGCCCGCAGTCTCGCGGCGTTGCGCTTATCCATCTCGGTGAACGCCGGGACGGCGGCCCGGCCGTTCGCCTCAGACACCGCGCTGGCTCCGGACTGCAGTATTCGCGCGTCGACGAACATCCCCAACCCTTCCTGAACTGCTGGTTAGGCTACTGCCGCACGCGAACCCGTCAATTCACTTCGCGGATGTCATGGCCTCGAACGATTCCCGCATTGGAATGCACTGATAGTCGCCGCGGATTGTGGGTTTTGTTCCGCTGCAACGGATTCGATGTGGGCTGACAATGCACGGTGGTCTTGCCCACAGTTCGCCGAACTGCTCTTGGTGGGCGAAGGGGTGCGTGAGTTCACGACATCGTTCACAGCTGTCTCGGGACATCGCATTGGTGGGCGAAGGGGGACTTGAACCCCCACGTCCCGAAGGACACTGGCACCTGAAGCCAGCGCGTCTGCCATTCCGCCACTCGCCCGGGAAAACAACCGATGGACCATACCACTGTAGTGGCCGCCTGCCCCAACCGCCTCTGAAGGCCCGGGCGCCATTGCAATAAGCGGCCTCGCGGGGGCAGAGCGCGCTGACCTGCCTTGATGCGATTCTCAGAATTCTCACGGTGCCGGAGCGTCGAGGTGTCCCGATACCATGCTTGAGTGATGCGACACGCAGGCGAATCGTTTGCCTTGCGCCGCCGATATACCAAGACAAGTGCGGGCGAGCGCTGAAATATGAGTAGCCATAAAGGACTCGTTCAGCGAATCGAGCGCAAGCTCGAGGCGACCGTTGGCGATGCGTTTGCCCGAGTGTTTGGGGGATCGATAGTTCCGCAAGAGGTCGAAGCGCTATTGCGGCGCGAAGCAGAAGACGGTATCCGGCCGCTTCAGGGAAATCGTTTTTTGGCCCCCAACGAATACATCATTACCCTCGGTATGCACGACTTCGAGAAGGTGGGCGGAGATCCGGATCTCACGTCGAGCGCCTTCGCTAGGTACTTGGCTGACTATATCTATGAACAGGGGTGGCAAACGTATGGTGAGGTGGTGGTTCGGTTCGAGCAGTCGCCGAACCTGCACACCGGCCAGTTCCGCGCCCGCGGTGCTGTCAACCCCGATGTCGAGCCCCGCCCGACGGACAACGATCCCGCCCGGCCACAATCAAATCAGGCGTTCAGCGCAGAACCAGGAGTACCACCAATGACTGACAATTCGAGCTACCGCGGCGGTCAGGGGCAGGGGCGGCCCGGCGACGACTACTACGACGAGCGTTACGCGCGTCCCCAAGACGATCCACGAGGTGGCCAGGACCCGCAAGGCGGAGCCGACCCGCGGGGTGGTTATCCACCGGAGCAAGGCGGCTACCCGCCCCAAGGCGGCTACCCGCCGTCTCGCCAACCCGAACAGGGCGGATACCCCGAACAGGGCGGCTACCAAGACCAGCGCGGCGGATACCCCGAACAGGGCGGCTATCCGGACCAGGGCGGCTACCAAGACCAGCGCGGCGGATACCCCGATCAAGGCGGCTATCCGGACCAGCGCGGGTATCAGGACCAGGGGCGCGGCTACCCCGACCAAGGCCAGGGTGGTTACCCACCGTCATATGAGCAGCGCCCTCAAGCGCCCGGCGGCTACGGCGGCCAGGGTTACGACCAGGGCTACCGCCAGGGTGGTGGCTACGGACCTCCCGGCGGAGGTCAGCCCGGCGGTGGCCAACAGGGCTACGGCGGGTATGGCGATTACGGTCGCGGGCCGGCTCGCCAGGACGAGGGCGGTTACGCTCCCCAAGGCGCCCCCGAACAATCACGGCCCGCTTACCCCGACCAGGGCGCCGGCTACGACCAGGGTTACCAGCAAGGCGACCAGGGTTACCAGCAAGGCGGCCAGGGTTACGGCCAGCAGGGTTACGGGCAGCAGGACTACACGCAGTACGCCGAACCCATCCCGGGCGAGGGGTATGCCCCTCCAGGCGGCGGATACGCCGAACCCGCCAGCCGCGACTACGACTACGGCCAGTCAGCTGACTACGGCCAGCAGGCGGGCGGCGGCTACGGCGGCTATGCCCAGGGCGGCTACGGAGCCGCCGGGACTGCGGTCACCTTACAGCTGGACGACGGCAGCGGCCGGACCTACCAGCTGCGCGAAGGCTCCAACATCGTGGGCCGCGGGCAAGACGCCCAGTTCCGGTTGCCCGACACCGGCGTGTCACGACGGCATCTCGAAATCCGCTGGGATGGACAGGTTGCCCTGCTATCCGACCTCAACTCCACTAACGGCACGACCGTTAACAACGCGCCGGTGCAGGAGTGGCAGTTGGCCGATGGCGACGTGATCCGTTTGGGCCACTCGGAGATCATCGTTCGCATTCACTGAACGCACCGGGCTCAAAGCTGCCGTGCTTCGCCCCGCCTCGACCACCGTCCAAGTATCGTGACGTTGCTGATGTGCTCGGCGTCACCGATGCGACGGGTGCGACGCCAGGACGGAAAGGACGCCAGATGCAGGGACTAGTACTGCAACTGACGCGTGCCGGATTTTTAATGTTGTTGTGGGTATTCATCTGGTCCGTGCTGCGGATCTTGCGGACCGATATCTACGCGCCCACCGGTGCTGTCATGGTGCGTCGCGGCTTAGCGTTGCGCGGCACGCTGCTGCCGTCACGCCAGCGCCGCCACGCTGCCCGCTATCTGGTGGTGACTGAAGGTTCTCTGGCGGGCGCGCGCATCACTCTCAGCGGGCAGCCTGTGTTGATCGGACGCGCTGACGACTCGACCTTGGTGCTGACCGACGACTACGCCTCGACACGGCACGCCCGGCTGTCCCAGCGCGGCTCGGAATGGTACGTCGAGGATCTAGGATCGACCAACGGCACTTACCTTGACAGGGCGAAGGTGACGACTGCGGTACGAGTTCCAATAGGAACGCCGGTTCGGATCGGCAAAACGGCGATCGAGCTGCGCCCGTGACCCTGGTCCTGCGATACGCCGCCCGCAGCGATCGCGGCCTGGTACGCGCCAACAACGAAGACTCGGTCTATGCCGGCGCACGACTTTTGGCCCTCGCCGATGGCATGGGTGGCCACGCCGCCGGCGAAGTGGCATCTCAATTGGTGATCGCCGCGTTGGCACATCTCGACGACGACGAACCGGGTGGCGACCTGCTCGCGAAGCTCGATGCGGCGGTGCGCGCCGGCAACTCGGCTATTGCCGCGCAGGTCGAGATGGAACCCGAGCTCGAGGGGATGGGCACCACACTTACCGCAATCTTGTTCGCGGGCAACCGTATTGGGTTGGTGCACATCGGCGACTCACGCGGCTATCTGCTGCGCGACGGCGAGCTGACGCAGATCACCAAAGATGACACGTTTGTCCAGACCTTGGTTGACGAAGGGCGGATCACGCGGGAAGAGGCGCACAGCCACCCGCAGCGATCGTTGATCATGCGGGCACTGACCGGTCACGAGGTCGAGCCCACTTTGACCATGCGAGAAGCGCGAGCCGGTGACCGCTACTTGCTCTGCTCGGACGGGCTGTCCGACCCGGTGAGCGACGACACCATCCTAGAGGCCCTGCAGATTCCCGACGTCGCCGAAAGTGCCTACCGCCTCATCGAATTGGCGCTGCGTGGCGGCGGACCCGACAACGTGACCGTCGTGGTCGCCGATGTCGTCGACTACGACTACGGCCAGACCCAACCGATTCTCGCCGGTGCGGTGTCAGGTGAAGAAGATCAACTGACCCTGCCCAACACTTCGGCCGGGCGCGCTTCGGCCATTGGCCCTCGCAAAGAGGCCGCGAAACGGGTTGCGTCACAAGAAGAAACAACGAGTCGGCCTCGGTGGCCGCGGCGCCGGATGTTTATCTTCATCACGCTGGTCGTATTGCTGGTGCTTGCGGGCCTGGCCATCGTGCGGACCGTTATCCGGAGCAACTACTACGTCGCCGAATACAACGGCATGGTGTCGATCGTGCGGGGAATTCAAGGGTCGATGCTGGGCATGTCACTGCACGAGCCCTATTTGATCGGCTGCCTCAACGCGCGCAATGAGCTATCGCTAATCAGTTATAGCCAATCCGGAAGCCATCTCGATTGCCGCCTGATGCGACTGCAGGATCTGCGTCCTGCCGAACGCGCACAGGTTCAGGCCGGGCTTCCGGGCGGCACCCTCGATGACGCTATCGGACAGTTGCGCGAATTGTCGGCCAACTCCCTGCTGCCGGCCTGCCCGCCGCCTCGCGCCACCTCCCCGCCCGGGTTCCCGACCAGCGGGACAGCAGAGCCAAGCGTCGCAGCACCCACCAACTCCAGCGGCACCTCACCTAGCAGTCCGACCCCCACCAGTACCCCCGCGAACACTCCGCCAGCAGCGCCCGCGACCACGTCGCCCCCGAACACTTCGCAGACGGTCACTGCGCTCCCGCCACCCCCACCTCAGCCGGGCATCGACTGCCGGGCGGTCGCATGACGACCCAGGTCCAGCCGCCGGTCGCGGTCACACCTCCGCTGCCTACTCGACGCAACGCCGAACTGCTGCTGTTGTGCTTCGCGGCGGTGATCACCGTCGCCGCGTTACTCATCGTCGAGGCCAACCAGCAGCGCGGCCTGCGCTGGGACCTCACCAGTTACGGGCTGGTCTTTCTGGTGGTGTTCGGCGGCGCGCATCTGGCCGTGAGGCGCTTCGCTCCCTACACCGACCCGCTGCTGCTGCCAATAGTGGCGCTGCTCAACGGACTTGGCCTGGTGATGATCCATCGGCTCGACATTGTCAACAACGAGTTGAGCGGTCGCCATCTCCCCAGCGCAACCCAGCAGATGTTGTGGACCCTGGTTGGGGTAGCCGCGTTCGCGCTGGTGGTCACCTTTTTGAAGGACCACCGACAACTTGCGCGCTACGGCTACATTTGCGGATTCACGGGCCTGGTTTTGTTGATAATTCCTGCGCTGCTGCCGGCGTCGCTGTCCGAGCAGAACGGTGCCAAGATCTGGATTCGCTTCCCGGGCTTCTCAATTCAGCCCGCGGAATTTTCCAAGATTCTGCTGCTGATCTTCTTCTCCGCGGTGCTGATCGCCAAACGCGGTCTGTTCAGCAGCGTCGGCAAGCATTTCATGGGCATGAACCTGCCCCGCGCGCGCGACCTCGCGCCGCTGCTGGCGGCCTGGGTGATCTCAATAGGTGTGATGGTCTTCGAAAAGGACCTCGGTACCTCGCTGCTGCTCTACGCGTCGTTTCTGGTGGTGGTTTACCTCGCCACCCAGCGTTTCAGTTGGGTCGTCATCGGCTTGGTGCTGTTCGCTGCGGGAAGCGTAGTGGCATATTTCATTTTCGAGCACGTCCGGATTCGCGTACAGACGTGGTGGGACCCCTTCGCCGACCCCGACGGCAACGGCTACCAGATCGTGCAGTCGCTATTCAGCTTTGCTACCGGTGGTATCTTCGGCACCGGGCTGGGTAACGGTCAACCCGACACTGTGCCCGCGGCGTCGACCGATTTCATCACCGCCGCATTCGGCGAAGAACTCGGACTGGTCGGGCTGGCCTGCATCTTGATGCTGTACACGATCGTTCTCGTCCGCGGCTTGCGCACCGCGATCGCGACCCGGGAAAGCTTCGGCAAGCTGTTGGCCGCGGGTCTGGCGTCGACGCTGGCCATCCAGCTGTTCATCGTCGTCGGCGGGGTAACCCAGCTCATTCCGCTGACCGGGTTGACCACTCCGTGGATGTCCTACGGCGGCTCGTCTCTGTTGGCCAACTATGTGCTGCTGGCCATTCTGGCGCGCATCTCGCACAGCGCCCGACGTCCACTGCGCACCCGCACCCGCACCAAGTCGTCCATCGCGGCGGCCGGCACCGAGGTGATTGAGCGGGTATGAACGCCTCTCTACGCCGGATCTCGGTGGCCGTGATGGCGTTGATCGTGCTGCTGTTGCTCAACGCCACCATGACGCAAGTCTTCGCGGCTGACGCGCTACGCACCGATCCGCGCAACCAACGAGTTCTGCTCGACGAGTACTCACGTCAACGCGGCCAGATCATCGCGGGCGGCCAGCTGCTGGCCTATTCAGTGGCCACCGACAGCCGCTTCCGATTCCTGCGGGTGTATCCCAACCCCGCTGTGTACGCGCCGCTTACCGGCTTCTACTCGCTGCGCTATTCCAGCTCGGGCCTGGAACGAGCCGAGGACCCGCTGCTGAACGGGTCCGACGAGCGGCTGTTCGGGCGACGCCTGGCCGATTTCTTCACCGGCCGCGATCCGCGCGGCGGCAATGTCGACACCACTATCAACCCGCGTGTCCAGCAGGCTGGCTGGGACGCGATGCAGCAAGGCTGTGGCGGACCACCGTGCAAGGGAGCTGTCGTTGCCCTTGAGCCATCCACCGGCAGGATTTTGGCCATGGTGTCGTCACCGTCGTACGACCCCAACCTGCTGGCCTCGCATGACCCCGAGGTGCAGGCGCAGGCCTGGCAGCGGCTTCGCGACGACCCAGACAATCCGCTGACCAACCGGGCCATTTCCGAGACCTACCCGCCTGGTTCCACGTTCAAGGTGATCACGACCGCCGCGGCGCTGCAGGCCGGAGCCACCGACACTGAGCAATTGACCGCGGCCCCCACAATTCCACTACCCGACAGCACCGCCACGTTGGAGAACTATGGCGGCGCGCCATGCGGCGACGGCGACGGGTCGACCGTGCCGTTGAGCGAGGCGTTCGCCCTGTCGTGTAACACCGCATTCGTGCAGCTGGGCATCAACACCGGAGCCGACGCACTGCGCAACATGGCGCACTCGTTCGGGCTGGACAGCAACCCGAGCGTAATTCCGCTGCAGGTCGCCGAATCAACCGTCGGGATAATCCCGGACGCCGCCGCGCTGGGGATGTCGAGCATCGGGCAGAAGGATGTCGCGCTGACACCGCTGCAAAACGCCGAGGTCGCCGCGACCATCGCGAACGGCGGGGTGACCATGCAGCCCTACCTGATCGACAGCCTCAAGGGGCCAGACCTGTCCAACATCAGCACCACTGCGCCCTATCAACAGCGCCGCGCGGTGTCGCCGCAGGTCGCCGCTAAGCTAACAGAGCTAATGGTCGGCGCCGAGAAGGTCGCACAGCAGAAAGGGGCCATTCCCGGCGTGCAGATCGCATCCAAGACTGGTACCGCAGAGCATGGCACCGACCCGCGGCACACTCCGCCGCACGCGTGGTATATCGCCTTCGCGCCTGCGCAATCGCCGAAGGTGGCCGTGGCGGTGCTAGTGGAGAACGGCGCCGACCGCCTGTCCGCGACCGGCGGTGCACTCGCAGCACCGATCGGGCGGGCAGTCATCGAGGCCGCGCTGCAGGGAGGACCATGAGCCCGCGAGTTGGTGTGACGCTGTCTGGCAGGTACCGCCTGCAGCGCCTGATCGCCACCGGTGGCATGGGCCAAGTTTGGGAGGCGGTCGATAGCCGGCTGGGCCGGCGCGTTGCGGTCAAGGTGCTCAAGGGCGAGTTCTCCCAGGACCCGGAGTTCATCGAGCGGTTCCGCGCTGAGGCGCGCACCACCGCGATGCTCAACCATCCCGGAATCGCCAGCGTCCACGACTACGGCGAAAGCCAGATGGACGGCGAGGGGCGCACCGCCTACCTGGTGATGGAGCTCGTCAACGGCGAGCCGCTGAATTCAGTGCTCAAGCGCACCGGCCGGCTGTCGCTGCGGCACGCGCTGGACATGCTCGAGCAGACTGGCCGCGCTCTTCAGGTTGCGCACGCCGCCGGCCTGGTGCACCGCGACGTCAAACCGGGCAATATCTTGATCACCCCCACCGGGCAGGTGAAGATCACCGACTTCGGTATCGCCAAGGCTGTCGACGCCGCCCCGGTGACCCAGACCGGCATGGTGATGGGCACCGCGCAATACATCGCACCCGAACAGGCCCTGGGCCACGACGCAACCCCGGCCAGCGATGTGTATTCGCTGGGAGTTGTTGGGTACGAAGTAGTTTCGGGTAAGCGACCGTTTACTGGTGACGGCGCTCTGACCGTTGCGATGAAGCACATCAAGGAACCCCCACCGCCGCTTCCGCCCGAGCTTCCGCCCAATGTGCGCGAACTCATCGAGATCACGTTGGTCAAGAACCCCGGTATGCGCTACCGCAGCGGGGGACCGTTCGCCGACGCCGTCGCTGCAGTGCGGGCCGGACGCCGCCCGCCCCGGCCGAGTCAGTCACCGCCGCCCGGTCGGGCCTCACCGGTCACGATCTCATCCGGTCCGCCGACCAGGGCGTCGACCGTCAGTGGCCGGACCGCCCCGCCTCGCCGATCCCGCCCGTCGACAGGTGGCCACCGGACGCCTCCGGCCCGGCGCACATTCTCATCGGGCCAGCGCGCGCTGCTTTGGGCCGCCGGGGTGCTCGGAGCGCTGGCGATCATCATCGCGGTGCTCATCGTCATCAATTCCCGCGCGGAGAACGAGCAGCCGCAGACACCCGCCCCAACCGTCACCGACACCGGGACCCCACCGGCGACCGCACCCCCGCCGGCGACCAAGACCCCTAGCGGTTCGGGCCCCGGCCTGCGGCTTAATTGGACGGATCGGCCGACGATAGGTAATCCTGGACTCCGGAGCAGGCCATCCGAACTCAGCTGGGAATTCCCCTTGGCGCCCAGCACGTCGTCGGCCCAACACGAGACACCGCAATGACCACTCCGCAGCACCTGTCCGACCGCTACGAACTAGGTGACATCCTCGGTTTCGGGGGTATGTCCGAGGTTCACTTGGCCCGCGACGTTCGCTTGCACCGCGACGTCGCGGTGAAGGTGCTGCGCGCTGATCTGGCCCGTGACCCAAGCTTTTACCTGCGCTTCCGGCGCGAAGCGCAGAATGCCGCGGCGCTGAATCACCCGTCCATTGTCGCGGTGTACGACACCGGCGAGGCGGAAACGGCCGCGGGCCCGCTGCCTTACATCGTCATGGAGTACGTCGACGGCGTCACCTTGCGCGACATCGTGCACACCGAGGGCCCACTTCCACCCCGCCGAGCGATCGAGATCATCGCCGACGCTTGCCAGGCGCTGAACTTCAGTCATCAGAACGGCATCATTCACCGCGACGTCAAACCGGCGAACATCATGATCAGCACGACCAATGCGGTCAAGGTGATGGACTTCGGTATCGCACGCGCGATCGCGGACAGCAACAGCGTCACCCAAACCGCCGCCGTGATCGGGACCGCGCAATATCTGTCACCCGAACAGGCCCGCGGCGATTCGGTCGACGCCCGATCCGACGTCTATTCGTTGGGCTGTGTCCTTTACGAAATCCTCACTGGGGAACCACCTTTCACCGGAGACTCGCCGGTCTCGGTCGCTTACCAGCATGTGCGGGAGGACCCGGTTCCACCATCGAAGCGGCACGAAGGCATCTCCGCCGAACTCGACGCCGTCGTTCTGAAGGCACTGGCCAAGAACCCGGACAACCGTTATCAGACCGCCGCGGAGATGCGCGCCGATCTGGTCCGGGTGCACAACGGTGAGACACCTGAGGCACCCAAGGTGCTCACTGACGCCGAGCGGAGCTCGATGCTGTCGTCCACGGGTCCAAGCCTCGGTGGCCCGCGCACCGACCCTCTACCTCGCCAGCGTTTAGACGACACCGCCGGCGATCGCATGGGTGGTTCAATCGGTCGCTGGGTTGTCGCGGTCGCCGTGCTGGCGGTGCTCACGATCGTCGTCGTTATCGCCTTCAACACGTTCGGCGGCAGTGCTCGCGATGTGCAAGTGCCCGATATGCGGGGCCAAGTCTCCGCCGACGCGATTGCCGCACTGCAAAATCGCGGCTTCAAGACGCGCACCCTGCAAAAACCCGACTCGACGATCCCGCCCGATCACGTCATCAGCACCGACCCCGGCGCCAATGCCTCGGTGAGTGCGGGTGACGAGATCACCATCAATGTCTCTACCGGTCCCGAACAACGCGAATTACCTGATGTCTCTTCGCTGAGCTACTCCGACGCGGTCAAAAAGCTGACCGCGGCCGGATTTGGTCGCTTCAAGCAAGCCAACTCGCCGTCGACCCCGGAGCTCCTGGGCAAGGTCATCGGGACCAACCCACCGGCCAACCAGACGTCGGCGATCACCAACGTGATCACGATCATCGTCGGCTCGGGGCCGGAGACGAAGCAGTTGCCCGACGTCGCCGGCCAGACGGTGGACGCGGCGCAAAAGAACCTCAACATCTATGGCTTCACCAAGTTCAGCCAGGCCCCCGTGGACAGCACCCGACCGGCCGGCGAAGTCGTCGGGACCAATCCCCCCAAGGGCACCACCGTTCCGGTCGATTCGATCATCGAGCTGCAGGTGTCCAAGGGCAACCAGTTCATCATGCCCGACCTGTCCGGCATGTTCTGGACCGACGCCGAACCACGGTTACGTGCGTTGGGCTGGACAGGAGGGCTGGACAAGGGTCCCGACGTGGACGCCGGTGGCTCACAGTCCCACCGGGTGGTCTACCAGAACCCGCCCGCCGGGGCCGGTTGCAACAGGGACGGGATCATCACGCTGAAGTTCGGTCAGTAACGGCGGGATCGGCCGGGAAATACGGGCGCACCGCGGCGCGCACCTCGTTCTCCAGCCGGCGCACCAGCGTGTCGTTGCGCGCCCACCCGCAATCGGCGAGCCAGTTGGCGAGCATTCGGTGCCCGCCCTCGGTCAGAATTGACTCCGGATGGAACTGGACGCCGTGGATCGGCAACTCGCGGTGCCGCACGGCCATGATGACACCGCTGCGGGTGCGCGCGGTGACTTCCAGCGCCGCGGGCAGGGACTCCGGCAGGATGGTCAGCGAGTGGTACCGGGTCGCGGTGAATGGATCCGGAAGCCCTTGCAGCACACCGGCATTGGTGTGAAAAACGCTGCTGGTCTTACCGTGCAGCAATTCCGGCGCACGGTCTACGGTGGCGCCGAACGCAACGCCGATGGCCTGGTGTCCCAGGCAGACTCCGAGCAATGGGGTGCGCGCCTCAGCGCACGCGCGAACCAGGCTGATCGACGCGCCCGCCCGTTCCGGGGTGCCCGGCCCCGGGCTGAGCAGAACGCCGTGGAACTGGGTGGCGATGGCGGCCTCATCAGACAGTCGCGCGTCGTCATTGCGCCACACCTGCGCCTCGACACCGAGCTGTCCGAGGTACTGCACCAGGTTGAAAACGAAGCTGTCGTAGTTGTCGACAACCAGGATCCGCATGGTGTCAGGGTACCGTTCGACGAACTCGCCGATACGGCTCAGTAGCCCACCGGGCCGGCTGGCTGTGCGAAATGCATCCGGACCGGTTCGGTATAGCCGACGATCTGCACGTCGGGCTTGACCTCTTCGCGGTAGCCCAGTCCGAATCGGACCACGTACTGCTTGTACAGGATCACCAGGGGAGCGGCGGCCAGTGCGGCTTGCATTGCCGCGGCGTTACCGATCGCTGTGATCGTGTAGGGCGGGCTGTAGGTACGTCCGTTGAGCAGTAACGTGTTTCCGACGCAGCGGGGCACTGAGGTTCCGATGACGCGCTGGTCCTGCATCTGGATCGCCTCGGCGCCGGCACTCCACAACGCGTTCAGAACGGCCTGGATGTCTTGCTGGTGCACCACCAGGTCATCGGGGGATGCATCGCGCGGAAACCGGCCATTGGCATCACGTTGGGCATCCTCGAGGGTCACCACCAGGCCCGGCCCGTGCACCGGGTCCATACCGGCCTCACCAGCCAGCTCGGCGGACCGTCGCAGCATCGCGGCCAATGCAGCATCGGAAGACCTGCCGTGCATCGAATCGAGCTTGCCGACCAACTCATCGCGTTCTGCGTTGAGATGGCTCACCGACGACCGCGCCTCGCGGACCAGGTCGACCAGACGCGGAGCGTCGCTGCGGCGGATCTCGGCGCCACCGGAGACCCCGTGCGTGGCGGCCAGCAGCAACCCGGCCAGTAGGCAGACCAATGGCACACCCAAGCGCCACGGCGAGCGGCGCGTATCGATCATCGGCCCTCCATTTCCAGGTCACTGCGCCAGGTGAGTTAGTCTCGTAGCCAAGCTATGCGTGCAGCTGTAGTCGTTATCGTTGCACCCCGTCCCGCTCACTGTGTCGCTTAGGTATTCCGAGGTCTCAAATGCCCAAGTCCAAGGTCCGCAAGAAGAACGACTTCACCGTTGGCGCGGTCAGCCGCACGCCGGTGAAAGTGAAGGTCGGTCCGTCGAGCGTGTGGTTCGTCGCGCTGTTCGTCGGACTCATGCTGGTCGGACTCGTGTGGTTGATGGTGTTTCAGTTGGCTGCCGTCGGTAGCCAAGCCCCGGCGGCGCTGAGCTGGATGGCGCACCTGGGACCGTGGAACTATGCGATCGCGTTCGCTTTCATGATCACGGGTTTGTTGCTCACAATGCGTTGGCACTAACCAAGATCAAATTTGGAATGAATTCATCTTGGGGTCGGCCTGTTACTGGGCCAGCAACCTCGTGATCACCCAATCACACGCGTGTGATTTATCCCCACTGTTGATAGCGCTTGTGGATAACTCCATAGGCAGTGGTGGAAGGGGGTAGGCGCCTCGTGCAGCAAACAAGTTGGGAGCCCCGCGCTGGCGGAATCGCTGGTTGCGGGGTTGCCGGTGTCCTGATGGCTACCGCGAGTGTGACCCTCGTCACAGACGCACCGGGGCGCGTTATGACGGGGATTGCCGCGGTGGGTCTGATCTTGTTTGCGGGCGCGACGTGGCGCGCGCGGCCGAAGCTGGCAATCACGCCCGACGGACTGGTCATCCGGGGCTGGTTGCGAACGCAGCTATTGCAGCGCTCCGACATCAAGATCATCCGCATCACCGAGTTTCGTCGCTTGGCCCGCAAAATGCGGCTGCTCGAGGTCGAAACGGCTGACGAGGGGTTGGTGGTCTTCTCGCGTTGGGACCTCGGAACAGAACCGCTGGATGTGCTCGACGCGCTCACCGATGCCGGCTACGCCGGCCCGCGCGAAAGCTAGCCGGCGGCGGTCCGGGCGACCTTAATCCCCGGCTCTAGGAGATGGTGATCGATTCGATGACGACCGCGTCGGTCGGACGGTCGTTTCCGTCGGTGCTTGTCGTCGAGATCGCGTCGACGACCTTTTGCGATTCGGGGTCGGCCACTTCGCCGAAGATCGTGTGGCGCCGGTTCAAGTGGGGCGTCTTCCCGACGGTGATGAAGAACTGCGAGCCGTTAGTGCCCGGACCCGCATTGGCCATCGCCAGCAAGTAGGGCTTGTCGAATTGCAACTCTGGGTGGAATTCGTCGGCGAACTTGTAGCCCGGGCCGCCGCGACCGGTACCGGTCGGGTCGCCGCCCTGGATCATGAAGCCCTGGATCACTCGATGAAAGACCGCGCCATCGTAGAACGGCCCAGAGGGGCTACCCGACGCATTCTGCGTCGAGTACTCCTTGGTGCCCTGCGCCAAGCCAACGAAATTGGCGACAGTCTTGGGTGCATGGTTTCCGAACAGGGCGATCTTGATGTCGCCGCGGTTGGTGTGCAGCGTGGCGGTAGCGGTCTGAAAGGGGCTGTTAGTCACGAGGTCACAGTCTGCCATCACGCGCACGCATGCCCGCACCCGGTCTCGGTGGACCGGGGCCGGGCGCGCTGAACACAGGACAGGCGCAATGGGCCCGCGGGGGTCGTTTTGGTGGCAGTCTGTAGGCTCCACCAGCGGCACAGAAAGGCGGCAGATGAGCGCGACGACGGACAACCGGTTGACCCCCCGTGAGCGACTTACCCGAGGCCTGACCTATTCGGCATTGGGACCGGTGGACGTCACGCGAGGAGTTGTCGGACTGGGGGTGCACTCCGCGCAATCGACCGCGTCGGGATTGCGTCGCCGTTACCGGGAGGGCCGGCTGGCCCGCGAAATCGGTGCGGCGCAAGAAACACTCGCCCAAGAGCTGGCCGCCGCGCAGGAAGTGGTCGCGAACCTGCCACAGTCCCTGCAGGATGCGCGGCGGTCCCAACGCCGCCGCGGCAAGCGCCCCTTGCTGATCGCGGGAGCTGTCGTCGTGGTCTTGGCGGGTGGCGCCGCCGCCTTTAGCATCGTCCGGCGCTCAGTGCGCCACTCGAGCCCCGAGCCGTCGCCACGTCCACCCAGCGTCGATGTGCAGCCGCGCCCCTGAGCGGCTATGTGGAGCCTCCGCGCGACGGATGGCGCGAGGGGCGGAACAAGTGAAGTAGTGGACTACTCGTGACCACGCCCGGGATCGCGGAAACGATCTAGCCATGAAACTCGATCTTGCACCACCCGCCCGGACAACCTTGGTCGACGAATGGGACCACAATGGGGCAGCCTTCAGGGCATTCGACGGCCCAGAGTGGAGAATCAAGCACACCGCCGGCCACGGGCGACGCGCCGATATCGTGGTATCCGTCATCGGGCTGCAATACGCGGACGGGCATGCTAAGCGCGAGATCATCATTGACTGCCCCGATACCCCGCTCATCACGCCAGCCGAAGCGCGGAAATTGGGCCGAGCGTTGATCGCCGCAGCAGACGCCACTGACGGCGGGTAAATCAGCGCGTGGATTTCGCGGGCGTGCGGGCAAAAACTTCCTGGCACATGGCATTCTGGTGCTGCGTAAGCCGGATGAAATAACTTCCAGATCGTCCAGCGCTCTCAAGCCCCTCCCCGGCCTGAGCTCCGCGCCCGCCCATCGACGAAACCACCGACCCAGCTGTCTGCGGCTCTTCGCCGCGCGACTCGGGAGCGGGGTAGGTGGCATCCGTCAATAGACGTGGTGGCGGGAAAATGGCTCCCTGCGCATTCGCCGGTATCCGCCGATATTGGCACAGTGTTTACCGGGGACTTGTGACAACGTCGTGACACCCTCAGACTGACTGATATGCGCGATCGCGAGACGATCGACTCAGAATTGCGGTTGCTCGCTGCCAAGCGCCGATTGATCCGTGACCAGGGCGGTCAGCCGTCGAGTCGACAGGCCGATGAACTGCTCGACGAGCGCCTAGCGCACCGCACGGAGGCGTCCGGAACCGAGGCGGTCGAAGCGTGTGAGACCGAGGTTGTCGCCGGCACCCGGTCGCGGTGCGACGAAACCGACGCCATCATGCCTTCCGTACGTAAGGGTGTGCTGCGTCGCTTCGGCCCCTTCGCGGCGTTGCCGCTATCTCTGGTGGCCGTCGCCGGCGTCTTAGTAGTGATTTTCGCGGACCACAAACCAAACCCAGCGGCGCAGCCACCGCAGCCACCGCAGTCAGCTCAGCCAGCTCAGTCAGCGCAGCCGGTGCAGACGGCGGTCATTCCGCCGTCGGGTGGGCGACCCAATCCGACTGCGCCGAAAGTGAATGCTCCGTCGCCTGACGTCGTCGACAAGGCGTTAATCGACGCGTTGCAGCAAGAAGGCGTGCCTGTTCCCAGCCACGAATACGTGACGATCCAGGGGCACGCAGTCTGCGATTTTCTAGCGCACCAACCCAACTTCGCAGAGGCCATCCGCTTCGTGCAGCGATCGTCGATATGGGATGCCAATCAAAGCGCCGAGTTCGCCACTGGTGCCGTCGTTTCGTACTGCCCTCAGTACCAACCTGCAAGCCCGGACGAGATGCAGCAGGCCCTCCAGAATGCTCTTTCTGGTGTACAAGACATCCAAGGTGATCTGCACGGCATCCAAGACGATCTGCACGGCATCCAAGACCGGCAGTAACCCGGGTCATCGCCACCACAGCAGCTTCAGGATTGGCGAACAGCGGAGCTGCGTCAAAATGTGGTCATCGGAGTCCGGCCGACGTTAACCCTGCTAGAGCAAAACACCGCTCTGTGGAGGCAATAGGAAGAAACTCGAACCCCCGTGTTAACCAGGCAAAACACCGGCTGACCTGCAGGTCCACTTCGTTTTGTTCCCTTCAGTCCCTCTCGCTACCTGCGGTTTTGTTCTCGGGTCTTGACGGCGTCAATAGCGGTCACCGACCGCATCAACATGCTGAGCCACTTCATGTGCGATTCCGCGAAGCCCGCAAGCATGTGGGCAGAGATCTCGTGAGGAGGATTTCACGAGGGAGCACTGTTGGTTAGCATCCAGTATTGGTCTTCAAACCGGTCGGCGAACGTCAGGAAGGCGGACCCAACGACACTTTCGGACGGAGGACGGGACCGCATCAACGCGGAATTGGCCCGGCTAAGGAAACGCCGTGAGCATCTGCTCACGGGGCTGGTGAGCGATGAGGACACGGTCGGTAATAGCGGCGACGCCGCCGACGAAATTCAGCAAGCCGAGGACGTCGCCTTCGTCGACAAGCAGATCGCCAAGCTGGAGGGCCTCCTACACGGCAGCGGATCGGCGAACACGCCAATGGGACTGCTGCCAGACGGAGCGCAGGTCACGCTGCGGCTCGCCGATGGAGGGGTCACGACAATGCGCGTGATCTCCGACGTCGCGGAAATCCCTGAGAGCCCGGAAGCCGGTCAGGAAGACGAGACGCTGACCGCCGACAGTCCGCTGGGATTGGCCCTGGCGGGGCATCAGCCGGGCGACACCGTCAGCTATGAGACGCCACAGGGCTCACAACGCGTTCAGCTGCTCTCGGTGAAGTCGCCTCCGCAGCAGTGAGTTTGCCGGATTTTGTTGCGCAAACTACCGCCTCCCTCATGAACGACGATCGGTTGGTAGGACTGAAGCACCAGCGGCCATGTCGGAAAAGGCTCAGGTCGGAACAGTAGAGACCATCAGCCGACCGCCACGAGCTGCCACTGCCGATGCTCTGCTGCACCCTCCACGATCCGCCTCGCAGTGGTGTCGCCCTCGCGAACGTAATCCAGGAGCGCATCCAAGCCTGGACGGTCGTCCTTGGCGCCAGACATGGTGTCGGAGAAGGTCTTCGTCACACCAGCAGCGGCAAGAGCCGCATTCTGCTGATCGCAGCGTCTGGGCGATGGTGCTGACCCGCACGTAACCAACGCGCACTCCACCGTTAGGCGGTGCGGCGACATGCGAATCAGTTTGTAGCACAGCTAGTTATAGCACTTGTCGCACGACTTTTGTTCGTGAGACAGGTTTTTGAGCACAGCGACCGGAGAGAATGCGATGCCGGACGGCGCTCGCTGGCATATCTGATTTCTGGGTCTATTCCGGCCCGCGTTCAGTTCTGCTCGGGCCTGGTCGATTTGGTCGTATGCGTATGTCACCATGGCGGCGGTGGTCATCGTCGCACCCTTGCGGGCGAGCAATTCGTAGGTCGTCTCACCGAGCAGATTGCGAAGGTGGGCGCCAACTCCGGCATCTGGCGCATCCTCAAGCGCCTCGGCCTCAACCGGCTACCCGCCTCCCAACGCTACAAACGGCTCGACAAACGGTGGCAGCGCTACGAAAAGCAGCTTCCCAGACATCAAGTCCAAATCGACGTCAAATTCGTTGAGCCACTAAAGGCCGCGGCCCGTCGGCCGGCGCACCAAGTACTACCAGTTCACCGCGATCGACGACTGCACCCGACTGCGTGTGCTGCGTATCTACCCGCGCTGTGACCAGAAAACCGCGATCCAGTTCGTTGACTACGTGCTCGAGCGGCTGCCCTTCGCGGTGCAGATCATCCAGACCGACAACGGCGCCGAATTCCAATCAGCCTTCCACTACCACGTCCTGGACAAAGGGGTCGGCCACCGCTACATCAAACCCCGAACCCCACGGCTTAACGGCAAAGCGGAGAGATCCCACCGCATCGACGCCGAAGAGTTCTACGCCCTACTCGACGGCCTGGTCATCGACGACGCCAAGATCTTCAACAACAAAGTTCGAGAATGGGAGGACTACTACAACTACCATCGCCCTCACGGCGGCCTCGGCGGCCAAACACCCTATGAACGACTACGCCAGAAAACCCAGACGCCGGCCGTAACCGATGAACGTCAGCCACACAATTGTGGAGCCTAGGGGAATCGAACCCCTGACACCTGCCTTGCAAAGGCAGTGCTCTACCAACTGAGCTAAGGCCCCTCTGGATAGCTAGATGGGTGGTCGGGTGCATCATCTGCCGCCACATGCCAGACCTCGACTTCACGCCGTGACCGCACCACAGCTGCCGCCACAGCGATCAATGCCAGCGGCAACGCGAGTCGTACGTAACGTCTGGACGAGCACATGGTTGTGGGCCTAGGAGGACTCGAACCTCCGACCTCTTCGTTATCAGCGAAGCGCTCTAACCGCCTGAGCTATAGGCCCGTACGCGCATACGGCCGAGCGACGAGATTACCGCAATCGCCGCCCCACCCCCAAAAACACGGGAATCCGTGCTAGTCGCGGTCAGCCAGGGTTACTTCGATGCCCCCGATCAGGTCGGTCGTCAGGTTGTAGACGAACGCGCCGATGGTGGCCATGGCGGTCAGCAGAACGATATTGACCAACCCGATCAAGACGGCGCCACCAAAAATGGTGCCGCTGGAGACTAGCTCGCCGCTGCTGCCGCTGGTGTTGTTCAGTAGGTCACCGACGTTGCTGTTGAGCTTGGACCACACACCCATGCCGCCGAGCACAAGGTACAGGAACGCCACCGCGATCATCCAGACGAAGAACAACGCGACGGAAAGCAGCAGGGACACTTTTAACGTGCTCCACGGGTCGATTCGCCGGATCTGCATGCTTGCCCGAACCGGGCCGCGGGTGCGGCGCGACACCTGGACCCGGTTTTCGCGGGTCTCTCGGGCTTCATCGGTCGCCGAGCGGCCCGATCCCGGCGAGGTCGACGTCTCCGATGTGCGGTTGGGCGCGGGCTTGCGCTGTGGAGTTCGCGGCGTTGGGCCGGACAGGTCGGGCAACTCGCTGGCGTAGACCTCGCTGGGCGGCCCGTCGCCGCGTGCCGGCGGGGCGTCGAAGTCCTGTGGCGGGTTCTTCGAATGCACCGAAGTGCCGGGACCCGGTGCCGCGGTGCCTGAGATGAAACGGTTCAGCCGCGCATCAACTCCGGAGGGTGGGCCCGAAGGCCGCGGCTCAGCGTGTGGTTCCGGCTGGCGGTGCGGTGGGTGGGGGGCGCGACCTGCGCCGCGCTGCCACGGCGGTGAGTCTGCGGCATCCGGAATGCGGCCAGCCTGGGCGGGCGTCGCACGGTGGGCACCGGCTCGCTCGACCGAACCGTCCCCATTCAGGCTGTCGCCCTTTTTGGGGGCGCCCGGCTCGTTCGGTGAAGTCACCCCGACTCCTTACATGTGTACCAAGGCCGCCCGGGCGGTGGCAGTCGTGTGTGTGGTCGGGCTGAGTCTAATTGCCCTTCCTTTGGCGGGTCGCCGCTTGCCCGCATCATTACCGGGCTAGCCGTCCGACTCCTCGACGCCGTCGAGCTCCCCGATGCTCTCGTCGGCGCTTTCTTCGGCGTTGCGTGCAATGGCTAACAGAGTGTCACCCTCACCCAGGTTCATCAACCGAACGCCCTTGGTCTGCCGTCCCGCCTTGCGGACCTGGCGCGCCGCTGTACGGATGACGCCACCGCCCGAGGTGATGGCGTAGAGCTCGCTGTCGTCGTCAACGATCAACGCCCCGACCAGCCTGCCACGCCGGCGGTCGTACTGGACGGTCAGTACGCCCTTGCCGCCGCGGCCCTGTACCGGGTATTCCTCGATCGCGGTGCGTTTCGCGTAGCCCCCGGACGTCGCGACCAGCAGGTATGTGCCTTCGCGGATTACGTTCAGCGACAGCAGCCGATCATCGGCATTGAACCGCATGCCCTGCACACCGGAAGTGGCGCGGCCCATGGGTCGCAGCGCCTCGTCGGTGGCCGAGAACCTGATGGACTGACCGTTTGCCGAGACCAGCAGCAGGTCCTCTTCGGACGAGCACAGCACGGCGCCGACCAGCTCGTCGTTGTCGCGCAGGTTGATGGCCACAATGCCGCCCGAGCGGTTGGAGTCGAAGTCGGTCAGCTTGGACTTCTTGACCAGCCCATTCTGGGTGGCCAGCACCAGGTACGGCGCGTCCTCGTAGC
>DASXMA010000154.1:0-19224 GCA_036495965.1 Mycobacterium sp.
TGCTCGGCGGTGAGGTGCCCAACCAGCTACACAACGGTGCGAGCTAGGGAGGTAGCTCGACGACCAGAAAGGCATCATGACCGCAACCGAGGACGACAATAAGGCGCTGGTGATTGAGGCTTTCGACACGCTGTTCAACCGGCGCGACTACCCCGGCGCCGAGGAGTTTTGGTCACCGGATTACATCCAGCACAGCGCCCACATTGCGCCCGGTCGCGCCGGCTTGTTCGATCTGGTCAAGTCGCTGCCCGCACAATTGCGTTACGAATATCAACTCGTCGTCGCCGACGGAGACTACGTCGTGTTGCACGGCCGGTTTTCCGGCCATGGCCAACCTGCCAACTGGATAGTGGCCGACGTCGTCCGCGTCGCCGACGGCAAGCTTGCCGAACATTGGGACATGATTCAGGACGAGGCCGGCGAAAACGAATCACGAAGCGGCCTGCCCATGTTCGGCGACGTCTTCCCTGCAACGCGGCCACCGGCGCCCGCGTCGCTACTGCTACAGGCGTTCGTCGACTACCTGCGCGCCGGGCCCACCGTCGTCGACACCACGAGCACGCGGAACTTCAACGAGAGCCGTGTCGCACTGGAAGGAATCGCCAGCCGCCCAAGCAATCTCGGTGGGGTCCCGGCGGTCACCCTCGAGCCGCTGGTCGGCGAGGCCGAGCGCACCGTCGTTTACTACCACGGCGGCGGCTATGTCAGCGGTTCACCGCCGGATCGGTACCTGCCGCTGGCCGGCGCCGTGGCGCTTGCCGCTCGGGCCAGAGTGCACGCGGTCGATTACCGGCTCGCACCTGAAACCCGTTTTCCCGGGGCTTTCGAGGATTGTCTAGCCGCCTTCCGGTGGACTGTCCGGAGCAGCGGAGCCGATCCCCAGACGGTCGCCGTGCTTGGGGATTCTGCGGGCGGCAACCTGGCCGTTTCCGTTACCGTCGCCGCCCGTGACGAAGGCCTGCGGCTGCCCTCGTGCGTCGCGGTGATCTCGCCGTTCGCCGACCTGACCTTGTCCGGAGCCTCGATGGAACTGCGAAAGCTCTCGGACCCCTACGTCACCCGCGAGCTGCTGCAATCCATGGCAACCGAATATCTCGGCGGTGCGGACCCTGCTGATCCTCGCTGTTCGGCGGTCTTCGCCGATCTACACGATCTGCCGCCACTGTTGATCCAGGTGGGCGAAGAAGAGATCCTGTTCGACGATGCGGTCCGGATTCGTGACGCCGCCGTGACCGCCGGAGTCGACACGACGTTTCAGCCGTGGACGCATGGAATCCACGTGTGGCCCGTCTACATCTCGGCGGGACTACCCGAGTCCGCGCTGGCGGTCGAAGACCTCGCCGCCTTCCTGAAGCTTCATGCCCGAAGTGCCGGCGCGAAGGCTGAAGTCTGATGAGCGTTGCAGCCGGGCACGGCGACGATGGGATCCAGCCGCTGCTGCGGCCCTACCGGATGGGTGAGTACGAGCTCGCCAACCGCGTCGTCATGGCGCCGCTAACCCGTTGCCGCGCAACGAATCCCGACCTGGCGCCGACTGAATTGCACGAACGCTACTACACCCAACGCGCCTCGGCAGGATTGATCATCACCGAAGGCACGTGGATCAGTCGCGACGCCGCCGGCTGGCACGACGTTCCCGGACTGTTCACCGATGCCCAGATCCGCGGCTGGTCCGCGGTCACCGACGCCGTGCACCTTGCAGGTGGTGTCATCTTCACGCAGCTGTGGCACACGGGCTCGGCGTCGCATCCCGACTTCTTCACCGGCACAGCCCCGTTGGCGCCATCGGCGGTTAATCCCGGGCTGAGCTCGCCGACGCCGTCGGGTGACAAGTCGACCGTTACTCCGAGAGCGATGACGCGCCACGATATTCGCAGCACAATCAACGACTACGCCGTCGCTGCTGCGAATGCCTCGCGTGCCGGGTTCGATGGGGTCCAACTTCAGGCAGGATTCAATTATCTGATCAGCCAGTTCCTCAACCCACGCACCAATACGCGCACCGACGCCTATGGTGGCTCGATCGAGAACCGGGCACGCTTCTTGTTCGACGTGATCGACGCCGTCGGCGAACGCATCGGTATCGGCAGGGTGGGCGTCAAAGCCGGGCCGGCATGGGGTGAGCGCGGTGAGTTCATCTCCACCGCAGACACCCTGACCACCGCCGAGTACGTCGTCGACCGGCTTAACGAATACCCGTTAGCGCACTGGTTGTTGATGGGCGCGATGGCCGATCTCAACGGTGGTCCACTTTCCGGTCTGCAAGGAGACGGTATGTTCAACCACTTCCGGCCTCGTTACCGCGGCACACTCATCGCCAACGTGGGCATGACCCGCGAACGGGGAAACCACCTCATTGCCGACGGTTTGGCCGATCTCATCGCGTTCGGCGAAACATTCATCGCCAACCCCGACCTGCCGGCACGCTTTGCCGCCCTGGCGCCGATCCAACGATCCGACCGCGCCTTGCACTACACACCCGGCCCGCACGGATATACCGACTACCCGTCCTATGACCAGACCGTCAGCGGGTGAGCCGAAATACAGACCACTCCAACGAGCCGACGTGGGAATAGCTGGCGAACGCCTACGGCAAACCAGCGCCCCGCAACCGCGGTCAGCCGTGTGGCGCCTCGGAGATCTTGGTGTCCGGCTTGCCCAATGTCTGGCAGTACGTCAACGCCGACAGCCGCGTTGCGGAGATCTCAATATTCGTCGGATCAGCACCACTCTTGTCCTTGAGCATCTTGCTGACTTCGTCGTTCTGCTTCTTTTCGTCCTGAGTGGTGAAGTCTTTGCACTTCGTGTCGCCGCCGGTGTTGATGATTTGTGAGGCTGAGCACGCGCTGGACAGCAGCGCGGCGATCGCGATCATGGCGGCCGCAATTTGCTTCATCATTTGCCTTCCCGGATGTAAGTAGTGGTATCTGTACACCGAATCGGCTGATTTCAAACCCCATGTTGGGATTTGCGCCGGTCCGGCATGCGTTTGCGGGCAAGTACCGAACGAGCCGACCCAAAGCACCTGACCCTGCGCTACAGGCTGTGCAACTTTCGGCTCAGTGGGGAATAACTGCCTAGGCGGCATCGTCTTTTACTGTTTGTCGGCCGGCCGCGAGCGCAGACGTGTGGGGAGGAAATTCAGTGATCTCGTCGGATGCGATCACCGGCCTGACCCGGCGGACCCCATCGACGCCAGTCAGCGAGGGCGGGCGCAGCGGATCCGATGGAAGCCAAGCCGTGTTCTTCGGCGTGTTGGCGCTGTTGCTGTCAACGGGGTGGGTGGCCAACCACTTCGTCGCGTTGATGCCCTCGATCAGCAATCGCCAAAATCTCAGCGCGGCAACACTGGACGCGATCTTCGGCATTTACGCGCTAGGGCTGCTGCCCGGTCTGCTCATCGGCGGCCGCGCGTCGGATGCGCTGGGCCGTCAGTCGGTGGCCTTGGCGGGTTCGACGACGGCTGTGGTGGGGACGGTGGCGATGCTGCTCTCGCAGCATGCCGATGTATTGCTGGTGGGGCGTTTGATCGTTGGGCTCGGTGTGGGCCTGTCAATCAGTTCCTGCACCGCATGGGCCTCCGATCTGAGAGGGCCCGCGGGTGCAGCCACCGCGGGAGCGGTGCTGCTCGGAGGTTTCGCCGTCGGCCCATTCGCTGCAGGGGTGATCACCCTAGCCGGGGGACCCGGCATTCGGGTGTCGTTCGGGGTCGCGGCGGCCATCGTCGTGGTGGCGATGGTTATCGCGATCGTCGCCGTGCAGCGCGCCGAGGTGACCGCGCCGGCGACAGCCCATGATTCGGAGCCGTCGATGCCAGCGGGGCAGGGAACCGCGAAAGCGTTGAGTTGGGCCTTGCCGCTGGCGCCGTGGGTGTTCGCCTCGGCGACACTTGGGTTCATCGCGATCCCTAGCCGGGTGCACATCGGGCTCGCGGCTCCCGTGGCTGCGGGCGCAGCCACGCTGATTGTGAATGGCATCAGCGCGCTTATTCAAGTACTGGCCCGCGCGCGTCGCTGGGGGCCGCAAGCCGGCACTGCCGGTGCAGTGCTGGCCACGCTCGGCTATGCGGTAACCGCGGTGGCCCCGCCGACCATGTCGCTGGCGTTGGGGCTGCCGCTGTTCTTGGTTCTCGGGTGCGCGTCCGGACTGTGTTTGCGCGAGGGCTTGATTGATCTCGAGGCAGCAGCGCCGCAACGCTTGCGCGGTGCGCTCGTTGGAGTGTTCTACGTCGTGACGTACATCGGCTTTGGCCTGCCGCTGATACTCACGACGGTCGGGTCTACGCTCTCGGCGATGATTCTGGGCGGGATGGCGGTACTGGCGTCGGGAGCAGCGGTGAGCCGAGCAGTGCGGCTGCGACGAGACAGTCACCGCCAGAACTGATTCAGACTGTCCAACCCGTTATGCCGCAGTATTTTTGCGTTGCGCCGCGCCGGTGACTGCTACTGGGCTGTTGCTGACAACGCTCAACCCGGATAGACGACGCCACGAGCGGATGGCGTTGCGGGTGACTTCTATGATCGGGGCGGCTCCGTCATCGCCGTTCGCCAGCCGGTGGGCCTTCAGCGCGTTACCGGTCACGGCGTCGAGCGTGTCCCAGTCGTCGGTTTCGATGAGTGCGGTCGATTGGTATGCGGCCCGCACGGCGTACCTCTCGGCGGTCACCGGCGTCGTATTGATCGCGCGTGCGGCGCGGGCGGCACCGTCCCACTCGGCGATCGACGGCGTGTCACCGGGGCCGAGCCTGCGATGTAGCTCGGCGATGACGCTGATCGCTTGGGCCGCAGTGTTCTGTGCGTATCGAACGACACCCCAGGGTGGGCTGACCAGCAGTTTCGTCACCCAGGCATGCACGACGGTGTCGGCAACGTCGGCGGTTCCTACGGTCAGCCAAGCCAAGTCGAGCACCAACAGGCTGTCTTCCGGCGACAAGTATCCGTCAGGTCCGGCCAGCAAGTCGTTGCACAACTGAACGAACGAGGCAAGTGGGCGGGCCGAGGTCGCCGGGAAGTCGGAGATCTGCTCGTCGCCGTTGATGTATGAAATCGCATTCATGGCACAGCCTTTGCCTGACTGTGGCTGGTGGGATCCTCTGGCCAGTCTGAGCGGGTGGGTGATGCGTTCGAGGTCCATTTGAGTTGCTTCCTATGGGTTTTCGCCTTCACTTCGGGCGCGCGAAGACGCTCCTTCTCATCCGACATGGCGACCTCTGACGGCGTCGTGGCCGCGAGCGTGATGGGGCCAGTCTATGGCGGGTGAAGTCATGTCAGGTCACGACACGACGGCCGCCATGCTGGGAACCGCTCCCGATAGTCCGCTGCACGAGTCAACATTTGTCTTAAACGTTACCGATTGCCGCACCCCGGGAGGACTATGACTGACACCAACAACGACGTTGTGGCGATTACGCAGCTGCTGAACCTCTACGGGCTGGCGGTCGACGCCCAACGGTGGGAACTGTTCGACCGGATCTTCGCCACCGATGTGGATGCCGACTACGGTGCGAGTTCGCACTGGACCGATCGCGAACACCTTAAGACCGATTTCGCCGCGTTTCACGCTCCGTTCGATTCCACGCAGCACACCATGTCCACCCATGTGATCCATGTCGACGGGGAGCGCGCGCACAGCTTCTGCAACGGCGGGTGGCGCCTGGTGCGCAATGCCGCCGGCGACAATCCCCTCTGGGATGGCACCGGCTGGTATGACGACACCCTGCTGCGGACCCCCGACGGCTGGCGGGTCACGCGCCGGGTATGCCGCATCACGTGGTGGACCGGCAACCCCGTGGTGAACGAAACGATCCACGGGGTGAAGTTCGAACTGACCACCACTGTGCTGCGACTCGAAGCCGACGCCGCGCGCGTCGGAATCCTTGCTGCGGTACTCCGGTGACCACTCGGCATATCCCCGGGGAGCGGCACGGCGGGTATATCAGGGTTGGCAGTTAGAGCAGTTGACGTAACGTCTCGATCAGCTTGACCCGCTCGGCTGGCGTGGCCGCGATAGGTGCCACGTTCAAGGTGGTTACTCCCGCCTCACGGAACGCCGCCAAACGTTCCTTGACGAACTCGCGTGTACCGATCAGACTCACGTCTCGCACGAGCTGGTCAGGCACGACCTTCGCCGCGCCGTCCTTGTTGCCGGCCAAGTAGAGCTCCTGGATCCGGTCGGCTTGAGGGCCGTAACCATACTTGGTGGCCAAGGCGTGGTAGAAGTTCTTACCCTTGGCGCCCATGCCGCCGATGTAGAGGGCCAGGTGCGGTTTGACGAATTCCCGCAGTGGCTCGACATTTTCACCGATGGCCAGTACCGGGCCGGCATACACGTCAAGCTCACCCAAATCGGGGTCCCGCTTCGCCCGCCCGGCGGCCAGAGCCTTTCCCCACACGTCCTGCGCCTTCTCGGGCAGATAGAAGATCGGCTGCCAACCCTCGGCGATCTCGGCTACCAGCTCAACATTCTTAGGTCCCAGCGCGGCCACCAGTATCGGGATGCGCTCTCGGACAGGCTGATTGATGAGTTTGAGCGGTTTCCCAAGACCGGTGCCCTGGCCTGCGGGCAGCGGGATCGTATAGTGCTTGCCCTGGTATTTCACGGCCTCGCGTCGCCACACCTGACGGCAGATGTCAATGACCTCGCGAGTGCGGCCAATCGGGGCGTCATAGGGAACACCGTGGAAGCCCTCGATGACCTGTGGGCCAGAGGCGCCGAGGCCGAGCGTGAACCTGCCGTCGGAGACGTAGTCGAGACCGGCCGCGGTCATCGCGGTCAGCGTCGGCGTTCGCGTGTACAGCTGCAAGATGCCCGAGGCCAATTCAACATGCTGTGTGCTGGCAGCCAGGTAGCCCAGCGCGCTCACCGCGTCGAACGAATACGCCTCGGGAACAAAGACGATGTCCAGCCCGGCGCGCTCGAGGTCGGCCACTTCAGCGGCCACGTCCTTGAAGCCGCCGGCGTAATTGATGCCCAATCCAATCCGCACGATCTGTTCCTTACGCGGTGGTGATCGTATTTGCCAGTTCGACAGCTTTTTGCTGGATCCGATCGAACTGGGCGCCCATCGCCTCGGACAACGCGGTCGCGCCCGACAGCGGCCGCACCATGACCATGAAGTCGTCGATCAGACCGTCGTCGTTGAAATGCAGGAAGTCGCAACCGGTGATCTTCTTGCCGGACACCCCAGATATCCCGGTCTCGAACACGAACGCGTGGTCATGACCGTTGCTGTCATGGATCTCACGGACGTAACGAAAGTCCTCGAAGACCCGCAAAACACCGTGCAGAATCGCTGCGGTTATCGGCTTTCCGACATAGGGCTTGAACGCCACCGGGCTGGTGAACACCACGGTGTCGGCCAGCATCGCGTGGATGGCCGCCTCGTCGCGCTCCTCGACCGCCCTGCGAAAGGGGTGCATCAGATTCCTCACACAGTGAATTTGTTGAGTAGGTGCGGTTGACGCTAGAGCCTGTCGCGGCATATGTCTATAGGTGATTAATCACTTTGTTGATTATTATCATTGCTGTATGATCGGCCGATGTCGCTCCGTGACGCGGTGTTGGCCGCCCTCCTAGACGGCGAGTCCTCCGGATACGACCTGGCCAAGAGTTTCGACGCCTCGGTCGCGAACTTCTGGATGGCAACGCCGCAGCAGCTGTACCGCGAACTCGACCGGCTAGCAGAGCAAGGTCTGATTCAGGCACGGGTCGTCCATCAAGAACGCCGACCCAACAAGCGGATGTTCTCACTGACCGAGGCGGGCTACGAGGCGATCCAGCAGTTCACTGCCAGGGCGCCGAAGCCTGCGGTGATCCGCGATGAACTTGCGGTCAAGGTTCTGGCCGCCGATGTCGGTGACGCGCAAGCTGTCCGCGACTTCATCGTCGAACGACTGGAATGGGCCACCGCCAAACTACAGCGCTACGAGCGGTTCCGTGCTCGCCTACTCGACGGCCGTGGCGAAGACGAATATCTGGCCCATACCGAACGCGTGGGGCCGTACCTGACGCTGCTGCGTGGGATTTCATTCGAACAAGAGAACATTCGATGGGCCAAGCGTGTGCTGACAGTCATCGAACGCCGTCAAGGCGCGGGATCTGCCAGGTAGTGGCTGATCACCGGTCCTAGCCATTCGATGAGGTTGGCGTCGTCCATGTCGGCAACCGAAGGGATGCAAAGGATATAGCGTGCCACCGCGAGGCCCAGGAGTTGCGATCCCACCAGCGCCGCGCGCTCGGCGGCGCGATCGGGAACGACTACGGCCAGGGCCGGCGCCACCCGGTCGACGAATACTTCGAGCAGGGCATCTGCGGCGGCCCGGTTTGTCGCGGCCGCCCGCAGTAGCGGAAGAAATGGTCCCTCCGGACCCCATACGGCGACGAACATCGGCAACAGCACGTCGGCGACGCGCTCGGGTGCGACACCGGAGAGATCCGGAAAAGTGATGTCGAATCGGGAGGCCGCGGCGAAGAGTTCGGCCTTGCTGCCGAAGTAGTGCATGACGAGCGCCGGATCGACGCCGGCCGCCGACGCGATGGAACGGATGGTCGTGCGTTCAAAGCCGTGGTTCCCGAACTGCGATCGCGCGGTGGTCAGGATCGTCGATCGGGTGGCCTCTCCGTCACGCACCTTGGCGGGCATGCCGATCAGTGTATTCAACAACTGTTGACACCGCCCGCATTGGGCGCCTATCGTTGAGTTCAACAGTTGTTGAACTCAACGCGGGAGGTCACGGCTATGACGGTCACGGCGATCCAGATCGGACTCGACCCCGATGTGATCGATTACTCCTCACCCGACTTCGCCCAATTTCCAGGCCTGTCCATGGACAAGCTGCGAGCCGCCAACTATGACAATGTCGCGGCGTTGCGCGGCGCCGGCTATGGCGTCGACAACTGTCTCCTTGACTTCGGTGATGCCGGAGCCCAACAGGCCCGTCAGTGGCTGGAAGCCAAGCAATACGATGCGGTGCTCATCGGCGCGGGTGTGCGACTCGTCGCCCGCAATACGCTGCTGTTCGAGTCGATCGTCAATGCCGCACACACCACACAGCCCCGTTGCCGCTTCGTCTTCAATCACGCGGCCACGTCAACCCCTGACGACATTCGGCGCTGGTACCCACATCCGGAGGCGGTGGCGCGATGACCACCCACGACGTTGACGTCCTCGTTGTCGGCGCCGGGCCGACGGGACTGACCGCCGCCGGTGATCTCGCTCGGGCGGGCAGGTCGGTCACCGTTTTAGAGCGCTGGCCCGCGATCAATCCGTCAAGCCGCGCCTTCGCCACAATGGCCCGCACGCTGGAGGTCCTCGATGCCCGCGGCCTCGCCGACGACCTGTTGGCGCACGCACACACAGCACCGGGAGTCACGATTTTCGGCGGTGCCCGCATCGATCTCACGCACCTAGACTCGCCCTACCGATTCGCGATGATCACTCCGCAGATCAACGTCGATCGCGCGCTGGCCGGCTACGCCGTCGCGCAGGGCGCCGATATCCGGCGCGGCATCGCGGTGATCGGGCTCGACCAGGACGCCGATGGCGTGACCGTCACCGCGCGGGCTCACGGCGACATCGAAGACTGTCACACCTGGCGGGCACGGTACGTGGTCGGCGCCGACGGAGCGCACAGCACGGTTCGCGACGTGATCGGTGCGGATTTCAGCGGCAAAACGATCTTGTCGGCGATCGTGCTCGCCGATGTCAAGCTGGCCCACGGGCCGGCCGGCAGCGGCCTGACGCTTGGCAGTACCCGGGACGTGTTCGCGTTCCTGGCCCCCTATGACCGCCATGACTCCGACGGGTCGTGGTATCGCACGATGGTGTGGGACCGCGACAAGCAAGTGCCCGACACCGAACCCGTGGACGAGGACGAGATCGTCGGCATCCTTGCGCGGGCAATGAGCACCGACCTCGGAGTGCGCGAGGTAGGGTGGAAATCCCGATTCCATTGCGACGAGCGGCAAATCACGCAATATCGGCACGGCCGCGTGTTCCTCGCCGGGGACGCGGCGCACGTCCACTCCCCCATGGGCGGGCAGGGCATGAACACCGGCATTCAGGACGCGGCAAACCTCGCTTGGAAGATCGACGCGGTGCTCGCCGGTGCGGACGACGCCGTGCTCGACAGCTACCACGCCGAACGCCATCCGGTCGGTAGGCGGGTCCTGCTGCAGTCCGGTCTAATGGCACGCGGCGTCACGCTTCATCCCCGGGTCGCGCGGGGATTGCGAAACTTGCTGGCGCCCAGGCTTCTTCGCATGCCTCGCGTGCGAGACACGGTAGCTGGAAGCTTCGCCGGAACAACGTTGCGGTACGCGTGCCAAGGAACCGAGAACTCTTTGGTGGGCACCCGTGCGACGCAGATTCCCTTCACGCAAGGCCGGCTCACCGAGTTGCAACGCGTGCCTGGCTTCGTTTTCGCTCGTGAGCGCGGCACGCCCGAAGTCGATGTAGTCGGGGTGCTGCAAGCGGAGCGCGCCGATTCCGGTCCGGCGGTGCTGGTGCGGCCCGACGGCTACATCGCCTGGGTCGGCGATTCGGCCAACCGGTCCAAGTGGGCTGCGGCCCTTGCTAGGTGGACTGGAACAGCAGTTGGCGTCGATCGCCAATCCCGTTGGCACATCGCGTAGCGCTTCGTCCCGCTACGAAGTCCGTAGTATCCACTGCGTCGCCGGCTCCGTTAGTTCAGTTCGCCGCGTTCGCGTAGCGCATTTGCCAATTGCACACTCATCGCCTTCACTGGGCCGTGACCCCAGCAGCTGAACCCAATCGCGACAATGAACATGGGGAGGACTAGCGATGACTTCGGCGAACACCATCAGCCGTGCCATAGACGTTGACGGCGTCCAGCTCTACGCCGACATACGTTCCGGAGCAGCCCCAGCGCTAGTCTTCCTGCACTATTGGGGTGGTTCACGGCGTACCTGGCGGCCGGTGCTGGCTCGCCTGCACCCTGACCAGGCTTTCGTGAACTACGACCAGCGCGGCTGGGGTGACTCCACGAACGCCCCCGGACCCTACGACATGGAACGACTTGCCGACGATGCACAGTCGGTAATCGCCACGTTGGGATACACCGACTACGTCGTCGTTGGCCATTCCATGGGCGGCAAGGTCGCCCAAGCGCTCGCCGCGCGCAGGCCCGCCGGTCTGGCCGGTGTGGTGCTGGTTGCGCCCGCACCGGCCGTGCCGGTCGGTTCCACCGAACTGCTGCAGCAGATGACGATGCACGCCTACGACGATGAGAAGACCGTGCAGCAGAGCATCGATCAGATGCTGACCCATCAGCCGCTAGCTGCCGATCTCCGGAAACAGGTCGTCGAAGACAGTCTGCGTGCCGGTGAGGAGGCTCGCCTCGCCTGGCCGAAACACGGTTTGGCGCAGGATGTCTCGGCCGGTCTTTGCGACGTCGACACCCCGGTCCTGGTGCTCACGGGCGACCACGACAGAGTCGAGCCACCCGCCGTACTCGCTGACCTCCTGCTGCCGCTCATGGCGCACGCCAGCATGACCCTGCTCGAGAACACGGGTCATCTGTCGCCGCTGGAAGTGCCCGATCAGGTGGCCAGGCACGTCATGACATTTACCGCGCTGCTGAACGCCCCCAAATGACAAAGGACCCCGCAACCCCGGGAAACACCGACGAATACTGTTCCTGCAGCTAGCCGCAAAACGCGTTAACCCAGGCGAGCGGCTGAATTCCCGGACGATGCCGTAGATGCGGGTGACACCTGCTGCGATGAGGCCGCCGACGAGTTGATCGGCGACTGTGTGCGCCTTGATCACGATCCAGTCAGCCGGTTGCCGGTACCCGGGGGTTCGGCCGCGCCCTGTGCAGGCAGCCGCAACCGCGCCGCTAGGTCTCGTACCGACATGCCCAGCGGCTCGTCGAGCACGGCGGTCGCAATCCCACGTGACTTTGGGATGCCGTAGATGGCACCGGCGTGCCGCTCAAATTTGTCCCGCAAGCGGTCGTCGCTGATCCAGTTGGCCGGTTCGCCCAGCGGCAGATCAATTGTCGTGCCGATCTGTTCACCGCCGGTGTCGATGATGAGGGTGCTGCCGTTTTTGGGCAGATTGGCGTCTTGGTGGACCTCGACGTGCGCTGCAATCTCGGCGATGTCCGGATCGGTGAGGCGCTGGTAGGTTGACCAGTCGATGTGGCCGTCGAGCCAGGCTGCTGCGACTTGGAAGTACACGCTGAATTGGGCGTCGACGGTGTTGGTCGGCTTGATTTTTTGGGGTTCGGGTTCGCCGACGATGGGGTAGGCGGTCGGGGAAAGCCACACCCTGATCTGGGCGTGGGGCCGCTGGTCGGCGCGAAACTTGGTTCGCAGGGCGAGTACGGCGTCGATCGCGCCGTGCGTCCACCGGCATGAAGGATAGGGTTTGATCGCGGTTTGCAGCAGTATCCAGGTGCTGGCGAGCTCTTGGGTCAGCTGCTCAGGGTGCGCGGCGTCGGTGTAGCTGTGCAGCAGTCCGTATCGTCCCTCCAAGGGCTCGGCCGCGCCGATCACACCCGCTTGGGCCAGCTCGACACACAGCAGCCCGTCGTGCGCAGCGAATCCGGGATGCAGCCGCTTGTTCCAGGCACCGTTGGCGAGGTATTGCATGCTGCCGGCGGCCTTGCTCAGTGCCAGGCCGAACGCTGACGCGGTGGTTTCGGCGTCGAGGCCGCGCAGCCGAGCGCTGACCGCGACGGCCCCGAAAATGCCTGCCAGAGCTGTGATGTGGAACCCTCGGTCGTAGCTCGACGCACCGAGCGCGGCTCCGACGCGGCAGGCCACCTCATAGCCGAGTGCGAGCGCGTCGTAGAAGGTGGCCATATCGACATCAATGCGCTCGGCGTCGGCGAGTGCGGCGGCGATCACCGGCGCCACAGGGTGACCTATCTCGACGATATTGGTGTCGTCGAAATCCATGGAGTGGGCCAAGGTGCCGTTGAGCAGCGCGGCGTAGAGAGGGCTACGGGTCTGCGCCTGTCCGACGACGGTGCCCCCAACGCCTGCGTCGAGCTTGTCGACCGCGGCGCGGACCGGGCCGGCGTTTTCGACGTGGTAGCCGGCGAACGCGGTGATGCCGATCCAGTCGAGCACCAGCCGCCGCAGGCGGACGATAACCTCGTCCGGTATCAGATCTGGCGGTGTGGTCGTGACGAAGTCGGCGACTGCCCGGCTGGGATGCTGATCGAGATCATGCGGTTTCATGGCGCGAGTTCTCTTTCAGTAGGACCGCGGCAGACCCAGGACGTGTTGTCCGAGGAATGCCAGGATCATGTTGTTGTTGACGGGCGCGACCTGGTAGATGCGGGTCTCGCGGAATTTGCGTTCGACGTTGTATTTGTCGACGAAGCCATAACCGCCGTGCGTATCGAGGCAGATGTTGGCGGCCTGCCAGCTGGCCTCGGAGGCGACGAACTTGGCGGCGTTGGCTTCCGCGCCGCACTTCTGGCCGGCGTCAAACAGCGCCGCGGCGCGGTTGCGCATCATGTCCGCGGCCAGCACCTGGGTGTAGGCGCGGGCCAGCGGGAATTGCACGCCCTGGTTGGCGCCGATAGCGTGCCCAAACACCTCGCGGCTGTTCGCGTATTCGATGGCGGTGTCGAGGAACCAGTAGCCGTCGCCGACCGCCTCGGAGGCCAGCAGGATCCGTTCGGCGTTCCAGCCGTCGATCACATAGTGGAACCCTTTGCTCTCTTCACCGATCAACGCGGAGGCGGGAATGCGCATCTGCTGGTACCAAACCTGGTTGGTGGCGTAGTTGAACATGGTGCGCACGGGTTCGACCACCAATGTCTCGGGCGCGTTGGCGCGAACGTCACGCAGATCGACAAGAAACAGGCTGATGCCCTGGGCGCGCTGCGCGGGGTTCTCGGGTCGCTTTTCGGTGCGCGCCAACAACATCAGCAGATCCGACTGCAGGATCCGGCTGGTCCAGTTCTTGTGCCCGGTGACCACATACTCGTCGCCGTCTTTGGCCGCGAAGGTGGTGATGTCGGGGGTGTCGGAACCCGCCTCGGGTTCGGTGATCGAAAACGCCTGCAAACGCAGGTTGCCGCGCGCGATTTCGGGCAGGTAGCGGCTCTTCTGCTCCTCGCTGCCGTGCCGCATGAGTGCAGCCATGGTGTACATCTGGGCGTGGCAGGCCGCCGCGTGCCCGCCGGAACGGTTGATCTCCTCCAGGATCACCGCAGCCTCGGTAATGCCTAACCCCAGTCCCCCGTACTCGGCGGGAATCAGCGCCGACAGATAGCCGGCCCTGGTGAGCGTGTCGACGAACTGTTCGGGATATCCGCGGTTGAGGTCGCGCTGCTGCCAGTACTCCTCGCCGAACTGTTCGCACAGTTGACGCACCGCGCAGCGCAGCTCCGCGTGTTCCGGCGTATCCGCACTGTTGGTGAGTTCGATGGTCATGCGCTGTCTTCCTTTGAGTGGTGGCGTTTCTTTTCAGATGAGGTGCATGCGTTGGGCGTTGTCGGTGAGCCAGCCCCGGTAATCGGGGTGTGCCAGCCCGATCAGCGCGGTGGCACGTTCGGTGCTCGACAGCGCCTTGAGGTTGATGAGGCCGTATTCGGTGGCGACGTAATGGGTATCGTTGCGCGGTGTGGTCACCGGCCCCGAGAGCCGCGGAACGATCTTGCTGATGGTGCCGCCTCTGGCGGTCGATGCGAACGCGATCACCGATTTGCCGCCCCGGGAGGCGTACGCGCCGCGCACAAAGTCGAGTTGCCCACCGGCGCCGCTGAATTGGTGGCCGTTGACGTGTTCGGAGTTGCACGCCCCGGTCAGATCCATTTCCACGGTGGAGTTGACCGAAATCACGTTGTCGTTTTGGGCGATCACCCCGGGATCGTTGACGTAATTGACCGGATAACTTTCCAGAGCGATGTTGTCGTTCATGAACCGGTAGGTGTCGCGGTCGCCCAGCGCGAATGTGAAGACCGCCTTACCGCGGTTAAGTGTCTTGCAGCGGCCGGTGACGACACCGCGGCGGACCAGATCGGCTAGCGCCGGGGTGAACACCTCCGAATGGACCCCCAAGTCGGCGCGGTCACGAAGTTCTTCGCACACCGCCTGGGGCAAACCGCCGACACCGATCTGAACGCAGGCCCGATCGTCCACCAGGGAAGCAACCTTTTTGCCGATCACCCGGTCGACATCGGAGATCGGCCGTTGCGGCAGTTCGGGCAGCGCCACATCGTTTTCGACGATGGCGTCGACCTCGGAGACGTGCAGCGTTGATTCGCCGTAAACCCGCGGCATATTGGCGTTGACTTCGACGATCAGCCGGTCGGCTTGTCGCGCCACCGAGCTGATGTAGTCGTTGTTGGTGCCGAACGTGAAGTAGCCGTGCCCGTCCATCGGGGACACCGTCGCGATGCAGGTATCCACGGGAATCGACTCGGCGAACAACCGCACCGCTCCGCTAAACGAGGTCGGGATGAAGTAAACCACCTTGCGACCGTCCCGCTCGCCACGTTTGATCAGCTCACGCTCGGCCTGCTGCAGGAACATCGAGTGCGGCAGCAGCCGTCCCATCAGTTCGTAGCGCAGAACGGTGTTAGCCATAGGGGTTTCGGCGTGCAAGTAGAACATCTTGACGCGATCGATCTCGCCGCGTTCGGCGCGGGCGGCCAGCGCACGTAGCAGCGCCGGCGGCTGGCTGGCGGCCTGCCCGATGGCCACCGAGGAACCGGTGCGCACCGATTCCATCGCGGTGTCGGCGTCGGTGAGCTTGGCGTGGTAGACGGCGGCGGTGTCGGTGAGTAGGGAGTTGGTCATCAGTAGTTAGCCCCCTCGGCGGGTGAACCCTCGCGGGTGTAAATCAACATGGTGCGTTCGAACGTCATGACCACCACACCGTCCTGGTTGGTTCCGATGGTTTGCACGGTGACGATGCCTTGGGTGGGCCGGCTTTTCGACAGCCGTTTCGATAACACCGTCGAGGTCGCGTAGAGGGTGTCGCCGGCGAACACCGGTGCGGTGGCGCGTACCTTGTCCCAGCCCAGGTTCGCCACCACCTTGGCGCTGACGGTGCGAACGCTCATGCCGGTCAGCATCGCGATGGTCAGAGTGGAATCAACGAGGAGCTTCTTCCATTCGGTGGCGGCCGCGTAGTTGGCGTCGAAGTGAACCGGCTGCGTGTTCATCGTGAGCAATGTCATCCAGATGTTGTCGGTGTCGGTGATGGTGCGACCGGGTCGGTGCTCGAAGGTGTCACCGACCACGAAATCCTCGTAGTACAAGCCGGATGTCTCCCGGTACACGTGCGGCGCGATCTCTTTGTAAGCCGCCAGGGGGGTATCCATGTTTGCCTCCTTCAGAGGTGGATGCTGTGCAATATGCGGCGGGCGCGACGGGCGACCGCTTCGTCGACCATCGACCCTTGAACGGTTCCCACACCAGCCTGGTTGGCATTGATAACCTTCCTGGCCCAAGCGATCTGGTCCTGGTCTGGCGTGAACGCCACGTTGATGACGGGAATCTGCACGGGGTGGATCGCCGCCTTTCCGGCGAATCCCTCGGCAACGGCGCGCATGACCGCTTGCCGCAACCCATCAGTGTCGGCGATGTTGAAAAATGGCGAGTCGATGACCGGGATCGCTGCGGCGGCCGCGTGTGTCAACAGCCGGCTGCGCGCGTACCCGATGACCTGGGCCGCGACGTCGGCTCCGAGATCGGAGGACATGTCGGCGCTGCCGAACATCACCGCGTCCACAACGTGCGGATCCAGGAGGTCTCCGATGAGCGCAGCTGCGCAGGCGCTTTCGTAGATCACGATGACCCTGGCGGTTTTCTGCGCCTGGCCCAGCACGGATTTGACCAAACCGGCGACAGCGGCGGATTCGGCTTTAGGAATGATGATAAAATCCGGGTCGGCAGCCGAATCCAGCAGCGCGCTCAGATCGTGCCAACCAGCCAGTGTCGCTGGCGAGTTGATCCGTAGCGCCGTGGAGGGCCGCGATGGTCGTTGGGTTGCAAGATAATTCAATGCGGCGCGGCGCGCTTCATCTTTGGCCGTCGGCGCCACCGAATCCTCCAGGTCCAAGATCATGGCGTCCGCACCCACATTGGCGGCCGCGTTGAAGTGGCCTGTATTCGTGGCGGGGGTGAACAGCATGCTGCGGGGAATCCGTCCAACTTTCAATTCTCTGATCACCAACCCAACGCTATGCAGCCAGCATGATCGCGTCCAGTAGAATATTTCGCAGAAATGTTTGCGAATCTCGCAAGTATTGGTTAGGGCTATGGAGTTATATCAACTGCGGTACTTCCAGGCCGTCGCGGAGTTCGGCACGCTTCGCGAAGCCGCCGAGCATCTGGCGGTGTCGCAATCCGCGGTGAGCCGAGCGGTCGCCCTGCTTGAGTCGGAGATCGGGGTCGAGTTGTTCACCCGACGTGGTCGCGCCAACGAACTCAACCGATTCGGGACGGCGTTCCTCGAGGCCACGCGCGCGGCTCAGCGTGGCCTCGACACCGCGGTAGCCAGCGTTCGGCAACTCGCGGGCGCCGACGGCGGGACGGTGGCGCTGGGGTTCCTGCACTCGCTGGGAGTGGCTACCGTGCCCGAACTGATCCGGCAACATCATGACCGGTTCCCCGCCGCCAAATTCGAACTGCACCAACGCTCCGGACACGCCCTACTCGGCGACCTGGCAAGCGGTGTCACCGACGTATGTCTCAGTTACCCAATGACATTCGAACAGTCCCAAGACGTCACCTGGAAGCCGTTGTTCACCCAACAGCTCTACGCCGTTGTGCACCGAGAGCATCCCCTCGCGACGCGGAAGCTGGTCGGTTTCGACGAAATCTCCGACCAACCGTTCGTCGCCCTCGACCGCGATCACACCCTGCGCAAAATCTTCGACGCCGCCTGCGCCCGGCACGACATAACGCCCACGATCGCCTTCGAAGGAACAGACATCACGACACTGCGAGGCCTCATCGGGGCGCGATTGGGCGTCGGCATACTTCCCCGCGCATCGACACCCGACCCGGACATCATCGAAATCGTCGTCGACGACAAACAACTCGTCAGGCCCATCGCGATCGGTTGGATGGCGAACAGATACCTCCCACCCTCGGCCGCCAGTTTCCGTGACAGCGCGCTCGCGGCGTACCAAAAAGAGGATCGACCATTGACATGAGCGCGAGTTCCGGAGCCCAACAACATGTTGGGCACGATGGCGCGGCAGCACCCGGGCGGTCAGCTGCCGCGCAGCGCGGCGATGCCCTCGTCGAGAGCGGCCTCCAGGTAGGACTGGTCGCCGGTGGCGAGCATGATGCCGACGCCGCCCTGGATGCCGGCCAGCAGCGCCGCGGCGGCACGGTCAGCGTCGTTTGCGGTAGTGATCTTGCCCTGCTCTTGCAGTGAGCGAATACCAGCGGCGATTGCGCTGTGCCATTTGCCCATCAACTCGGCTGTGACGGCTTGGGCGCCGGGGGTGGTGCGCCCGATCTCCGACATCAGCACCGCGATCGGGCAGTTTTGTCCCTGGCGCCGATAGCGGTCAACCACCGCGTCACGCCATCGTTGCCATGCCGCCCATGAGGTCAACGCTCCGAGGTGCGGTTGCTGGTCATCGAGCACCGTCTGCGACTCGAGTGCGGCGACCGCCAGCAGCAATTGGTCCTTGCCATCGGGAAAGTAGTGGAACAGCTGGCTTTTTGACGTCTGTGTGCGCGCCATGACGTCCTCGAGGGTGGTCAGCGCGACACCGCGGATGCGGATCTCGGCGGCCGCACCCTCGATGATCCGCTGACGTGTCGCCCGGCCTTTCGCCGTCAATTTCTGGACTTGCAGGTCCATTTCTAACGGCGCAGTATATGGACTCATGAGTCCAAACAATACGCGGCTATCCGGCCGCACCGCACTGGTCACCGGTTCCACCGGAGGCCTCGGCGTTGCCATCGCGAAAGCGCTGGCCGCTGAAGGGGCCTTCGTCGTCGTCAGTGGACGCAACGAGTGCCGTGGCGATGCCGTCGTCACCGACATCCGGTCAGCCGGCGGCGACGCCGCCTTCGTCGCCGCCGACCTCGGGGCCGGTGAGGACGAAGTACGCCGCGTCGCCGCGACCGCCACCGAAGCCGCCCAAGGCCACCTCGACATCCTGGTGAACAACGCGGCTACCCTACTGACACCGACCCCGACCGCTGACGTCGCCGAGCGGGTGCTGCGCGACGCCTTCGACGTCAACGTCTTCGCACCCTTCCTGCTGACCG
>DASXMA010000155.1:0-2060 GCA_036495965.1 Mycobacterium sp.
CCGCCACCGCCGACGTTCAGCCCTGGTCTACCAAACCCCGGTCCGCAAAGCTGCCAGCGGTATCCACCAATGAACGACTCTGGTTCGGCGTAGACCGGTTCAAGGGGTCCGGTCGCCGTGACCAGCGTCAGTAGTGGGACCCACCGACGTTCCTTCCGGTGCACTCCTGTCGCTGCCGCGAAGACAAGGGCCGGCTCTGCTTCAGTGATCGGAAGTGTCGCATTTGTTGCTGAGCCTGAACGCCATTCTGCTGCAACGCGTCCGGCTGATCAGAAGCCGGCGTTTCAAACGGTCCCGTTATCTCAATCGTCATTTGTCCAACCTCGTATTTCACCGTGTGCCGGCTGACCCGGCCGGTGACAGGAACATGGATTGCCTTTGGGCGAGTCGACCATAGGTTCGGCGACGGATGTGAGCATCGACGTCAGCCGCAGAACCGGCTGAGCGCGCGCATTTTGTTCATCACGTCCAGCGCGGCGACCTTGTAGGCCTCGGCGAACGTCGGGTAGTTGAACACCGCGTCCACCAGGTATTCGACGGTGCCACCACAGCCCATCAGTACCTGCCCGATGTGCACGAGTTCGGTGGCATTGGTGCCGACGACGTGTACACCGAGCAGCTTGAGGTCTTCAGTAGACACCAGCAGCTTGAGCATGCCGTGGGAAGCGCCGGTGATTTGGCCCCGGGCGAGTTCTCGGTAGCGGGACACGCCGACCTCGTAGGCGATCGAAGCGGTGGTGAGTTCGACTTCGGTGGCGCCGACGTAGGACAGTTCCGGGATGGTGTAGATGCCAATGGGCTGCAATGTGAGCATGCCGTCTGTCGGCTCACCGAAGGCGTGGTAGGCGGCCAGCCGACCCTGCTCCATCGAGGTGGCGGCCAGCGCGGGGAACCCGATCACGTCGCCGACGGCATAGATGTGGTCGAGGTTGGTGCGGAAGGTGTCGTCGACGAAAATCCTTCCCCGGCTGTCGGTTTGTACCCCGGCGTTGCTGAGGTCCAGATCCTCGGTCTGGCCCTGCCGACCGGCCGAATACATCACCACGTCGGCGGGGATCCGCTTGCCGCTGGCCAGGGTCGTGACGGTGCCGGAGGCGCCGAGGTTGACGGCGGTCACCTGCTCGCCGAACCGGAATGTGACCGCCAGATCGCGCAGGTGAAACTGCAGGGCCTCAATGATCTCGGGATCACAGAAATCCAGCATGCTGTGGCGCTTTTCGACGACGGTCACCTTGGTGCCGAGGGCGGCGAACATCGATGCGTACTCGATGCCGATCACCCCGGCGCCGACCACCACCATGGATGCCGGCACAACCTTGAGGTTGAGGATTCCGTCGGAATCCAAGACCCGTTCTTCGTCGAACTCCACGCCGGGCGGTCGCGCCGGCGTGGTGCCGGCGGCGATCACGATGTAGCGCCCACTGACGGCGACCCGCTCGTCTCGGTGCTCGTCCTCGACCAGCACGGCGTGCTCATCGATAAAGCGGCCATGGCCGGTGTAGAGCTCGATGCTGTTGCGGATCAGCTGCGAACGCACTACGTCCTTCTCCTTGCGAATGACGTGCTGGGTGCGGGCCAACAGATCCGCGGGAGTAATACCTTCTTTGACGCGGTAACTCGCGCCGTACAACTCGCGCTGGGTGATGCCAGTCAGATAGAGCACCGCCTCGCGCAACGTCTTTGACGGGATCGTCCCGGTATTAGTACATACCCCGCCGAGCATCGCATCGCGCTCGATAAGCGCCACCGTTTTGCCGAGTTTGGCTGCCGCGATGGCCGCTTTCTGCCCGCCAGGACCTGAACCGATCACGACCAGGTCGTAGTCTTGAATGGCGGGGTGCATGTGCGTCTCCTTCACGGCGCCCGGAGATGTGTTACGTGTGGGCTGATTGGCGAGGTCGACATCGATCGGGAAAGTTCGTCAAAGCGGTCGCGGCGGTGAGGGTTACGATCCGTCATCGGGCGGGCGACCAGTCCCACACGGATTGGTCACCGGATGAATAGTCGGTGCAGTGGTCGGCTTCTTTGGCGGCAACGCCCTTGTTGTTGAAGAAGATCTT
>DASXMA010000156.1:0-1979 GCA_036495965.1 Mycobacterium sp.
GGTGGAGTCTGCGCCGCTCGACAGGAAGCGATTGCTGCCAAACAAGGCAAAACCCAGCGACCCCGCCAGGAAGGCAAAGAACCCGATCTGCGGCGAGAACCCGCCGAGCCGCGACGTCGCGAGCTGTTCGGGGATCGCGATCGCGACAAGGGTGAGCCCCGCGACCAAATCGTGCGTCAGATAAGAGGGCAGATACCCCTGCAGCGAGCGCAGCACCGGCCACGCCCTCGTGTTGGTCTTCCCGGTGCCTGAAGCCGCAGAAGCAGGGGTATCGATCATGTATGCGCCGCCTCGATAAAGTCATGCAATATGCGTGGACTTTACCGGGAACCTGGCCGGATGTCCTCTGGCAAACGCAGGGCTGGCGCGGGGAGGCGGGATATCCGGAGATCGGCTGCGATCCGTTACACGCAGCCGCATTTCAAAACGAGAAGATGGCCGGCGTCACTGAATGGTTTCGTGCACCGTGGCAATGGGATTGTCCGGCGCGGCCATGATTTCCGCGATCACGTTATAGGAAACCTCGATGCCGCCGGGTTTGTTCGGATCGGTCTTGACGGATTTGACATGCAGCGTGGCGCGCACCAGCCGGCCATCGCTCAGGGCGATCTCGGTGACGCCATGACGGACGGAGGTCACCTTGGTTTCAGGACGCGGTCCGACCTGAAACGAAAACGGCTGTAAATACCCCAATTGCATGACGTCCACCTGTGTTGTGCCCCGTCACTATCAACCCCGATTGTTACCGAATGGTTCCGCCCGGGAACAGATATTGTCCCGCAGTGCGTCATAACGTGCCGGGCATCCTGATGGACTGGGAGGTGCCGAAACCCGTGCCTGGCGCCGACCCGTTGTTTTATTCCCTCAAAAATTGCCGCTTTATTGGACGGCGTGGCGCCCGATCGGCCTTGCACGGCGTGGGCGGCAGATCATAATCGCAACCGGGCAAACCTCGCCGGGGGCGGTTGCTCGTTTCCGGTGTTTTCTTTGACTTCTTTTGGGGGGCGAAAATGACGACAACTGTGGTGGGAGAGCAGCAACGATCGGTAGCATCGACGCGGTGGATTCAGCTGGTGCTCGGGCTGGTCGCGATGATGTCGATATCCAGTCCGCAATATGTCTGGACACTTTTCACCAAGCCGTTGCAGGAAGCCTTGGGCGCGACACTGCCGGCGATTCAGGTGACCTTCACGATCCTGATCGTGCTGCAGACCTGGCTTTCGCCGGTGCAAGGCTATCTGGTCGACCGGTTTGGCGCGCGCATGCTGATTGGCGTGGGCTGCCTGCTGTCGGGTTTCGGATGGATCAGCGCGGCCTACGCGACCAGCCTGATCGGTCTTTATCTCACCTACGGACTGCTCTGCGGCATCGGGACCGGCATCGTCTATGTCGGCATCATCGGCCTGATGGTCCGCTGGTTTCCCGACCGGCGTGGATTGGCGACCGGCCTTGTGGCCGCAGGCTACGGCTTCGGCGCCATTCTCACCACGTTTCCGATCGACACCATGATGAGGCAGGCTGGCTATCAGCATACGCTGGTGGTGTTCGGCATCATCCTTGGACTGGTCGGCATGGCCGCGGCATTTGCGATCCGGATGCCGACCTCGGCCGATGTGCTGCCACCGCCGCCAGCTCAGGCGTCGCACGAAGGAACGCCGCCGCAGGAGATGCTGCGCAGCAACGTCTTCTGGCTGATGTTCTTCATGATGACCATGATGTCCACCGGCGGCCTGATGATCATCTCGCAATTCGCGGCGTTTTCCCGCGACTTCGGCGTCGCCAATGTCGTGGTGTTCGGGCTTGCCGCGCTGCCCTTGGCGCTCACCGTCGATCGGTTTACCAACGGATTGACGCGCCCGTTCTTCGGCTTCGTCTCGGATAAAATAGGCCGCGAGAACACCATGGCGATCGCGTTCCTGATGGAAGCCGCGGCGGTCACCCTGATGGTGATGTTCCGCGACCACGCGCTGGTGTTTGTG
>DASXMA010000157.1:0-2029 GCA_036495965.1 Mycobacterium sp.
CAGGATCGTGTAATCGTCGCGGGCCTGGCCGTGCGGGCGGGTCAGCGCGGGCATCGGGAAGAACCTCCGGTCGTTGCTGCCCGCGCCGTAATCGTCGCGCTCGATCGTCATGGTCGAGGGCAGCACGATGTCGGCATGACGCGCGGTGGCCGTCCAGAACGCATCGTGCACGACAACGGTCTCCGGGCGCGCGAACGCCTCGCGCAGCCGCGCCAGATCCTGATGGTGATGGAACGGGTTGCCACCGCACCAGTAGATCAGCCTGATGTCCGGATAGACCAGGTGCTGACCGTTGTACTCGTAGGCCGCACCGGGATTGAGCAGCATATCGGCGATGCGGGCCACCGGGATGTAGGTCTGCACCGGATTGTCGCCCTGCGGCAGATGTGGCACCGACATCTGCCGGGTCGGCTCGCCGACGTACGCGGACGATCCGTAGCCGTGGCCGAATCCGCCGCCGGGCAGCCCGATCTGGCCGAGCATCGCCGCGAGCACCACGCCCAGCCACACCGGCTGCTCGCCATGCCGGGCGCGCTGTAGCGAGTAGCTCACGCTGATGAAGGTCCGCGCGGCGGCCATCTCCCGCGCCAGCCCCCGGATGCGGCCGGCCGGTACACGCGTGATCGCCGCGGCCCACTCCGGATCCTTGACCACGCCGTCGTCGGTACCGCGCACATACCGGGCGAACCGATCAAAACCGACCGTGTACCGATCCAGGAAATCGTGATCGGCCAGGCCCTCCGCATCGAGCACCTGTGCCAGCGCCAGCATCAGCGCCGCATCGGTGCCCGGGCGCGGCGCGATCCAGTCCGCCTGCGCCTCGCCCGGGGTGTCGTCGCGCAGCGGGCCAACCGAGACGAACCGGCAGCCACGCGCCCGCGCCGCCGCGATCCAGCCCCGGGCGTGATGGCGCGACACACCCCCGGGTGTCACCGCGGCGTTCTTCGGTGAGAGCCCGCCGAAGGCGACCACCAGTTCGGCATGCTCGGCCAGCACCGACTTCGCGGTGCCATGGGACGTCAGCCAATACACGTCGCCGAGGATATGCGGCAGCAGCACCTCCGAGGTGCCCAGGCTGTAGGTGTTGACGTGCCGCACATACCCGCCGAGACAGTTCAGGAATCGATGCACCTGACTCTGCGCGTGGTGGATCCGCCCGGCGCTGGCCCACCCGTAGGACCCGCCATACACCGCCTCGGCCCCGTACTCCCCGTACACCCGGCGCAGCTCACCCGCCAGCAGATCGGTCGCCGTTTCCCACGACACCGCCACGTACGGATCGCTGCCGCGTCCCGGCGCGCCCGGGCCGTGCTCGAGCCAGCCGCGGCGCACATGCGGCTGAGCTATGCGCGTCGGATGATGCTGGGCCGAGGCGACATTCTCGATCAGCGGCATCGGCTCCGGATCCCCGGGCCAGGGCCGCACCTCGGTCAGCCGCTCCCCATCACTGACGGCCTCGAACGCTCCCCAGTGCGTCAGATGCGTCGTCATGCCGCGACAGGTACGTGGTTGGCAAGCGCGATCTGCAGGGCGACGTTGCCGCCATAAGAGTGGCCACCCAGGGCGATACCGTCCGGCTGGGGCCCCAGGTCATCGACGATGGCTGCCGCCATCGCAGCCGTCTCGCGATCGCGTGGCGGATACGTCTGGTTGTGGTCCGGCAAACTCGGCGTGATCACCGTGACGTCTTCACCCAGAGCCTTGATCACCCCCTTCCATGTGCTGGGCTTGCCTGGCGAGCCATGAATCAGGACAACCGGTCGGTTCATCTGTGTGCTCCTAATCGAAAGGCGATTTCGGGTGGACATGACCTGGCCGGCGCGAGATCGCCCGGGTGCCTTCGGCGGTGGCGTCCCGCTGTGGAAGCCGCCGTGCTACACGTTACGGCCGCTCGGGAGCGGATCGCTATTGGCAATACTGACAACTTTGATACGGTTCTCGCCATGCGATGCGAGGTGATAGCACTGGACGGGATCTTCGACACCGGCTTGTCCACAGTGCTCGATGTGTTCACCACCGCCAACGAGCT
>DASXMA010000158.1:0-3261 GCA_036495965.1 Mycobacterium sp.
CAGCCAGTTCTCCACCGTGTCCTCGTTGCCGACGCGAATCTGGCACTCGACCTTAGGCGCCCGCCGAGCGAAATCGGCCAGCAGTCGCGGCAACAGATATGTCCCCAGCGTGGTCGTGCCCGCGATCGCCAGCCGACCCGCGTCAAGTCCCTGAAAGCCAGCGGCCGCATGTTCCAAACTCTCCAACAGCTGGAAGACCTTGCGGGCATGCTCGACCGCCACATCACCGGCGGGAGTGGTGCGAGCCCCCTTGGTGCTGCGCTGTACCAACCGCACCCCGAGCGAAATCTCGAGATTGCGGATGTGGTTGGACACCGACGGCTGGCTCATGTAGAGCTTCTTTGCGGCCCCCGAAAACCCACCAGCCTCCACGACGGCGATCAACACCTCGAGTTGGGTCAGACTCACCATTTCGCAGAAAAATGTTACGGGCCGCCAGTACGGCCGTCTGCAGGATGGTGGCGGCTTTCGCCGTTGCTGTCGGTGCGGGAAGTCCGCGAGTAGCTTTTCCACGCTCGATTGCGTCCAAGCAACACAAAATAGTGTGACCGCCGCAGACCCCCTAACGCTGATGCCATCAACTGCCTTGGCCGTGCGCGCCGTCTCGGAACAGACGACTCACGAGAGTCTCGAAAGTCCTTGCCGGGATCAGCCCCGGTCGATTCACGCCAGCCACCACGGTGATCGACCTGGATGCGCCAGTACCGGCCGACCTGGTGCGGCTCTGTTTCGACACCCGGGTGCTCAACCGGGTCTGGACCTCTCACATCACCTGAACTCGACTTTCATTGTTGCCCAGAATGATTCGGCCTGAGCATTGTCCCAGCAGACCGCCGTGCGACCAACTGAGCGGACCAGGTTATGCGTGAAGGCGAACCGCGCCGGCTGCGCCGAGGTGTACTGGCAGCCGCGGTCGGCGTGGAGGATCACGGCATCGGCAAGCTTGCCGCGCATCGGTACGGCCATCGCCAGCGCGGCCTCGACTAGATCGGTGTGCAGATACTCGTCGATGGCCCAGCCGATCACCCGCCGAGAACAGCCGTCACGCATCGCGCACAAGTAAGGCACCTTTGGCCAACCAAAACAGCCGCCAAGCTCGCCGTCGGCGGCTGAACCGAGCGAGTCTACAATCAACGAAGACGCCACTCGGCCATCGGTATGATCAGCGGCGCCGAGTTCGAACACCGACTCACCCAGACGGGACAAGCCGCTTGACCCTGTGTCCGCTCGGGCATGCCCACCAGCACAACTAACTGGCCTGATTTGGCTGGTCGGCCGACGCTGCCCTTCGGGCAAGATCATGGATTGGCGGCAGTCCCAGCAGCGCCGGCATTTGCGCTCGCGAACCTAGCTCGCGCGCGGGTTCCGGCACGAGGCGGCGCTGTCGCATGTCCAGCAGGCCGCTGACGTAGCCAACCTCTGCGGCCAGCTCGCCGTCGGCCCGCCGCAGCTCATGTTCGACCTGGTAGGTCTTCCCGTCGCCCCATACCCACGAGCATGAAACATCGACCTCGTCGCCCAGCAGCAGCTCCCTGTGATAACGAATCGTGGTCTGCAGATTGACCGGCCCGATGCCGTCTCCAAGAAGCTGGTGGACTGACACGCCAGCCGCCTGCATGCAGGCAAAGCGGGACTGTTCGGCGTACTGGACGTAGCAGGCACCGCCGAGGTGGCGCAGCGTATCGACCTCGTATACCCGTACCTGCATTCGGAGCCGGAAGGGCTCAGGGTTCATCGCCTGCCTCCTGTTTGGCCAGCCATTCCAGCGATCGCTGGGTGAGATAGCGCCGGCCATCGGTGTGAGTCTCAATCCAATCGCCCCGCGCCCATCCGCCTGAGGCTTGGGGCGCGAAGCCATGCTTGCGAAACAGGGCACTTGTCTCCGCGCGAGTCAGTCCTCGATTGCCCCACTCGACAATTACTCTGCGGTACCGCTCTTCAGCACTTACCTCTTCCGGACACGCCACCGCTTCCGCCAAGGCGGCAAAGCCGCGGCTGATCTGACGCAGCGCTGCAGCGATTCTCTCCGGATCGGGTCGTTTCTCACCCGCCACTCATTCAGCATAGCAACTGCTAGCTATTGCTGAGCAATGCCGACGTCACCTACCCGTCGGTATGATTGCACCCGTCGGGTTCGAAGCCGACCCACTCAGACAGCACAAGCCACCTGACCGTGTGTCTACCAAACGGGGTCTGGCCCAGGTCCTGATCGAAAACCTGGGCCACGGCGGTACCCTCAACCACCTCGGCGTCGAAGTCGCCACCAGCGATACCGTGCACACCGAGATCGCCCGGCTTACCCACGAAGGCCTGTTCACCGAGGAAGAGGTCAATACCACCTGCTACTTTGCCGCCCAGGACAAGGTTTGGGTCACCGGACCCGGTGGTGAACGCTGGGAGGTCTACACCGTGCTGGCTGACTCCGACACCTTTGGACCCACCACCGACGAACCCGACCGAAGGTGCTGCACTACGAATCGCTCGCCCGCAAGGGCGCGGCGATGACGATCACCGCCATGGTGACGTACGCATTCGACCAAATCGAGGAGGCCCGAGCAGAACTGAACGCGGTCTCGAAATAGACGAGATATGAGAGTCTCAAAACTTCGTATCGGCATCACCAACTGTGAAGCCAACAACGCCTCGTGGAGTGTCCAATCGCCTATCCTGTGACGACCGGGGGCCGGGATTGGCGGAGGGTTGGGTGACGGCCGTAGCAGCGTGCCGGACGTGCGGCACCGAGCCTCTAGAGAACGCCCGATTTTGTCACGCCTGCGGCTCACCTGTATCCGAGCCCGACACCCATGCGGAGTACAAACAGGTCACCGTGCTCTTCGCCGATGTGGTCCACTCGATGGACCTCGCCGCCGCAGTGGGCGCGGAGCGGCTGCGCGAGATCATGACCGAGCTGGTCGACTGTGCGAGACGGGTTGTGCAGCGATACGGCGGCACTGTCGACAAGTTCACCGGCGACGGGATCATGGCGGTGTTCGGTGCGCCGTTGGCATTGGAGGATCACGCGGTCCGCGCTTGTCTTGCCGCACTGGGCATTCGAAACGAGACCGTCCGGCTGGCCGCTGAGGTCCTAGAACGCGACGGTGTGGATCTGCAGTTGCGCGTCGGACTCAACTCCGGTCAAGTGATAGCCGGTGAAATCGGTTCAGGGCCTTTCGGTTACACCGCGATCGGAAACCAGGTCGGCATGGCGCAGCGGATGGAATCGGTGGCGCCGCCGGGTGGAGTGATGCTCAGCGCGTCGAC
>DASXMA010000159.1:0-12089 GCA_036495965.1 Mycobacterium sp.
AGCCGGAGAGTCGTTCGGGATGTCCACGGGTTCGTGCGGATCACCGGTTTCGTTGATCAGGTCCTCGTAGCCGAACACACCGTCGTCGGTTGAGCCGGCGGCCACGATGATCGTGTTCAGCAGCGGCTGGATGTCGCGGACACCGGTGGCCACCGGGGCGAGCACGGGTTCGGTGATCATCACGCGGGCTTCGCAGTCCTCGACCAAGAAGGCGATTTCGGCGGGGGTGAGCCGGAAGTTCAGCGGGACCGCGATGGCGCCGAGCATGTTGACGGCGAGCACCGACTCGACGAATTCGGTGCGGTTGAGCATCAGAATCATGACCCGGTCACCGAAGCCGACTCCGCGCCGGCTCAACCCGTCGGCCAGCGCCGAAACCCGATGCTGCAGTCCATCCCACGTCACCGTGTTGCCCAAGAATCGCAGCGCCGTCGCGTTCGGCTGCATCATCGCGTGCCGCTCGAGCTGGTTCACCCAGTTCTGCCGCCGGGCACGGTAAGGCTGCTCGGTGACTTCAGATGTCTGTGTCAGGTGGCTGGCCAACTGTGCGGTCAACTAGTACCTCCCCTTACACTCGCGCACCGCTTGCGCCAGGTTGATATTTGATAAAACATGGTGTTGCGTGGATCACACTATGGCTTTAGTGCCCCCGTGACAAGACCCAGACAAGCCCCGCCTAGCCGATGAAACCCCTGGCAGCCCCCGTGAACGCACCGATTTCTACCAAGCCGCGGACCCGGCGGCCACTGCGCAGGGCACAGCTGTCCGACGAAGTCGCGGGACGCTTGCGGGCGGCGATCATGTCCGGGACATTGCGTCCGGGGACTTTCATACGCCTCGATGAGACCGCGGCCGAACTCGGGGTCAGCGTCACGCCGGTGCGCGAGGCCCTGCTGAAACTGCGCGGCGAGGGCATGGTGCAGCTGGAACCGCACCGCGGTCACGTCGTGTTGCCGCTGACCCGCCAAGACATCCAGGACATCTTCTGGCTGCAGGCAACGATCGCCAAGGAACTGGCCGCCGCGGCCACCGACCACATCACCGACGGCGAGATCGACGAGCTCGACCGCATCAACAACTCGCTTGAGGCGGCCGTCGGGTCCAGCGAAGCCGACACCATCGCGGGGATCGAGTTCGCGTTTCACCGTGTCTTCAATCAAGCCAGCGGCCGGACCAAATTGGCCTGGTTTCTGCTGAACGCCGCGCGCTACATGCCGGTGCTGGTTTACGCCGCCGACCCGGAGTGGGGCGTGGCCGCGGTCGACAATCATCGGCAGTTGATCGCCGCGCTGCGTCGCCGCGACGCTGCCGCCGTGATCGAACACACCGTCTGGCAATTCACCGACGGGGCACAACGGCTGACCGGGATGCTGGACCGAACGGGAATCTTCGACTGAGCCGGCAGACTCGCTAATTCGCGGACAGCTGCTCGGCGCGTTGCTTGAGGTTTTCGGCGAGGTGGTCGAGCACGTTATTGAGCATCGACTTCACCATCGGCGCGGGCACCGGCATAGCGGGCTCGACATCGATGTCGACCGTCAGCAAGCTCGATGCACCGATCTCGACCACACTGAGCAGTTGCTCCTGCTTGACGAACAGATCACCTTGCTGCATGACGGTCTGGATCTGGTTCGCGCCCGGGTAGTACACGGCCTGGATATAGGTACCCGCCACACCCTGAACCTCGGTGTCGAGCCGCAGCTGGCTGGGACGCCCGTCGTCGTAGCGGGCAAGCACCCAAAGGCCCTTGATCTCATCGTTCCACTGGGGATACGCCTCGAAATCGGCGACGATAGCCATGATCGATGCAGCGTCGGCACTGACCTCGACGGTCTTGCTCAAGACTGGCATTGGCGAAGCATAACCGGGCGCACGCCGGCACCGCGGGCGCCGTCGGACGGACGAAAGTGCCGGCCGTAGGCGCTATCTCGGCGAGGCTTCTATTTATTGAGGATCTACAGCCGCAACGCACGCCGTCGAAAGCAGTGCGTGGATGGCGTCGGGAATCGGGACCGGCTTGCGGCTCGTCCGGTCGACGTAGACGTGCACCCAGTGCCCCACAGCGGTGACCGCTTGCGCCTCGTCGGCAGCCAGCTCCTCAACGGCCCGGAAAACGCCGAGCCGATACGTGACGCTGCTGCGGCCGAGCCGGGTAACTGCCAGTCCGATCACAAGCCTTTCCGGGAAACGCAATTCGGAGTAGTAGCGACAGCCTGACTCGGCGACAATGCCCAGCGACGATATGGTCAGCGGGTCGATGCCGATGTTGGTGTTGATCCAGCCGTTGATCGCGGTGTCGAAGAGCTGGTAGTACACGGCATTGTTGAGGTGGCCGAACATGTCGTTGTCTGCCCATCGGGTGAGCACGGGCCAGAGCACCGGGAAATCGCGGCCTGTGAGCCCGTCCGGTGCGGGCGGGACCAGCGGAGTCGAAGCCATGGTTGTATTCCAACATGTTTCAAATCCGGGGCGCTGTGCTGGAGCGCTTCGGGTCACAGCAGGTTGAGATCTACCAGTAGCGCATGGCCTGCCGAAACAGGTCCGCCAGAACCGGTTTGCTCATATCTCGCGGAGCGTTTTGCAACAAGCGCTGTTGCGGATAAGCCCCCTCCGTGAGGGCCCCCACGTCATCTTCGGTGTAGCCCACCCCGCTTAGCCCGTTAGGCATGCGCACCGCTCGCATGACGCGGATGAGTTCGTTGGCCAGCACCTCGCCCGCATCCTTCGCGCCGGCGCCCTGGGTGTCGGCGCCGAGCAGCCGTGCGCCCTCCAAGTGCCTTTCCGGGCTCACCTCCGCTGTGAAGCGGAACGACGACGGCGCATTGAGGATGACGGCCATGCCATGCGGCACCAGCGGCTCATCGGCCGGGTAGCCCGAGGGGCGAAAGTCACGTACCAGCCCTGCCACCGCGTAGGCCATGCCATGTGGTGCGTGCACGCCGGCGTTGCCAAACGCGATGCCCGCAAGCGTCGCAGCCCACATCATCTGCTCACGGGCCTCACTGTCGGAAGCGTCGTTCACCGCTCGCTCCAAAAACTGCCCCAGCAGGCGCAACGCCTCCCGGCAGCCCAGATCGCTCCACGGATTGGCACCCTGACTCATGGGTCGCAGGCTGGGGCGGGCGGGAGCGCGCCGCAGGACGTAGGGCCGAGCGGTGTAGGACTCCAAAGCGTGCGACAGCACATCGAGCCCGGCCGAGGCGACGACCTCAGGGGGCAGACTCGCGGAGCAGTCGGGGTCGACGAGCGCCTCCGTGGGACGTAGTGCGTGAGAAGCGATGCCCGTCTTCGCCGATAGCGACACAAGGTCAAAGATCGCGATGCCGGTTACCTCGCTGCCGGTGCCCGCGGTGGTGGGGCATGCGATATGCGGCTTGAGCGGGCCAGGTACGGGTTTGCTCTCGCCGATGGGCGCGTTGACGTAGGTAAGAAGGTCGGCGGGATAGCTGGTGTACAGATTGGCGGCCTTGCACGTGTCGATGACAGAGCCGCCGCCCAGCGATATGTAGCCATCGGGGTTCGCCTCTTGCGCGAAACGCGCCCCGTCCAGAAAAGAGGCGTCGGTGGGCTCGACGTGGACGTCGGTATACGTGACTACGTCCAGCCCGGCCGCGGCAAGCGAGTCGTGCGCCTCCGCAAAGATGGATAGTCCAGCCACGCCGGCGTCCGAGAACAACGCCACCCTCCGCAACCCAAGAGCGCTGGCTCTGTCACCCACCTCCGCCAGGCAACCGCGCCCGAATGTCACCCGCGACGCGTCGACCGTGAAGGCTCCGTCGCAGTCCTCAGCAGCAATTGGGACATCGCAGCACGCCATGCATCCTCCTGAGCCGGTCGCGACGGCAATCTACCGCACGCGGCCAAACACGGTAAGCACCCTGGTCATCGGCCGCTCAGGTGCCGTACCAGACGCGGCGGAGCGCTTGACCCTGCAGCGTGAATAACTGCTCGGAGACGGACCAGTCGGGCAGCAGCGAATCGAATCCGTGGCAGGTGCGCGGAAACCCGTGCAGCTCGGTGGAGACCCCGGCGCCCAGTAGCTGGAGCGCATAGCCGACTGCCTCGTCGCGGAAGGGATCGATCTCCGCGCAGGTGATCAAAGCGGGTGGCAGACCGTCGAATCGGTCTCGGCGTGCGGGCACGGCGTCTGCTAAGGCGGCTTCCGGGCCCAGGTAGTAGCGCCACATCAGGTCCGCTGCCTCGCTGTCGAAAGCCGGGCTGGTCCGAAATTCCACTTTCGACGCGGTGGCACGATCATCCAGCACCGGCTGGTGCAGCAGCTGGAACAGGATCGGTGGTGCGCCGGCGACGCCGTGCGCCAGGCACGCGGCGAGGGTGGCACCGGCGCTGCTGCCGGCGACGGCCAGATGGGCCCCATCGATACCGAGTTCCGTCGCGTTGGCCGCCACCCATCGCAGCACGGCAATCGCGTCGTCAAGGGCGGCCGGACAGGGATGCTCCGGGGCCAGCCGGTAGTCGACCGAAACCACCGTGCAGCGGCCGCGACTCGCGAACTCCACGCACTGCCGGTGATCGGTGTCCAGGTTCCCCAGCGCGAACCCGCCGGCATGGCAGTACACCACCCCCGGCGCCGGTGACTCCCCGCCGCGATAGATCCGCACCGGCACTTTGCCGAATTCGGTCGCCACCTTGTTCTCCACGATCTGGACGCCGCGTGCCAGCGTCTGTTCGGCCGCAATACGGCGGCGCTCGTTGAACGGTTCGCGCATGAGTCGGATCGAGGCCGGCGCAAAGTCTGTTCGCGTTGTGGCAATCGCGCGCAACGCGGGATGCAGCCGCTCGAATCCGTCCAATTCCGTCATCGACTCCGCCTGTCCAGCGTCGTGACTGCGTCGTCGTCGACGGCGGACATGGCTGGAGCCTGGAAGCTGAAGTCGGGTGGTTTGAATCGGCGTGTCATTTCCCAGAAGCTACGCGCGCTTCGCGGCCACTGCGTCACCACACGCCCGTTGGGGGCGCGGAAGTAGTTGCTGCACTGGGTGGTCCAGACGGTACCGACCATCCAGTGGTCGATCTTGGCGACGAATTCGGCCATCGCGGAAGGCCGCACCGCGATGTACCTCTTTCCCTTGCCCCGCATGTATTTCAACGCCCGGACGATGTAGCGAGCCTGGGCTTCCAGCATGAAGATCACGCTGTTGGAGCCGACGTTGGTGTTCGGTCCGTACAGCATGAAGAAGTTCGGGAACCCGGGAACGGCCATGCCGAGATATGCGTGCGCCCCTTCACTCCAGGTCTCGCGCAGCGTCATTCCCTGCTCGCCGGAAACGTCGAGCTGTCCCAGGTAGTCGGCCGCGGCGTAACCGGTGGCACACACCACGACGTCGACCTCGCGTTCGGTGTCGTCTTCGGTGATCAGGGATCGCGCCCGCAGGTACCGCGCCGGGCTGTTCACCACCTCGACGTTGGGCCGGGTCAATGCGGACAAATACTCCGACGAGAACACCAGCCGCTTGCAGCCCATCGGGTGCTCCGGAGTGAGCTTGCGGCGCAATTCCTCATCCTCGACACTCTTCTCGAGCATCTTCAGTGCAATGGCGGTGCATTCCTCAGTCTTTTCGCTGCCATGCTCGATCACCGAAATGTTGGATTCGCTCCGCAGCCACAGCCGGGTCCGGTACAGCTTTTTGGCGAACGGCACGTGAGCCAAGGCCCAGCGCTCCCGCCGTGTGTAATGCCGGTCAGGCTTGGGCAATATCCAGGTCGGCGACCGTTGCACCGAATACACCTGGCTGGCGACCTTGGCCACTTCCGGCACCAGTTGCGACGCCGTCGATCCGGTTCCCAGTACGGCCACCCGCGCGCCCTCGAGTGAAACCGAATGATCCCATCGTGACGAGTGCATCACCGTTCCGGTGAACGGCTCCTGCTCGACGAGGTCCGGAAGCAGCGGCCGGGTGAACAAACCGACGGCGGACACCACCACATGGAAATGGTGCTGCTCACCGCCCGCAGTCGTCAGACACCACCGCTGCATCTCTTCATCCCAGCTCGCGGAACGGATTTCGGTGTGCAGTTTCAGATGCTGCCGCAGTCCATACTCGTCGGCGCAGCGCTCGAAATAGGTCAGGATCTCGGGCTGCGGTGACCACAGCCGCGACCAGTGCGGGTTCAGGTCGAACGAATACGAATAAAGATGTGATTTGACGTCGCACGCCAGCCCCGGATAGGTATTGATCCGCCACGTTCCGCCGACATCGTCTTCGCGGTCAAAGATGGTGAAGTCGTGAAAGCCGGCACGAGCCAACAGGATTCCCAGCGCCAGCCCGCCCGGTCCGGCACCGATGATGCCGACCGACAGTTTCGTTTTCATCAGATCTGCAGACATTGCCCACCATCGACGACCAACTCCGAACCGGTGATGAACGACGCCTCGTCGGAGACCAGAAACGCTACGGCATCGGCGATCTCGCTCGGTTGACCGAGCCGCCCGAACATCGCGGTCTCGGCCAGCCGTGTCTGCGTAGTAGCGTCGAGCATCGGGGTGGCGATCGGCCCTGGGAATACCGCGTTGACACGGATGCCGGATGGCGCCAGTTCGGCGGCGGCGGTCTGGGTCAGACCCCGCAGCGCCCACTTGGACGAGCCGTACGCGCAGTGCTGGGGGAAGGGACGGATGGCTCCTGTGCTGCAGATGTTGACGATGGCCGCGTGTTCTGCCCTACGCAGCTGATCGAGGGCGGCACGCATGCCCAAAAAAGCACCCAGACAGTTGACCCGCCAAGCATTTTCGAAGGCTTCAGCCGTTTCGTCGGCCAACGACGCACGGTGCAGCAGACCGGCATTGTTGACTAGCGTGCTCAGCAACCCGAAGCGGCTTAGGGCCCGCTCGACGGCCGTATCCCATTGCGCCGGGGAGGTGACGTCGAGGTGGATGCCGATCACCTCGTTGTCACCCAACTCGTCAACCGCAGCGAGCAGCTCGTCGGTCCGCAGGTCGCAGGCTGCCACTGAAAAGCCATCTGCACGAAGCCTTTTGGCGATCTCCCAGCCCTGACCGCCGGCCGCGCCGGTGACCAATGCAACGCGTTGACCGGTCATGATGACCGAACCTCGGGGCTGTCGGACAGTCCGTGGCTGGTGATGAACTGGCAGCGCCGACGCTGGAAACGCCAGTGGCCGCCGTCGCGGATCAGTTCGTCGTCGTACAACGCGGGCCGCAAATGCAGGTCGCCGGCTCTGACGAACAGCACCTGTGACCGGACCGTTGCGGCGTCGTCACGGACGTCGATTTGGGAGACTCCGGTCAGATGCAGCCCGCGCGGCGCATCCCGGAACATCTTGCCGATTCCGTCATGACCGGCGAAAGACTGACCGTAAACCAAGAATTCAGCGTCGCGTGTGAACAGCTGCACACACTCTTGGATGTCTCCCGCGTCGAGGGCGAGCGCGTAGCTGCCAATCAGTTCACGAATCGCGGCTCGGTCGTCGGTCACTGTCCGGTCGCCTCACGTAAATGCTCGACCGCTCCCCGGCGCAACGCCTGCGATTCGGCCGCCAGGGTGATCATCCGGAATCCGAGCTGCGCCATGGTGCGGCCTGTCCTGCCCTCACTCGCGTGGATGCCGGTGACCAGCCCGGCATCAGCGGCGGTGCGATTGATCCGCGCGATCGCGTCCAGCACTTCCGGATTTCTGGTTGCCCCGGCGACGTCGACACCCATCGAGATGGCCAGATCGGCCGGCCCTACGTAAATGCCGGCCAAGCCTTCGACAGCGCAGATCTCGCTGAGGCCGGACAGCGCCGCTGCCGTTTCGATCATCGCGAAGACGCTCACCCGCGACTCGAGGGCGGCGCTGTCAAAACCCATGCTGGCGCGCAGCGGGCCGAAGCTGCGGATGCCTGCCGGCGGGTAGCGGGTGGCGGCCACTGCCGCGGCGGCCTGGTCAGCCGACTCGATCATCGCGATGACAACAGCGTCGGCGCCGGCGTCCAGTACTCGTCCGATCGGTGCGGCGTCGGCATTGGGTAGCCGCACCACAGTACCGATGGGCAGGTGTTCGATGCGGCGCAGTATGCCGGCGATATCGGCGTCGTCGAGGTAACCGTGCTGGGCATCGAAGCCCACGTAATCGTATCCGGTCCTGGCGAATGCCTCTGGACCGATCAGCGTCGGGCCGGTGATCCAGCCACCCCATACCGGGGTGTTTTTGTGCAGCGCCTGTTGCAGGTTGCTCTGGGACATCTGGGACCCGCTCAATCCGTGATCGCGATCTTGATGCGCTCCGGGACCGGCCGGCAGGCCAGCTCAAACGCACCCTGGACGTCGTCGACGCCAAAGGTGTGGGTGAGATAGGAGCCGAGCAGCTCGGGATGGTCCGCGGCGAACTTGCCGGCGAGCTCCAATACGCGCCGCCGGTCAAGCGTCACACCGGATTTCAATGTCAGATTGTTGCGCAGCATGAGACGCATGCTAATCGGGTAGGCCTCGTCGTCGGCAACGCCGAAGTAGAAGACGGTACCGCCCGGGGCGGCGGCTGCGATGGCGTGCCCGAGGGTGGCCACCTGGTGACCGACGGCCTCGATGACGACGTCGGCCCGGTCCGCGGGCGCAAGTTGGCTCACCCAACGGTCGCTGGTGGCGCGTACCGAATCGTCGACGCCGAAAGTTGTTGCGATGCTTCCGCGGTCGACGGGGTCGGCCCCGGTGACGCGCCGGGCACCGGCCGCCTTGGCGACATAGGAAAAGAGCAACCCGATCGAGCCCTGGCCGATGATCGCGACGTGACGACCGGCCGGGTCCGGTATTTGCTCGCAGGCATAGAGAACACACGCCAGTGGTTGCAGACCCACCGCTTCCGCTGGCGTCAGCGCCGGGTCGTACGGTGCCAGCCCGTTGCCGTCACTGACTACGCGCTCCATCAGACCGTCGAACCCGGAGGCCCAGCCCACCACCCGATCGCCGGGACGATGCTCGGGATGCCGGCTGACGATCACCTCGCCGGCGACTTCGTGGATCGGAAATCCGTCTTTCTCTGCCGCGTTTGGTCCGTCGTCCCCGGGAAGCCTGCCCTGAGCGCCGCGAAAGGCCGGCAGATCGCTGCCGCAAACCCCGGCGGCCAAGAACCGCAGCAACACCTGGCCATCGGACAGGCAGTCGGCGGTTTTGTCAGCGATCGAGGTCCGCTCGAACAGATAGGGGGCGATGATCCGATAGGACCACACGTCAGACCTCCACGGGGATCTTGTTCCATCCCCATTGGAAGCTGGACGGCAGGCGGGTGGCGGCCTCGCTTTGGATTGCGTAGTCGGGCACTCGGCGGAGCCATTCGGCCAGCAGCACATCGACTTCCAGCCTGGCGAGGTGGTAGCCGACGCAGAAGTGCTGGCCGCGGCCGAACACCAGCGACCGCTTGATAGGCCGGTTCCAGACGAACTCGTCGGGCTTTTCGTACTCCCGCTCGTCTCGGTTGGCCGACGCCAGCAGGGTGATGATGCGCTGGCCGGGTTGAATCGTCTCGTCGTGAATGGTGAAGGGTTTCCGGGCCGTTCGGGCGAACCACTGCGCCGGTGCGCAGAATCGGAGCATCTCTTCGCGGGCGATCGGCACGTTGGCGGCCGACTCGGCGCATACCGCTGCCAATTGGTCGGGGCGCTTGCTGAGCTCCCATAGCCCGTGGGCGACGATCTTGGGCACAGTCTCGGTGCCACCGATGAAGATGCATAGCATCTGGGTCGCGGCTTCGACGTCGGACAGCGCACTGCCGTCGGGCAAGCGATAGCCGATCAGGCCGTCCACAATGGGTAGGCCGGGCACCCCGGACTGGTCGGCCCGGCGGCGCTCGACAACCGGAGTCAGGAATCCCAGATAATTGGGCCGCGCTTCGGCAACCTCGACGCCGACCCCCGGCTCGGCGAGGCTTCCGGCGTTGACCGCGGCCAACACTTGCGGCGCGAGATCGGTTGGGAGGCCCAACAGGTCGCACACCATCGAGGCCGCGACGATCCCGCCATATTCCTGGGTGAGGTCGAACGAACCCTGCGGCAACAGCTCGTCGAGCCGCTCGTTGGCCAGCGTGCGGATCCTATCGGCTAGCCTGGCGACCGACCTGGGCCGCAGCGGCTGTGAATGCGCACGACGGATCTCGGCGTAGAGGTCGGTGTCGAACACCGCGTGAAATGGCAGCGGATGCAGTGGCGGGTCCCCGACCGGTCCGGTGTTGTGCTTGGCCAGCACCGACGCCGCGGGCAACGTGCCTTCCGAAGCAACGAACGTCCCGTCATTGACTTCAAGCACCCTCCAGATGTCCTCGAAGCGGGACAAGGCGAAGGTATCCCACTGCGGCATGTAATACAGCGGATAGTCGTCGCGCAGGATTCGGTAGTACGGCAACGGGTTTGCCATCACCCGCGAGTCGAACGGGTCGTAGGTGAAGTCCAATGACGCCTGCTGATCGGTCACTGCAGCGGGGAGGGCGGTAGGGCCTGCAGGATCGAGTCTTCCCAGCCGTCGCGCAGCGCGGGCGCCACGCTCATCCAGGTGACGATCTCGGCGGGCGGGCTGTCCTTCCAGGAGGGGTAGTGGTTGGCGAAGCATTCCCAGCCGCCGTCCAGCGCCCAGTAGTGGATGACCTCGTTGTAGCGGAAGGTCGTGGTGAACGATCCCAGCCAGCGCTTACCGGTGCGCTCCGACCACGGGACATAGAGCCGTTCCAGCTCGCGAATGTAGTCGTCCTGACGTCCCGGCTTGGTCTGCATGATCTCCTGGATCACCAGCGGCGCAGTGAAATTGGCGTCGCGCAGCTGGGCCAGTGTTTTGTTGCTGGGCCCGGGGTACATGATTCGGCCCTCGCCCGAGGCGCCGATGTCGGCCAGGAACGCCAACCATTTACCGGCCGCGGCTTCATGGCTGCCGCCGCGTGCCTGCGCGGCTCCGATTCTGGCGTAGTCGGAGAAGCCGTCGATCTCCCAGATGATCGTCACTTGTGGCCAGTTACCGTTGTAGGGGGTGGATTCCCAGATCGCGAACAGCCGGGCGCCGAGCGCGTCCATCATCGGCTGGTAGGTGTCGGTGAACACTTCGGTGAAGCGGTCGCTTCGCCCGGACCCCAGGGAGATCGTCTCGTGCAGGTAGAGCAGTGTATGACCGTAGTACTTCTTCATGGGCTAGTCGGGGTGCTAGTCGAGCCGGATCAGCCCTGAGTCGACCCGCGAACAGGTTGCCATGTCACACAGCAGCGGCTCGGCGGCATCGACTGAGTTGCACGGAATCCCGGCAGCGGTAAGCGCGTAGCCCTTGAACGTCCGCGCCGCGGCGCTGAGTAGGTGCTGCGCTCTGGTCATCGCACGATTCACCCCCAGCGGCCACCCATCACCCCACAAAGCGACTTCGGTCATACCGTTGTCCAGGGACTCCAGCACCTTGTCGCGTACGCGCGCATCCGCGGTGAATGCCTCGACACTGGCTGCCAGACTCCGGCTCGTCGAGCCCGTCCCCGTCAACGCGAACTCCGCGTCCAGGTCCGATGTCCGCACCCCGAGAATCCGCAGTGACCGGGAATCACAGCTGTGCGGTAGCAGTACCGTCACCTCCCATCCGGCCATCACCCGGTCGTAGAGCCACCCACCGGTCGATTGCACAACGTCGGCTGCGCTGGCGGCAACGACGTCCAGTCGATATCGCAGACACTCACCGTCTGCCCGGGTCGCTCGCGCAGCACTAACCCGGCTGCTCTCGCTGATGTATGGAGTGACCATCAATCCGTTCCTCACCGCCGCACTCCGGTGCGTTGGCGTTACCTGCAGCGCTTGTCATGGGCTTCTAGTTGTGGGCTGCCGCCTCACGTTGGGGGTGACGCGACTCACCCGACAGCGTGACACTTTGGCGCAAATTTGTAAAGTTCCCCCCCCGCGGCTCACAGGCTCCGGCGCGCCTCGAGTTCGGCGAGAACTTCGTTGGTGTGCTGTCCGAGTTCCGGTGCAACTGAACGCGGTGCCCACGGCGTGCCATGGAAATCCGCCGGGGTGGCCACCATCGAGACGCTGGACTCGCCGTCCGGTACGTCGACGATGCCGCCCGCGGCATGAAACTGCTCGTCCGCGACGACGTCCTCGATGCTGTTGACCGG
>DASXMA010000160.1:0-26590 GCA_036495965.1 Mycobacterium sp.
GGCGGCGACCTTCACCAGCATGTCAACCCCGGCTTTCGACACGCAGTAAGCGCCCATATCCCGGTCGGCGACGGTGCCGCTAATGCTGGAAACGGCGACGATCGAACCGCCCACTTCGGCGTCGACCATGGCTCGCGCGCATGTTCGAAGCGTGAGCCAGGTGCCGGTCAGGTTCACCGCCAACACCCGTTCCCACTCCGCGGGTGACTGTTTCAGCAGCATGCCCGACGCACCGATTCCGGCGCAGGTCACCACCCGGGTGGGGACACCGTGTTCGCGCACGGTCCGTTCCATCGCGGCCGACACCGCATCGGGATCGCTGACGTCGCAAGCGATGTCGGCATCGGACAGGTCCCACACCACAACGTCGTGACCCGCGGCGCGCAGCCGGCCGGCGACTTCACGCCCGATCCCGGACCCGCCACCGGTCACCAAGGCTGTCATTGCGCGGCACCGATCAACTCGACGAGTACGCCGTCGGGCGCGGTGATGACGGCCATCGGAACCGTCTTGCCATCCGGGGCCGCGACGGTGATGCGACGAACACCGTCGGTGAAACCCAAACCCCCCAGCGCAGAAAGTGTCTCGTCGACATCACGTTGCAGGGAGACCAAGAAGAAACCGTGCCGCGGTTGGTGGGGTGGAGGCGATGCGTCGTCGGCGCCTTCGAAGACAACCAGTTCGACGATGCCGGTGTCGGGTGTTTGCGGATCACCCAGGAATATCGAACGCAGCCGATCACTCTTGGCGCCGAACAGTTCTGGCCAATCGCCGGTGAAGGTATGGTCGAACAGCTCGGTGAAGCCGAGGCCGTCGCGCCAGAACCGCAGCGATCGTTCGACATCGGCCGTGCAAATTGCCGAATGATGAACACCAAGCACGAGCTTTCCTTCCGCTCCAGCTTCATCGTCGCACTCGTTGCCCTCAGTTCGCATTCCTAGCTGAGCTTCGCCAGGGTGCGGTCCCACAGCTCGCGACCAAGCTTGGGATCGTAGGCCGCGCGGTTGGCTTTCGCGATCTTGTGCTTCGAGTAATACTCGCCGGGCGTCCAATCGACACCGGGCGTACTCGACGCCAACCAGACCAGCTGGTCGGCTCCCTGGTCTGCCGTCGCGGTGAAACGTGCCGTCAACGGCACGCGATACTTCATGAACGAGAGGAACCGTGATCCCGATGCGTCGCCGAAGTTGGAGTTGACAAAGCCCGGGTGGAACGTCGCGACCGACACACCGCTGGCGTGGTATCGGCGATGTAATTCCATGGTGAACGAGACGATTGCCAATTTGGTGAGCGCATAGGCAATGCCGGGCCGGCGTTGAGCTGTGGTCTCCAGGTCGGTAACGGCGACCCTGGGGAGCAGTTTGTGCGAGGAGCTGGTCGTGTTGAGCACGGTGGCGTGGGAATCGACGAGCACCTCCATCAACTGCGTGGTGAGCAGAAACGGCGCCAGGTAATTGACCTGAAGAGTTACTTCGTGACCGTCGGCTGTGTGGTGGATATCGGTGAACATGCCTCCGGCGTTATTGGCCAACACGTCGATGCGGGGATACTGCGAGCGAACTTTGTCCGCTAACGCTCGCACCTGAGACAAGTCGGCAAAGTCGGCCACGAAATAGTCAGCGTCTAATTCTGTGGCCACCGCGGCGGCCTTGGTTTCCGACCGTCCCACCACCACAACGTTTTCGCCGCCGCGGTGCAACCGACGGGCAGCCGCGGCACCAATGCCGTCGCTTGCCCCCGTGATGACAATCGTCCTACGCGTCATTGCCCAGTCCTCCACGGGGAGTGTAGCGATAACCGCGTTAAGCGGGTCGCTCAATGGCCCAGCGCGCGAAGGCGATCAGATGGGTGGCATGTCGGGCCGCAACTCCGGCCGGCTTGCGGCGGAAGTGGGTCAGCCCAGGTGCGCCAACTGCGGTTTGGTCCGCACCACGATGACGGTGGGCCCGTCGGCGGTCAGCGCCGCGGTGAACTCGTGGGCGAGCTTCTCGGTGGTGTCCACGTTGATCGCACGACAGCCGAAACCTGTTGCGATAGATGCGATGTCGAGGCCCGGCAAGTCCAGCCCGGGTACACCTGGCGTTTCCTCCAGCAGAGCAAACGCCTTGAGGATCGAGTACTCCTCATTGCGCATCACCACGAAGACGATCGGCAGCCGGTGCTGGGCGGCTGTCCATATCGCCTGAACCGAGTATTGGAACGAACCGTCGCCGATGGTGGCGACCACGGTGCGCTGCACCCCGCGGGCCCGATCGCCAAGTGCAACGCCCACCGCCCCGGGCACGCCCCAGCCGATCCCGCCACTGGCAGTTGCGAAGAACGAACCCGGGCGGGTGGTGGGCAGCCAGCGCATCTGCTGGGCCATCGTCGACGTCGACTCTGTGACCACCGGTGAGTCCGCGGGTTTGACGGTGGCCAACGTGGACCACGCCGCGTCGGGGGTCAGTGGCGACGACGCCGCGTCCACGATTTCGGTGGCTTCGGGGCTGCCGCTCGGCGCAGATTGAGCCGGCCCGCGGTCGTTGATCAGATCCACCAGCTGCTCCAAGGCCAGCCGCGTGTCCGCGATCAGGCTGTCACCGACCGGCGCCGCTCCCGCCAACGCCGGATCTGCGGTGATCTGCAGCAATTCGCTGCCCTCAGGCAGGTAATCGCCGGCCACATAGGGGTAGTAGCGGAAGACCTGCGCTCCGATCACCACAACAAGGTCGTGACCTTGCAGCACCTGGGTGACACCAGCAATGGTCAACGGCAACATGCCCCGATAAAGCGGGTGGTTCTCCGGAAACGACGCTCGGTCGGGTAGCGGGCCGCTGTGAACAGGTGCACCCACCTTCTCCGCGAACGCCACCCCGGCGTCCCATGCGCCGCTGCGATCGACCTCGGGACCGAACACCACCAGGGGCCGCTGTGCACGGTTGATCCGGTCGGCGAAATCACGCAGGCGCTCGGCATCAGGTGCTACACGGTGGCTGACCGTCCTGATCACCGCCGGCCCCAAGGCGGGCTTTTCCCAGTCGTCAAGCGGTATGGACAGGTACACAGGACCCGCCGGCGGCTGCAGAGCCACCGTGTAGGCGCGCATGAACGCCGCAGGCACATCCTCGGCGCGCTTGGGTTCGTACGCCCACTTCACCCACGGCAGCGGCATGATGGTTGGCTCGGGACTGGCCAAATACGGGTCGCACAGCACCATCTCCCGGGTCTGCTGACCGGCGGTCACGATGAGCGGGGTGTTGCCCTTGTACGCCGCCACCAGGCTGCCCATCGCGTTACCGGTGCCGGCGCTGGTGTGCAGGTTGACCAACGCGGGTTTGCCGGTGGATTGTGCGAAGCCGTCCGCCATGGCCAGCACCGACGCCTCCTGCAGTCCCAAGATGTAGGTGAAGTCGTCGGGGAAGTTTTTCAGAAATGTTTGCTCAGTAGACCCGGGGTTGCCGAAAACCGTCGTCAGGCCCAGCGAACGAAGCAGGTCATAGGTCGCCTCGTGGACCGTTTTCCCATCTGCCATCTTTCCTGTCCCTTCTTTTTTAGGATCTGTTGTCTAGCACAGGCACAGCGTCATGGCGACCCACGCGTCGGATATCAGCGTGGTGCATCGCTCCAACGGTGTCGATGTGACTCATAACAGCCTTAGGCGCCGACCCCTGTTCCAAATCACAACATCCACCGACGGTCGACTGCTGTCAAGATGGCAATATGCACGGTATTGAAGTCGCCCGAACCGGCGGTCCCGAAGTTCTCAGTTACGTTGAAAGATCACAACCCTCGCCGGGCGTCGGTGAGGTACTGATCAAGGCAGAAGCGATCGGCGTGAATTTCGTCGACACCTACTTCCGATCCGGACAGTATCCGCATAAGTTGCCGTTTGTACTCGGCGCCGAGGTGGCCGGCACCGTCGAAGCAGTCGGCGACGGGGTGATCGGATTCCGGGTAGGCGACCGCGTGGCCACTGCGGACGCTTTTGGCGCATACGCTGAATACTGTTTGGCGCCAGCCGATCTCGTTGCATCATTGCCCGACGGTGTGGCCTCCGATGTCGCGGCCGCCGCGATCTTGAAGGGCATGACAGCACACTTACTTGTCAAGTCGGTATACCCGGTGCAGCAGGGGGACACCGTGCTGCTGCACGCCGGCGCGGGCGGCGTCGGTCTGATCCTGACGCAATGGGCGACAAGCCTGGGGACGCGGGTCATCACGACGGCGTCCACCGCAGCCAAAGCCGAGCTATCGCGCCGGGCCGGCGCAGTCGAAGTACTCGACTATCCCGAAGACCCGCAGCAGTTCGGCACAAAGATCCGCGAACTGACGGACGGCAACGGCGCGGCCGCCGTCTACGACGGCGTCGGCAAGTCAACGTTCGACGCCAGCCTCGCCAGCCTGGCTGTCCGCGGCACTCTCGCCCTGTTCGGCGCGGCCAGCGGACCCGTTCCCCCATTCGACCCGCAGCGGCTGAACGCAGCAGGCTCGGTCTATCTGACTCGGCCGTTGCGAATTCACTTCGTGCGTACCCACGACGAATTCGCCTGGCGCACAGGAGAATTGCTTGATCTGATCGCCGCGGGGACCATTGCGGTAACGGTAAGCGCGCACTACCCGCTACGGGATGCAGCGGATGCACATCGCGATCTTCAGGGTCGCAAGACCACCGGCTCGGTAGTGCTCACTCCCTAGCGCCTTCGGCCAACGAGTAGCGGACCGGCAGATGCTTGAGGCCGCCGACGAAGGTCGTCGCGACCAGCTCCGGATCACCGGTCAGCTCAATAGATTTGAGCCTGGGCAATAGCTCGGAAAAGAAGCTGTTGACCTCCATGCGGGCCAGGGCCGCACCCATACAGAAGTGCACGCCGTAGCCGAAAGCGGCATGTTTGTTGGGATCGCGCCCGACGTCGAAGCGGAACGGGTCGTCAAAGGCATCCTCGTCGCGGTTGGCCGATACGTACGACAGCAGCACGGATTCGCCCGCGGCAATGGGTACTCCGCGCACGACGGTGTCCTTGGCGGCGCTGCGCATGAACTCCTTGACCTGGGTGACCCAGCGGATCATCTCCTCGGTGGCCAGTGGCATCAAGTCGAGATTGTCGCGCAGCCGCTCAAGCTGGTCCGGGTTCTCGATGAGTGCCTGCAGGCCGCCGGAGATCGTGGCACTGGTGGTGTCGTGGCCTGCGGTGGCGACGATGAGATAGTAAGAGACGGTGTCGATATCCGACAGCGGTTCGCCATCGACGCGCGCATTGGCGATCGCCGACGCGAGGTCCTCGGTCGGATGCTGGCGGCGTGACGCCGTCACCCCGTTGAAGTATTGGAACATGTCAAGCAACACAGGCAACTGTTCTTCAATCGTGCTGCCGCGCTTGAACTCCGAGTCATCGCTGCCGAACAACTCCTGGGTCAGCTTGAGCATGCGGGGAAAGTCAGCCTCCGGCAGGCCCAGCAACGACATGATCACGTACAGCGGGTAATTAACCGCAACCTGCTGAACGAAGTCGCACTCGGGACTCGCGTCCATCATCTTGTCGACGTAGATCTTGGCCAATTCGTCGACGCGAACCTTCAGCGCCCGCATCGCCTTGGGACGAAACCAGTCGGAACCGATGGCACGCACCACCCGGTGCTGCGGGTCGTCCAGGTGGATCAGGGTGCGTACGCCCACCGCCGCCTGCTGCTCGTCTCCCTCGACAGTCGTCAGGACCGGGCGTGGCCAGTTGGTGAACAGCATGTTCTCGCGTTCGATGTCCATGATGTCGGCGTGTTTCGCGATCGCCCAGAACGGCCGGTAGTTCGGCACGTCGACCCACGACACCGGCGCGCTGGTGCGCAGGTGAGCCAGCGCGGCGTGCAGCCGCCGCTCGTCGGTGTACGCCAGCGGATCCGCCAATAACTTGGCGGCCTCGTCCATCGTGGTTGTGCTCACTCGCGAAACCCTTTCAGTGCGGCGGTGATGCAGGACTTCGAAGCGGTCAAGAAAATCGGCAGGACACGGTCGACAGCGCCCTCGCAGCGGCTTTTCAGGGCTGTGGCGATTGTGTCGACCGGGCCGACGACGGCGAAAGCCGCGAGCAGCTCATCGTCGATGAGCGAGCCCATGGTGTCCCACTCCCCCTCCAGGGAAAGGCGGTGCAGTTCGGTATGCAGGTCTCCCCAGCCATGCAACTCGAGGACCTTCCGGTAAGCCGGCGTCGATCCGTAGAAGGCGATCTGCTTGCGCACCGCGGCGGTGGCGGTTGCCAGTTCGGCGTCGTCCGCACCGGTGGCTATGAGCACTTCGCACGACACCTCGAAGTCACTGCCATCGCGGCCGGAGCGCTGCATGCCACGCCGCAGCGCCGGCACCGTCACCTCATCGAGGTAGCGCTTCGAGACCATCGGGTGACCGAGGTGGCCGTCGGCGACCTCGCCGCACATCTCGGTCATCGCTTCGCCGACGGCCGCGAGGAAGACTTTCGGCACTGGATAGGGCTGCGGCTCAGGGGTGAACATCGGAGTCATGATCTTGTGGGTGTAGAAATCACCTTCGAAACGGAGCTTGGTGCCGTCCTTCCACGCGGACCAGATCGCGTGCAGCGCGGAGACGAATTCGCGCATCCGGCGCGCCGGGTGGCTCCACGGCATGCTGAAACGTTTCTCGATATGGGGCTGAATCTGGGTGCCCAGCCCAAGAATGAATCGGCCCTTCGAGTACGCCTGCAGGTCCCAGCCGATGTTGGCGACAATCATCGGATTGCGCGCGAACGCGACCGCGATGTTGGTGCCGAGCTCGAGTCGCGAGGTGTGTTCCGCGGCGAGTAGCAGCGGCAGAAATGGGTCATGACTCGTTTCGGCTGTCCAGCCCCCGTCATACCCCTCTTGTTCCAGAGCGCCGGCTAACCGTGGCACCCGGGCGAGTTGATTGGGGATGCCCCCATCGAGCTTGAGCCGGGGGGCGCTACCCATGCGGGTAACTTTACAGTAAGTAATCCTGTTTTCATAGGTTGGTGTAGCTGCTGTTTTCCGGTGCCTACCAGCAGGTAGACGTAGACAGGATATGACATTGTTTGCCATAGCGCTTACACTCTTATTGTCACGTTGGTTGCACGAAAAGTTGGAGCTGATGGCACGCAAGACTCGGCGTAAACGCCGCAGGTTCGGCCGGCTCCGACATCTGCCCTCCGGGCGGTGGCAGGCCGCCTACGTCGGCCCAGACCTCAAGCTACACAAAGCCCCGCATACATTCCCCTCCGACGTTGCCGCCGAATCCTGGTTGGCTATCGAGCGCCGCAAGATTGACGTTGGCACCTGGGGCACCGCAGAACGCTCCGATGGTATTACGTTGCGCGCCTACGCCGACAGATGGCTTGAGCACCGCCAGTTGCGGCCACGGACTCGCGCCCACTACGAGGCGCTGCTCGAGCGGCTGATCCTGCCCCAGCTCGGAGATGATCAGATTGTTGCGTTGACACCCGCCAAGATCCGCGAATGGCATACCGGCCTCGGCACCGACCATCCAACCCAAACAGCCCACGCATACGCGCTGCTGCACGCCATCTGCGCTACCGCTGGCCTAGACGAAGTGCTTGACGCCAACCCGTGTCGTATCCGCGGGGCGTCTCAGACGCACCGTAAACGCGACATCGACGTGCTGACACCCGCCGAGGTGGACAAGCTGGCTTCACAGATGCCGCCCCGGTTGCGGGCCAGCGTCCTATTGGCGGCGTGGTGTGGATTGCGTTGGGGTGAAACCTCAGAACTCCGCCGAGGTGATGTCAGCGCCGATTGCAGTGTCCTACATATCCGCCGAGCGGTCGCCTACAGCAAGGGCCGGTTCATCGTCGGCCCACCGAAGACCGCTGCCGGCAGCCGCGACATCGCCGTGCCACCGCATATCCGGCCAATCATCAAGGCGCACCTGAAGAATCATGTAGCCAGCCCTGCCGACTCGCTGCTGTTCCCCGGCGACGACGGCACACATATGAGCAGCCCCAACTACCGCGTTCACTTCATCAAAGCCCGCAAGGCCATCAGTAAACCCAACCTGACGCCACATCAGCTTCGGCATACGGGTGCTGTGCTGGCCGCCCAATCCGGCGCCACCACCGCCGAGCTGATGCACCGGCTGGGTCACACGACTGTGCAGATGGCGCTGCGCTACCAGCATGTCAGTGAAGGCCGCGACAACCTACTCGCTGAGCGGCTATCGAAACTAGCGTCTACGCAACCCTCTATAGGACCACACTAGAGTCCGGACACTGGGAGACACGCCGCGTCTGCTACACAGAAACGGCGCTTGTGTACTCCAGGATTCGAAGTATGCATATTTCGATTCAAGACACCGCCACTGAATACAAGGTGTCCGAACGCACCATCCGCCGCTACATCAAAGACGGGCGGCTGACCGCTTATCGCATCGGCCCCCGACTCATCCGCCTCGACTCCGAGCAGGTCCGCGAACAACTCATCGGCAGTGAAGCGTGACCGACAACCAGCATGGGCCACCCAAAAAATTAAGACGCGAGGCCCCGCACCACCAGGGCCAAGCGCCTCAACCAACACCATCAGCAGCCTCGAAACCGCCAATGCCATTCACAGTACAGCAGTCGGCTGTCAGCTTCGGCGCGCCACGGCGGTACGACTACCAGGTGGTGACCCAGACCATCCGGGCACCCGGTATCACCGGCCATCAACAGGCTTGCGTGCCAGCGGCTATCGCCAGGGGTACACGGCATCCCTGCGCTGGGTAGAGCGCGAGTTCGGGGAGCACCTTGACCCGATCGGCCGTGAGCGACTGGCCGCCATCCTGGCTAGAAGCGACGCGGCATGAACGCGTACGACACCGTTACGGACTTGGATATGACGGATATTAGCCATGTCGGTATGCGTAACGGCCCGGAGTTAGCAGGTGGGGTAACCGTTGCGGACTTGGATATGAACCATATTGCTTGTATCCCGAGCTGTAACGCTCCCCGTCTGGACTGCTTCGTCTGCGGACAGGAAATCCCCACCGACACAACCGTTGTCCGCATCGTCGCCGCTTACCCCAGCGACACCCCGAAATGCTGCTACAGCTACTGGGGAATTCGCGGCGTGAAATCGGATGTCAACATCTGCAAACCATGTTGGGACGCCAGCACCCCAATCCCCTGGCGCCTCAACTACCACCGCCGTTCACCCCACATTCAACGACACATCGGCGCCTGGGTGCTTCAAATCACCAGCGGGAGCCGCTGGCCCAAGGTGATGCTCCTCGACCGCGTCCAGTGTGGCCGGAACGTCTTGTCCGACATGTCCCGCCGGCGGTTCCCGTCCTGCTCGAACCGCTGCCGGCTGAACGAATACCGGCAGCGACGGAAGCCATCACCCCCGCCAGATGAACGCATCTGCCGCCGGTGCCGACAGGCGTTTAAACCACGCATCCATGACCACGAATACTGCTCTAATGCCTGCCGTCAGGCCGCATACCGTCGACGGAGGCCAGGGCTGGCACATGATTGACCGCTCCGACGAACTCCGTGAGATGTACGCCGACGAGACCAATGATCCACTCGCCCATATGTTTAACGGCGCGTGGTTGGATACCCAGGTGTTCCCGCCGCTGGAATACGCGGTACCCGGCATCATCCCCGAAGGCTTGGGTCTATTGGTGTCACCGCCTAAGGCGGGTAAGAGCTGGCTTGTGTGCGGTATCGGATTAGCCTGCGCGATAGGCGGATTAGCACTCGGACGCATCCACGTCCACCAACGCCCCGTGCTCTACCTGGCATTGGAAGACGGCCACCGCCGGCTCCAATCCCGCTCCCGACACATCATGTGCGGCGAGCCGCTCCCCGCGGGAATCCACTTCATCACCAAAGCCAAACCAGCCCAGGTCATCCCAATCATCTCCGAGTTCCTACAGCGGCACAGCGACGACAAACCGCTAATCATCCTCGACACACTCGGCAAGGCACGACCACCCGCCCTCCCGGCGCCGACATGTATGCATGGGATTACTCGATCGGCAGCCAACTTAAAGACACCATCGACACCACACCCGGCGCGAGTTTGCTCACCGTGCATCACACCCGAAAACAGGAGTCATCAGACTTCGTTGACTCGGTGTCGGGCAGTCAAGGCATCGCCGGCTCAGCCGACTTCGTACTAGTTCTGTCCCGTAAACGTCACAGTGACGAAGCCGTGCTATCCGTCACCGGCCGCGACATCGCCGAAGGTGAGTACGCGCTCAACACCGACGGCGGATTGTGGCGCCTCGACGGCGGATCGCTTCTAGACGCTGCCAAGACAGCGGAGACCCGCCGCGACAAACAAGGCCTCGGAGACCGGGCACTCGAAGTGCTCGCGTTCGTCAACGCCAACGCCGGCACCCGCGCCAGCGACGTCGCCGAAGAACTGGGCATGACCCCAGAACAAGCGCGCGTCTACCTCAATCGGCTTGCCTCGTCAGGACGTATCAGCAAGCTCGGCAGAGGCCTATTCAACGGTGTTATGAGTGTTATGTCCGACGAGAACGGGCAGGTCACAGCCAGCGAAAACGACGAGAACATAACAGACATAACACTCATAACACTCCCCTACGGGATGAAGAACCATGACCGACGAGTGCTGGCTTCCCGTCCCCGGCTTCAACGAGTACTCGATCAGCTCGCTGGGCCGCATCCGCAGTGAACAGCGCCAGTTCGTAAAGCGAGACGGCCTGGTCCACACCGTGCAGACACCCGCTGACCCAGATCCCACCCAGGCACAACTGGTTGACTGGCACGGTGGAGGCCGGGGCGGCTGGGGTGACCATGGCGATTGGGGCCGGGGCGGCTGGGGTGACCGCGGTGGCTGGGGCTGGGGCGGCTGGGGTGACCGCGGCGGTTGGGGGTGGGGCCGTTAGGCGCTGTCCGCAAACCGGTTGACCCCCGGCGACCTTCCGGTTTTCAGACGGAGTTCTGGCCTACACCAATGTGTTTCAGCTATTCAGGATGGTCAAAACCGCGACTAACCGGGCCTCCTGGACCACCCGTTCCGTATGTTTGGCCCCATGGGAATGGGCCACCTCACCTGATGAAGATCAGTTGCTGGCAGTTGCCCGCTCGCGCAGACGCGTGGCGAACAACCCATGGATAACGTCTGATATCGATGGTTGCTAGCGACGGCGCTTACCGGGACTCGACTTTCAGGCCTGTCGCAATCCTCTGCTGCTGCTGTTCTCAGTAATAGTCACCATTCTCGCCGTCCCCCTGGGAGTACTCCGAGGTTGCAGTCATCGGTTGATGGTGTAAAGAAGGCGCCTCTCGCCGTCAATAGATCGTCAAGATTTTCCCAGCAAATCCAGCTGAGCGCACGCTGGATTTATGACGCTTTTTGAGTTGTCGCGTCGCCGGCCAGCTCGCGTTGATAAGCGTCGGTTATCACGTGTTCAGCGATGAGTCTTGGACACGACCGTCCATATGGCGGAGCGTGAAAGCCAAGAGCAATCCACCAACCGTACTGGGAGATCGAGCACCATGACCAGCCATTTGACGATCGCCTCTAAAGCCGATCGTGTCAACGATAGGAGAAATGGGTAATGGCGCAGCCGGATGTCGTGGCGGTGCGGGCGCTCTACGACGAGCACGCGGCAGCATTATGGCGCTATGCGCTGCGGCTGACCGGTGATCGGGCCCGCGCCGAGGACGTCGTACAGGAGACGCTGCTCCGCGCGTGGCAGCACCCAGAGGTTACCGATGACAGGGAGCGGTCGACACGGGCCTGGCTGTTCACCGTGGCGCGCAACATGATTATCGACGAGCGCCGCAGCTCACGGTTCCGCAAGGAAGTCAGGTCGTTGGACGACGCCGCTGCACCCGTGCACGCCGGCCCCGATGAGGTGAACTCGGCGCTGGACCGGATGCTGATCGGCGACGCGATGGCACAGCTGTCTGCCGAGCACCGCGCCGTGATTCGACGCTCGTACTACCTGGGGTGGACGACGGCACAGATCGCCAAGGACCTGCAGATTGCTGAAGGCACCGTAAAGTCGAGGTTGCACTACGCCCTGAGGGCATTGCGGCTCGCGCTGCAAGAAAAGGGGGTGGCACGGTGACGCACTTCGACGGGCAAGGCTCCTCGGCCACCTCGACACCGACGGCCTGCAGGCTCGCGCTCGCCTCGCCACGCCCAGGTGCCGTGAATCTGATCTCTGGATTGCCGACAAGCTGATGGTCAGGGTCATCAAGAGAGCGCCAGCGGTGATTCTTGAGGAGCAATCGATGCCTGAGAAGCAAATCAAGGTTCGCGTCAGTGACAGGTGGCGAGTCGTCCACGACGACAAGGCGTATGTCAAGGGCGAAACGCTCACCGTTCCCGAGAGTGTCGCCCAGGAATGGGAACGCAGCGGGTACGTCGAACGGGTCAGCAAGAGCTGACACAGAAACTCTCGGCTGCCTGGCGTCAAACCACCCGCAACGGTTCTAACCCTCCGAGACACCTAAAGGAATACCGTTGCGCCGCAATACATTCACTTTAAATGGCGCCTTCAGCAAGATGCGCCCTCGGCAGCCGCTTCATGATACCGAGAGCTAAGCAGCGCAGCAGTTTCGGCCCCGTCGCGCCGCCTAAATGCTCTCTACCCATCCCCCACCGGTGGAAACAGCCGTTCAGCGTGGTCCGAAGCGTGATTGATCTTTGATCCGACTCGAATGCATCGACCACCAATGCAAGGCTCTGAGCGCGAGGATTCAGGGGGTGTAGCAATCGCTGGCCAGCGTCCCGATGGCACCTGGGCGGCCGACGCAATATTTCGCACACAAAAAATGAAATTGGCAATGCCACAGGCAAAACCAGCAAATGCCACACGCTAAGAAGGGGTTTCCAGCAAATGCCAGCAAATCACGGTACGCACTCACGCTACTCGCAGGGATGCCGCTCACTGGTGCACTGTGTGTCGGTCGGTGGTTTTCGGACGGGCTGTTTGCACGATGTTTGTGTCGGTGGTCTCCGATGGGCCGCCGATGCACCCGAGGTGCCGTCGGGTCACCGCCTTTGTCGCTTGACACCGCGATGTCCACTCGCAGTATTGCGGGACTCGGCGGTTCCCGGGGTGTGGTGACCGTCGACAGGGCTGAGCGTCATGAGAACGCCGAACAGTGAGCGAAACAGGTATTCACACCCCGCACCGATGAGGGTGCCTCCCCACTGGGATCAGCAGCGAGGAGGCTGTTATGCAGTATGCCCCACCCGTGTTGGCCGACGAACCGGTCAACGGACTGACATGCGGAATTGATTGGGCCCGTGACGATCACGCCATAACCATCGTCGATATCGACGGTCGGAGGACCTACCGGGGAACCGTCGAACACAGCGCGAAAGGACTGAACGAGTTGATGGCGGTGCTGACGCGCACCGGCGTCAGCGAGGTGGCCATCGAACGGCCCGACGGGCCGGTCGTTGACACGCTGCTGGCCGCCGGCGTCACCGTTGTCGTCATCAACCCCAATCAGGTCAAGAATCTGCGCAGCCGCTACGGCTCTGTTGGCAACAAGGACGACCGATTCGATGCGTTCGTGCTGGCCGACACGTTGCGCACTGACCGGGCCCGGCTGCGCCCGCTGACGCCGAACAGCCCGGAGACTGCGGCGCTGCGTGCACTGTGCCGGGTTCGCAAAGACCTGGTCATTCATCGGGTGCGGGTGGCCAACCAGCTGCGTGCGCACCTCAAGAACGTGTTTCCTGGCCCTGTCGGGCTGTTCGACAACCTCGATTCACCGATCAGCTTGATGTTTCTGACCCGGTTCGACTGCCAGGACCGAGCCGACTGGCTAACCCCCAAACGACTGGGTGCCTGGCTGGTGTCTGTGGGCTACAAAGGCCGCACCGATCCGCGGGTGCTGTGCGCGCGACTGACCGCCGCGCCGCGTGGAGCCACCGGCACCGAAGGTACTGCCTACGTCGGTATCACCCGTGCCCTAGTGTCGTGAGTCATTAATTCGCTTGCAGTAGTTAGCGATTGATTCGAGGATTTGATCGGCGGTCTTGGTCCAGACGTAGGGGCGGGGGTTGTCGTTCCAGGTGTCGACCCAGGCGCGGATGTCGGTGTTGAGTTGTCGTACTGAGGTGTGGGTGCCTCGCCGTAATTTCTTGCTGGTCAGTTCGGCGAACCATCGCTCAACGAGGTTGAGCCAGCTGGAGCTGGTCGGGGTGAAATGCAACACGAAGCGTGGGTGTGCGGTCAGCCAGCGTTTGACCTGCGGTGTCTTGTGGGTGGAGGCGTTGTCCAGAACGACGTGGCAGTCCAGCTCGGCGGGGACTTCGGCGTCGATCTTTTTCAGGAACGCCAAAAACTCCTGGGAGCGGTGCCGGGAATGCAGCGACCCGATCACCTTGCCAGTAGTCAGGTCCAAGGCGGCATACAGGCTCGAGGTGCCATGCCGGACGTAGTCGTGACTGGCCCGCGCCGGAGTTCCCGGCATCATCGGGAACACCGGCGCGGTGCGGTTGAGTGCTTGGATCTGCGTCTTCTCGTCCACGCACAACACCACGGCCCGCTCGGGCGGATTCAGATACAACCCGACAACGTCTCGGACCTTCTCAACGAACAGCGGATCCTTGGAGAGTTTCCACGAATCCTGTTTGTGGGGAGCCAATCCGAAAGCCCGCCACACCCGCGAGACCGTCGACTGCGACAGTCCCAGACGAGCAGCCATCGACCGTGTCGACCAGTGCGTGGCGTCCTTCGGGGCGGTTTCTAGCGTCGCGGTGATCAACGCCTCGATCCGATCATCACCAACCACTCGCGGCCGCCCGGGACGCGGCTCGTCCAACAGGCCGTCCAAACGGTCCACCACGAACCGGTTGCGCCACTTGGTCACCACCGAACGAGCAACACCGAGGTCCCGCGCAATCTGGGTATTACTGGAATCCCCTTCACAGGCAAGGATGATCCGCGAGCGCACCGCCAACGCCTGAGCACTACTAGGCCGGCGAGCCCACGCCCTTAATTGCTCACGTTCAGCATCGGTCAACACCATAGGCACAGCAACAGGACTCGGCACCCACCAATTCTACTAAGTGACTGCGAATTAATGACTCACGACACTAGTGGCCACGCTCAACAGCCTCGTCGAGCAGATCCAGCACTTGGCCACTCAGATCGGTGAACAACTCGCCGCCCATGCTGATGCGCACATCTTCACCAGCCTTCCCCGTAGCGGAACCATCAGGGCGGCAAGACTTTTAGCTGAAATCGGCGACTGCCGTGCACGATTCCCCACTCCCGGCGCCCTGGCCTGCCTGGCCGGCGTGGCACCGTCTACGCGGCAATCCGGGAGAATGCGTTCAGTCGGTTTCCGGTGGTCCTGCGACAAGCAACTCCGCGACGCGATCTGTGACTTCGCCAACGACTCCCGCCACGCCAACCCCTGGGCGGCCGACCTCTACAACCGCGCTCGCGCCCGCGGACACGACCACCCCCACGCCACCCGCATCCTGGCCCGCGCCTGGCTCCACATCATCTGGCACTGCTGGCAGACCAATAGCCCCTACCAACCCGCCCAACACCGAGCCCTCCAGACCCTGCTCAAACAGCGTCAACAAACAGCTACTTGACACAGGGCTACTGCGAGCCTTGCACCGAGGCGCACAAGTTGACGGCCCGCGCCTACAAGGAGCGCAAAGCTGCAGGTCAGACGCGTCCGCGTGTCCAGGTGGTGTCAATGTCACCACCTGTTCCAAATGGAACACCTGATCTTGAACCTGGCCCGGTTGAGTCCGGTGTTCAGGCTGAAATCGGTGGTGTGGCTGACGCGCGGCCGTGCATCGCCGCCAGGACGGATTCAAAGCCCACGTGGCGATCGAGCCCGACACCGGGATCATCACCGACTGCGCACTGACCGGGGCCAACGGCGCTGATAACCACGAAGCCACGGTTGGACTGGCACTACTTGAAGGCGAGAGTTCACCGGTGACCGTGCTGGCCGATTCTGCGTACGGAACCGGCGAATTCCGAGCCGAACTGACCGCGCGAGCCCACATCGACCGGGTCAAACCCGCACCCACACGCGGCGCGGTCCCGGGTGGCTTCACCATCGATGACTTCACGGTCGATCACGATCATCGCATCGTGACATGCCCGGCCGGTCTTACTCGCGACATCACCCGCACGGGCCGGGTGACATTCGGGACAGCGTGTCACAGTTGCACACTGCGCAACCAGTGCACAACCAGCGCCACCGGCAAGCTCATGAGACTGCGACCACATGACGCACTTCAACGATCCGCACGCCAAGCCGCACGAAACCCGGAGTGGCTCAATGAATATCGTCAACATCGCCCGATGGTCGAACGCACCATAGCCTGGCTAACGCGAGGCAACCGCAAAGTGCGCTACCGCGGCGTGGTCACAAACAACCACTGGCTGCACCACCGCGCCGCAGCCCTGAACCTACGGCGGCTAACCACGCTGGGACTGCACCACACCGGCACGACCTGAGCCATCGCCTGACCACACCGCCACAAGGGCTTGCCTATCACGACGCCTACCTGCCAACCTTGAACACGGCGGGGCGACCTCTCACTGTCGACCTCAGGGTCTGACTTCACATCAGCGCCAACGAGCGCCACGAGGCGCCCCGCCCCAAAGGCCACTAATTCAGCAGACTCCTAGGAGAAGGTCGTCACGATAGTGTTGAACGTCTGGCCTGAGCCTGCTCACGAAACGCCCGTGGCGACAGTCCGTATCTCTGTTTGAACAGTCGTGAGAAATGCGCGGAGTCGATGTATCCATGACGTGCGCAGATGGTGCCGATGCTGTCCCGCATCAGGCTTGGATCTTCGAGGTCGTGCCGGCAGCGTTCTAACCGGAGTTCTTTGATCCATACGGTGACGGTGACGCCGTCGGGCGCGAACAGCTTTTGTAGGTAGCGCGTTGAGATGTGGTGCGCGGCAGCGACCATCGACGTGTTGAGGGCGGGGTCGGTGTGATGAGTGTCAATGAAGGACTTGGCGCTGGCTAGTATCGCGGCGCCAGGTGCCCCGTTGATCTGTGAGGCGTTGTCGGTCAATGAGGCAAAAACGAGATCGATGGCAGCTTCTTCGAGCCTTGCGTTCGCATGGAGCGACCCCGTGGATAGGCCCTGCCGCAGGCCGTTGAGAAACGGTGATACCAGAGCGCCGACGCCGTGGTCTGCGCGGATGGGAACCGCGGTGAGCGATGAGATGCGATTCGCAGGGATTTTGATTGCCTGGTGCGGGAACATCATGACGAACAGGGTGTAGTTGTTCTCGAGGCGCAGGCGGAAGGGCTCGCTGGTGTCGTAGACGATGAAGTCGCCCGGCGCCAGCACTGCTTGTCGATCGCGCAGCGCTATCAGTCCGCGGCCACGGACTAGCATCACGACCTTGACCAGGCCGGGGTCACCGCGGCGAATGGTCGCTGGGGTGCGGTGAACATCGACTGCGCTCCCGCGGGCCTCGCTGATCTGCAACGAGCCCAGCGCTCCGGCGGTCAGTGCGCCGACACGCGGTTGGTTGCCGTCGCGGAAATTCGGCAGAATATCGTATGGCACGAATGCCGACGAGATCTCGTCACGCCACCTGTCGAACTCGTCGTCGCGGGGTTGGGCTGCGATCATGGCTTACCCAACGAACTAACCAGACTGGCGGTTCAACGACGACCTTGCTTGACCTGCATGCTGTGGACGGTGTGTCCAATGCTAACCGAGACGGGAGTCGGCGCGCGCTGGGTTCGTACGCTGACTATCGGTAATCACTGGGCGCTGCGTCGCTCACCGGTTCGTGTCTATCCAAGAAGAGTTCGTCCACAGACATGTTTCAGTGGTCCAGATCGCCGATCGTCGTGTCAGGGGTCGCCGACCCTGTGGACAGGAGGCGATGTGATACACAGACATTCGGATTCGGATCGCGAGTTCGAGTTGGCCGAACGGGTGCGCGTCAATCAGCAACGATTGACCGCCGCGTTGTTACCGCGGTACGACTTCATCGTGTGCGGCGCGGGCACGTCGGGCTCGGTGATCGCACGCCGGCTGGCGGAGAACCCGGACGCCCACGTTCTGTTGCTGGAAGCCGGTGGCAGCGACGATGTTCCCAGTGTGTGGACGGCGGATCTTTGGCCCACCAACCTCGGTAGTGAACGCGACTGGGGCTTTCAGAGTGAACCGAACGCGGCCCTGCACGGCCGTGCGCTGGCACTGTCAATGGGCAAGGGGCTCGGCGGCGGCTCGAGCATCAACGCGATGGTCTGGGCGCGCGGGCATCGCAGCGACTGGGATTACTTCGTGTCCGAGTCCGGCGATGCGGCCTGGAAGTACGACAATGTCCTGAGCATCTACCGTCGCATCGAAGACTGGCATGGCGCGCCGGACCCAGACTACCGGGGCAGCGGAGGGCCGGTGTTCGTCCAGCCGGCGCCAATTCCTCAACCGCTGGCGCTGGCCACCTTGGAGGGCGCGCGTTCAGTGGGGATACCGACGTTCGAGAACGCCAACGGCGCGATGATGGAAGCCGAGGCGGGAGCATCGATCGCCGATCTGCGGGTCCGTGACGACGGAACGCGGGAATCGGTGTTCCGGTCCTACACCTATCCCTTTATGGACCGCCCGAACCTGACCGTTCTTACCCATACTTTGGTCAGGCGACTAGTCTTCGACGCCAACCGGGTGACCGGTGTCGAGGTGCTCCACCAGGGACAGATTCATCACATGAAGGCCTCGTGCGAAGTTGTGCTGTCGTTGGGTGCCGTCCATACCCCCAAAGTGCTGATGCAGTCTGGTGTGGGCGATGAAACGCAGTTGCGGCGCTTCGGAATCCCGGTGCGGCAGCATCTTCCTGGGGTCGGCAGCAACTACCACGACCACATTGGTTTCAGCTGTGTCTGGGAATTTACGCAACCGCTGGCACCGAGCCCTCTCGCGGAGTCGATGGTGTACTGGAAGAGCAGGCCCGAGCTGGAGAGCCCGGATCTGTTCCTGTGCGAAGGTGTGTTGCCCGTGGCGACTCCGGAGAACGCCCAACGATTCGGACTGCCGGAAGGAAGTTGGAGCTTGTTCGGGGCGCTTTCACATCCCCAGAGTCGCGGGCGGGTACTGCTCACTGGGCCCGATCCTGACGACCAGGTCCGGATCGAGGCCAACGCTCTATCCCACCCCGACGATCTGGCGTCCGCCAGGGTGTGCGTCGAGTTCATGCGCGAGATCGGCCGTACAGCTGCGCTGCGACCGCACATCGAGCGGGAGGTCATGCCGGGCAACCTCACGGGCACGGAGCTCGAGGCCTACATCCGCGATGCGGCGTCGACCTACTGGCATCAGGTGGGCACGGCCAAGATGGGCAACGACGCCATGTCGGTTGTCGACAGCGGCCTCAAGGTATACGGCCTTGATGGCCTTCGAATCGCCGACGGCTCCATCATGCCGCGGATAACGACGGCCAACACGATGGCGCCGTGCGTGGTGATCGGGGAACGAGCAGCAGAGCTGCTCGCCAGCGCGCACTGGCAATAACGGCATTCCGAAGATACTGCCGCGGACGGCTCTAGGATTCGCCACGAAGATGAGAAAAAGTGAACCGCCGATGAGTCCGGAGACTTCCTGATTTGAGTACTCAGCCGGCGGCTGGTCTTGGTGTTGAGCGTAGTAGGCGTTCTCCAGTTCGACCGGTGGGATGTCGCCGCAGTATTCGTAGAGGCGGTGGTGGTTGAACCAGTTGACCCATTCGGCGGTGGCCAACTCGAGTTCCTCGATCGTGCGCCAGGGCTTGCGTGGTTTGATCAGTTCGGTCTTGTACAGGCCGTTGATGGTCTCGGCCAGGGCATTGTCATAGGAGCTTCCGACGGCCCCGACGGAGGGCTGGATACCGGCTTCGGCGAGGCGTTCGGTGAACCGGATCGACGTGTACTGGGAACCCCTATCTGTATGGTGGACAACATCTTTCAGGTCGATAGTTCCTTCTTGCTGGCGGGTCCAGATGGCCTGTTCGATCGCGTCGAGCACCATCGAGGCGGTCATCGTCGCTGCGACTCGCCAGCCCAGGATCCGGCGTGCGTAGGCGTCGGTGACGAAGGCTACGTAGGCGAATCCCGACCACGTGGATACGTAGGTGAGGTCGGCGACCCACAGCCGGTTGGGTGCTGGCGGGGCGAACCGTCGCTGGACGAAATCAGCCGGACGGACTGCGGTGGGGTCGGCGATCGTGGTGCGCCGGGCCTTGCCCCGGACCGCGCCGGTCAGGCCGAGGTCGGCCATCAGCCGCTCCACGGTGCAACGGGCCACGTCAATGCCCTCGCGGTTCAGCGCGAGCCACACTTTGCGGGCACCGTCGACGCCGTAGTTCGCGGTATGGACCCGCGTGATCAGGACCTTGAGCGCCTCGTCACCGACCTGGCGGCGGCTGGGCTCGCGGCGTACATGGTCGTAGTGGGTCGCTGGGGCGATCGGCACACCGAGCTTGCTCAGTTGTGCGCAGATCGACTCGACACCCCACCGCAAACCATCAGGGCCATCACGGTGGCCCTGATGATCGGCGATGAACCGGGTGATTAGTGCTGTGGCCGGTCGAGCTCGGCCGCGAAGAAAGCCGACGCTGTCTTCAAAATCGCATTGGCTCTTCGCAATTCAGCGACCTCCCGCCGCAGCTGCTTCAGCTCAACCGACTCCTCGCTCGTCGTTCCCGCCCGCGAGCCGGCATCGACCTGCCCCTGACGCACCCACTTGCGCACCGTCTCAGCACACCCGACCCCGAGCAGCCGGGCGACCTCACTGATCGCCGCCCACTCCGAATCATGCTGACCACTGATCTCCGCGACCATGCGCACCGCCCGCTCACGCAGCCGGCGGATACCTCCTCGACGAACCACCTGGCATGACTCCAACCCTCCCAAGAAGTGGAGTCTCCGGACATGCCGGGGCGGTTCATCGTGGATGTCGGCCGCGTGAAGTGAGTCTCGTTTCTCAAGAAACGAGACACACGGTCCTAACCCGGGGTCTCCGCTGCCGGCGCTGAAACCACCCACGGATCCACGGCACTACCGCCGCCCGGGAAGGTTGTCGTCGCGGTCAGCGAAATGGTACGAGGATCGGCATCGCTATGGCCGAATGCACGCAGCCCAGGTATTCACCCGCCGGTATTTGCGCCAATTTCGGCTAGTTGGGTCAACCGAACACTGTTACCTGACGGGTCGCGGAAACCGCAGTCGATGCCGTACGGCATCTCATGCGGCTCCTCGGTGAACTCCACGCCTCGGGACCTCATCTCCTCGTAGGCGGCCTGGCAGTCATCGGTGGTGAGAAATACGGTTCCGGCGAAACCCTTCGCCATCACTTCACTCACCTGATTACGGGTCGCGTCATCCATCACCGGCGGACCTGGAATCGCCATCAGCACGATAGACACGTCGTCCTGGCCCGGAGGGCCGACCGTGAGCCACCGGAAATTAAGCTCCGGCAACGAAACATCTTGTCGCACTTCCATACCCACCTTTTCGGTCCAGTATTTCAGTGCCACGTCCTGGTCATGCACCCACAAATGGGCGCTGGCAATCTTCAACATGGGCATGACGCTACGGTCTGCCGGTGTCGTCCGTCTTCTTCCCGTGTGCTGTCTTGACGCGGCTGTCGGCGAGCGGTCGGGTATCCCGCTGCAGGATGCAGCTCGGCACCCGCGCGTGCACCGACGCCGGCGGGAGGCTGGCTCTGTAAGCCGCGGGTGGCAACCCATACACGCGGGCGAAGCTGGTAGTGAACGAACCGACGCTATGCAGACCGACCATGACGGCGATGTCGGCGACGGACCGGTCGGTGTAGCACAGCAGCGCGGCAGCTCGTTCCAACCGGCGCGTCTGCAGGTAGGAGCGCGGTGATTCACTGAAGGTCCGAGTGAACATGCGGCTAAAATGGGCGCGCGACAGCCCGGCGGCCGCGGCCATATCATCCACTGTGATCGGCTCCGCGTAGCGGGCGTCGGCCAGGTCTTTGGCGCGCAGCAGATAACGGGCCGGCGGAACCTGCGGCATGGGTTCAAGTATGGCAGTGGACCGTTGGCCTTCTTGGAATCGGCCTAGTTATCGGCGGCGTTGCGCTACATCAAGAGAATCAGGCGTCGAATCAACTGAGACAGGAACTGAGCGCTCTCAATTGTCTACAAATGAGACACGAGAGCGCGGCCCACCGAAACGGTGACCGACGTTCAGCCCGCCGCCGCTTGATCGACAGCACTGACGGGCCTGGGCCCACCTCGCCCCGGCCACCGGCCGCAGCTCTAACCGTTGGGCTACGAGCGCTGGGAAGGGATAAGTCTAAGGGCGCTAAGCACCCCGGCCAGGTGCGAGCGGCTGCCCGCGCGAGCAATGATGGCGGCCTAGGTCGTACAAGAAGAAGCCGTCTCTATCCCAGCACCGATTCTGGCATCGTTGCGCAGATGAATGCGCGTTCGGAGCCGGGTCTCAACGATCCGTTCGAAGAGGCGATTGACGACGCGCTGAGCGCCTTGCCGGCCGATCTCCGTGCGGCGATGAGCAACGTTGAGATCGTCGTCGAGGACGAGCCTCCCGACGGGTGGCCGCTGCTCGGCCTGTACCGCGGTGTACCGCTGCCGCGAAGGAGCAGCACGTACAGCGGAGTGCTGCCCGACAAGATCAGCATCTTCCGCGGGCCGATCACGCGACTCGCTGCCGGCGACGCCGATCGTCTGCGCCGCGAGATCAGACACGTCGTGCTCCACGAGATCGCGCATCACTTCGGGATCAGCGACGAGCGGTTGATCGAGCTCGATCGTTACTGACATATGTGATGCTCAACGCCGGGAGGAGCAGAGAACCAGCCCGGCGTCCATACCCCAAATGCGCGGGTAAGAGTTTAATGACCACGATCCGGTCGGTCTCTGTGTCGTGGGCTCGCCACACCTCGCCCATGCCGCCGCGGCCCAGCAGCTCTTGGGGTGCCGTTGCCACGCGGGCGAGACTTGAAATGGCGATGGTTGGCTCGGCGGTGGTGCTGGGCGCTGCTGCCCTCAGCGTTGTAGCGCTTCCGTTGCGGCCGTCCACCGGAATGCTGAGCGACGACATTTCCACTGCCTGGCCAGAACCGACGCTCGTGTTTGAACCAAAGTTTGCGGCGCCATAGTTTGCGGCGCTTCCGGCTCTTGCAGCCGCAACGACTCCGCCGTCGACCAGTAGATCGGTGCCGGTGATGAAGGATGCGTCGGGGCCAAGCAGGAAGGCGGTGGCCGCGGCGATGTCGTCGGGGGTTCCGATACGACCCGTCGCATAGGCCGCAATCAGCCGCGCCAATTCTCCAACGGTGGGAGTTCGCACCTGAACATAAAGTGTTAATTGCACTACTAGTGGGGTTTTCAGGTGGTGCACTTAGTAGCTTGATAGTTGTTGCGCTAGCTCACATGCGTGTGATTAAGAAGCATATGTGGCTAAAATTTTCCATAATGGCCAAATAAAAGCTCGGCCAGCTCGCCGCGCTGATCCAGCAGCGCGTCCGCCACGTCTATCGACGGCGGCGGACCACCCCGCTCCCGAGCCGCACAGCGGAGCGCCGCGACCAGTCGCCGCTCGGAGTCGATGACATCAGGGTCTCGCATAGCCGATCAGCGTGCCCGTACGTGGAGTGCAGTGCAATTCACCCGCGCTTGGGCCGGATTCGGCGGAAGCCCTTCGATGTATCGCGGTTCACTTCATTGATTGGCTGAATTCTGGGCTGTGCTCGTGGAACATCATGTTCCACTACGCGACCCCCGGACGTTGGTCACGTACTCGCGCACTGGCCGGTCAGCACCCGTTGTCGGCCGCTGGCTCAGGTTTGCGTTGGTCTGATACCGGCGGGGCTCGATCCACTGCCCGCCGTCGTCGTCGATGGTGGTGACGACGGCCGGCATCACTGTGGTTGTGCGCATCGCGGGACCTCCCGTCTGTCGCTCGCCGAATGCATCTAAAGTAGGGAACGCTAACGTCTAGTAACTTCTTCCATCACGCGGTAGAGCTTCCGAGACGGTTGGCTTCGTATCTGCGGTAGCCGCGAGGATCTCAGGGAAGGATCCGAGCGCACTCGGCGTTGACAATTGTTAGACAAGCTAGCCGAGCACGGCCAGCCTGACAATCGAAGGAGCGCTGCCATGCGGATTCGACCGAAGTACATCACAACGCTGTTGGTGGCGGGAGCCGCCGCGGCAGCGATCGCCGCCGCACCGACGGCGGTGGCCGCTCCCGCTTCGGCCCAGTCGGCCGGGATCGTCACCGCACCGATGGGTCACGGCGGTGGCCACGGCGGTGGCCACGGCGGTTGGGGCGGCGGTGACCGCGGCGGTTGGGGCGGCGGTGACCGCGGCGGTTGGGGCGGCGGTGACAGCGGCTGGGGCGGCGGTGATTACGGCGGCTGGCAATGGTGGCTGCCGCGCTGGTGATGGGCTATCCAATCGATGGGCTGCTGCAGCCTGAGCAACAATCGGCCCGCCACCCCGACGGATGACGGGGGCCGGCGGCGGCGCGCGGTGTTCTAGGTCATGAGATCTGGTTGTAGCAGTGCACGGTCTCGCACCCGTCTGCGGCCCGCGAGTGCTGCAGTGCAGCAAGGACCTTGAAAGCTGAGATCGAGATCGGGCCGCCCCCGAGAAGAGCAGGGGCGCCCCGATCAACTATTCAGACGCGGACTAGGGCGATCTGGTTCCACAACTCGGTCAGCTCGCCCCGTTCATCCAGCAGCGCATCGGCAACGTCTATCGACGGCAGCGGCACACCCCGCTCCCGAGCCGCACGGCGAAGAGCCGCCCAGGCGTCATGCTGGTTAGTTTTCTCGGGGGGGTGGCGGGTAGGTCGTGTATAGGCGCGCGGCGGGGGCCGGAACCGAACGCGATCTTAGCCCTCGGTAGTCATGAAGCGGCTACCGAGGGCGCTTATCTAGCTAAATCCGCCGACATTGGCGAGGTGCTGATGCGCCGCTATCAGGGCACGGTCGAAGGCGGCTCTGTCGACAATTGCGCCCGCTGCGACGGCTCGCAAATCAGCGCGGATCTGTTCGGCCAGTAGACGCAGTTTGACGTTGTGTTCTTGAGACAGCCATTTGAGCAAGCCGAATGCAACCTCGTCATCGACGTCGTAGATGAGCATCAGCATCCCTTTAACGTGCTCGATGGGGGCGCGGATGTCTGCAATCTCATCGACCCTGGCGGTGATCTTGTCCTCGCGTGCCCGTTCGGCGGGTGTGACGTCGACATAGAAACCGTGGGTTCCGATCACCGCACCGTCGTCGTCATGGAACTGGTCGCCGATGACGACCACAGAGTGCACCTGGCCGTTGGTGTCGATGATTCGATGCCTGCCTCGGAACACCCCGCGTGCGTGCATGATCTCGTCGACGGTCACCGCCACCGCGTCCCGGTCCTTGGGATGCTTGTGGGAAAGCACCAGCTCAGTGGTCGGGGTCACCGTGCCGGGACGGTATCCATGCAACCGCTGCACTTGTTCAGACCACTCCCAGCGTTGGTCATGAAAGTAAAACCGGAACGACCCCATCCGCTCCGGCGAAACGGCAGCGAGTTCAGGCTCGAAACCGACCTTAGGGTCTTCAGTGGCAGGTCCAGGCATAGCTGAACCCTAGAGTGTATGCGGCGCTGCGGTTAGTTACAACGAAACTTGTGAAAATTTTCAGCCGATTGGTAGGGGCCCGTTGGACCGCGTCCTCGCTGCGCGCATCCGGTTCCCAATGGTGCCGGGCGGGTGTTTCCCTTTAGGGATTGACGAGGCACCTCCGGGAGCCGGGGACGCTCATCGCCAGGGCGTACGCTCCGATCATGGAGCTGCGCGGGAAGCGGGTGTTGATCACTGGGGCGTCGCGAGGCATCGGCGAGTCTTTAGCACGAGCGTTCGCCGGGGCCGGGACCACGGTCGCACTCGTTGCTCGGACCGAGGACTCCCTTCGGGCGCTGGCGGCCGAGCTAGGTGGCACCGCCCATCCCGCCGACCTCTCTGACCCGAAGCAGGTCGCCACCCTCATCAGCCACGTGGAGGACGAAGCCGGGCCGGTCGACGTTCTGGTGAATAACGCTGGAATTGGGACCCCCGCCGCCTTCACCGATGCGCCTGATGAGGACCTGCGCCAAGTCACCGAGGTTAACTACCTGGCGCCGGCCGAGCTGTGCCGCCAGGCGATCCCGCGGATGCTACGGCGCGGCGGCGGCCACATCGTGAACATCTCCTCGATGGCGGGCAGCAGTGTCGTGCCCGGCCTGGTCGCCTACTGTGCATCGAAGGCAGCGCTTTCCCACTTCACCGCGGGGCTGCGAGCCGACCTCCGCGGCTTGCCGATCGGCACCACCCTCGTTGAGCTCGGCCCAATCCCTACCGACATGCTCGCCGAGACCGAGGATTATGAGCCGACGGCCAAGTCCTTCGAACGCTTGTACCGCACGCGGCTCCTGGTCCAGGTACCCCGCGAGAAGGTCGCCAGCGAGGTCGTTGAGGCCGTACAGAAAGGCCGAAGGCACGTGCGGATCCCGAAGCGAGGCGTGCTCCTTCCGTTGTTGTCCGAAGCGCCGCGGCGCGCCACCGAACTGGTGCTCACCGGCGTGCCGCACCAAGCGAAGTAACTGCAGCAGAAACGCTTTGCTGCGGTGCCGGTCCGGCCAGTCCGGCGTCCCC
>DASXMA010000161.1:0-42672 GCA_036495965.1 Mycobacterium sp.
CACCCAGCCGCTCGCGGAGGTGCAGCCCATTGACATCGGGCCGGAGCCGGCGTGGCGCAATCTGCGGTTCCCGCTGACCTGGGCGCCGCCGGAGGCCAACGTGGCACGCATCGTCGCCTACGACCCGAACCTGAGTTCGGACGAGTGGTTCGCGTTCACGCCGCCGCGGGTCCCGGTGCTCGAGACGCTGCAGCAATTGATGGGATCGCAGACGCCGGTGCTGATGGACATCGCGACCGCCGCCAACTTCCCCTGCCAGCGGCCGTTCTCCGAACACCTTGGCGTTGCCGAACTTCCGCAATACCGCATCCTGCCCGATCACAAACAGACGGCGGCGTCGTCGAATGGGTGGCAGGCCGGCGAGGACGGCGGTCCGTTCCTGTTCACCCAGGCGATGCTGCTCACCTCGACGGTCTCGACCTATCTGCGCGGCGACTGGTATCGCGACTGGGGATCGGTCGAGCAGTATTACGCGTTGGTGCCGGCCGATCAGGCGCCGGATGCCATCGTCGAGCAGGGTGTGACCACAGTGCGCGGCTGGAGCCGGCAAGGACCGATTCGGGCACTGCCATGAACCGTGTGATGGAACTACAAGCCAGGGGTGGAGCCGCGACCGCCGACCGCGATGTACGGGTGACGCGCTGGGTCGCGACGATCGCCGGGCTGGTCGGTTTTCTGTTGTCCGTCGCGACACCGCTGCTGCCCGTGGTGCAGACGACCGCGATGCTCAACTGGCCACAAAACGGCCAGCTGAATAGCGTTACGGCACCGCTTATTTCGCTGAGTCCGGTGGACTTGACGGCCACCGTGCCGTGCGCTGTGGTGCGCGACCTGCCGCCCGACGGCGGAGTCGTGCTGAGCACCGGACCCAAGCAGGGCAAAGACGCGGCACTCAACTCGTTGTTCGTCGTCGTCAGCAGCAAGCGTGTTGACGTCACCGACCGCAATGTGGTGATCGCCAGCGTGTCCCGCGATCAGGCGGCATCGCCGCAGTGTCAGCGCATCGAAATCACGTCCACTCGTGCCGGCACCTTCGCTACCTTCGTCGGGTTGACCGATCCGTCGGGCAGACCGGTGCGCGGTGGTTTCCCCGACCCCAACTTGCGCCCGCAGATCGTAGGGGTGTTCACCGATCTCACCGGGCCCGCGCCGCCCGGGCTGAAGCTCTCGGCGACCATCGACACCCGGTTCTCCACCACCCCGACGACACTGAAACTTGTTGCGATGGTGCTGGCGATCGTGTCCACCATCGTCGCGCTGGTCGCGCTGTGGCGCCTGGACCAGCTGGACGGCCGCCGGATGCACCGATGGATCCCGACCCGCTGGCGCAAGTTCACGCTAGTCGATGCCACGGTGATATTCGGGTTCCTGCTGTGGCACCTGATCGGCGCGAATTCGTCCGACGACGGCTACATCCTGGGCATGGCCCGGGTCGCCGACCACGCCGGCTACATGTCCAACTACTTCCGCTGGTTCGGCAGCCCGGAGGACCCGTTCGGCTGGTACTACAACCTGCTGGCGCTGATGACCCACGTCAGTGACGACAGCCTCTGGATGCGGTTGCCGGACCTGGTCGCCGGACTGGTGTGCTGGCTGCTGCTGTCGCGTGAGGTGCTGCCCCGGCTGGGGCCGGCGGTGACATCCAGCAGGGCCGCGAACTGGGCGGCGGGCATGGTGCTGCTGACCGCGTGGATGCCGTTCAACAACGGTCTCCGCCCCGAGGCCATCATCGCGCTCGGTTCACTGATCACCTGGGTGCTGATCGAGAGGTCGATGTGCGCCTCCCGGCTGACGCCGGCGGCGCTGGCAGTGGTGACCGCCGCGTTCACCCTCGGGGTGCAGCCCACCGGCCTGATCGCGGTGGCCGCGCTGGTCGCCGGTGGCCGTCCAATCCTGCGAATTTTGGTGCACCGCCATCGCGTGGTCGGCACTTGGCCGCTGGTGGCCCCGATGCTGGCAGCCGGCTTCGTCATCCTCACCGTGGTGTTCGCCGACCAGACCCTGTCAACCGTGTTGGAAGCCACCAGGATTCGCACCGCAATCGGGCCCAGCCAGGCTTGGTACACCGAGAACCTGCGCTACTACTACCTCTTCCTGCCCACCGTCGACGGTTCGTTGTCGCGCCGATTCGGCTTCCTGATCACCGCGCTGTGCCTGTTCACTGCCGCGTTCATCATGTTGCGGCGCAAGCGAATCCCGGGTGTGGCACGCGGCCCGGCGTGGCGGCTGATAGGTGTCATCTTCGGCACCATGTTCTTCCTGATGTTCACGCCGACGAAGTGGGTGCACCACTTCGGGCTGTTCGCCGCGGTGGGCGCGGCGATGGCCGCACTGACCACGGTGCTGGTGTCACCGAAGGTGTTGCGCTGGTCACGCAACCGGATGGCGTTCGTGGCGGCGGTGTTGTTCGTGCTGGCGCTCTGTTTCGCCACCTTCAACGGCTGGTGGTACGTCTCCAGTTACGGCGTCCCGTTCAACAGCGCCATGCCGAGGCTCGCCGGAATCACCATCAGCACAATCTTTTTCATCCTGTTCGCCATCGCCGCACTCTGGGCGATCTGGTTGCACTTCGCGTCGCGGGATCACGGCGAGGGCCGGCTGGCGCGGGCAGTAACGGCAGCGCCGGTGCCGATCGCGGCCGGATTCATGGCCCTGGTGTTCATCGCATCGATGATCGCCGGAATCGTGCGCCAGTACCCCACCTACTCCAATGGCTGGGCCAACTTGCGCGAATTCGTCGGGGGCTGCGCACTGGCCGACGACGTGCTCGTCGAGCCGGACAGCAACGCCGGCTTCATGGCGCCCCTTAAGACAGGAGAGCCCGGCAATTACGGCCCGTTGGGTCCCCTCGGCGGCATCGGTCCAACGGGGTTCACCCCCAATGGCGTACCGGACCATACCGTGGCCGAGGCGGTTCAGGAAACGTCGGTGCCGCAGCCCGGCACCGACTACGACTGGTACGCGTACGACTGGCGCGCGCCGACCAAGCTGAAGACGCCGGGCATCAACGGATCCCTGGTGCCGCTGCCCTATGGCCTCAACCCCGACCAGGTTCCGCTGGCCGGGAGCTACACCACCGGTCCGCAACAGCAGAGCAGACTCACCTCGGCGTGGTACCAGCTGCCCAAACCCGACGACGGGCATCCCCTGCTGGTGGTGACCGCCGCGGGCACGATCGCGGGCAACAGCGTGCTGCACGGCCACACCTCCGGGCAGACCGTGGTGCTGGAGTACGGCAAGCCCGGCCCCGGCGGTGACATATTGCCGGCCGGGCGGATGGTGCCCTACGACCTGAACGGGGAACAGCCGAAGGCGTGGCGCAATCTGCGCTTCGCCCGAGACAAGATGCCCGCGGACGCGGTTGCGGTCCGGGTGGTGGCCGAAGATCTCTCCCTGACGCCAGAGGACTGGATCGCGGTGACCCCACCGCGGGTGCCGGAACTGCGTTCCCTGCAGGAGTACGTCGGCTCGTCGCGGCCGGTGCTGATGGACTGGGCGGTTGGGCTGGCGTTCCCGTGCCAACATCCGATGCTGCACGCCAACGGCGTCACCGAGATCCCGAAGTTCCGCATCACGCCGGACTACAACGCCAAGAAGCAGGACACCGACACCTGGGAGGACGGCGTCAACGGCGGATTGCTGGGCATCACCGACTTGCTACTGCGGGCCCACGTGATGTCCACCTACCTGTCCCGCGACTGGGGCCGCGACTGGGGTTCGTTGCGCAAGTTCGACACCGTCGCCGACGACGCCCATCCCGCGCAACTCGATCTGGGCACGGCCATCCGCAGCGGTTGGTGGTCGCCGGGTGAGATCCGGATTAAGCCCTAGCATCACGCGAAAGCGCTTGCATTGCATGGGGTTTTTGAATTCCGCGCGCCAGTAATTCGTCATCGGTCAAATAACGGTACTAATTTACGTTCCAGTAATTCATTGCCGGAGGTTTAATTTCGGCCGCGTCGGGTGAATATCTACTTCCCTTGTGAGGGAACTAACACAAAGGTAAAAGGTGGCCCGATGCACACAGTGACACGCCTGGGGGCATGCGCAGCAACACTGACTGTGGTGATCGCGCCGGCGGCGACATTTGAAATAGTCAAGGCCGCCGCCGAGGGCGGCACTAGGGTCGGCATGGACAGCGATCTTCGGCGTTGCGATTTCAGCCTTGTGGCCGAGGGGCCGGCGGTGCCGCGCCCCGTCCTCGGTAGCGGCTCGGCCGTGATACATACGGCCGGGTCAAGAGTGATCGCGGAAGTGCATCTGGCGGATACCCCCGAGCCTGGCACCCATTTCGACGTCGGCCTGATTCAGGAACCCCTCCCGTCGTCGGCTACTTGCGGGCCCGGGGATCCCGGCACCGCCTTTACCGGAATGGACACCGACGCCGCCGGTGGCGGAACCGCGACTATTCAGGACACCATTCGGCAGGGCACCACGGGCGTCTGGGTGATTATCGAGCGGCCGGCCGCGCACTCGCATAATCCGGCCGAGGTCTACACCTCTGAGTTTGTGGTGCCTGTATAAGCCGGCGCTGATCTTCGTCGAGGACTCCGATTTCCCCCCGCTTGCGGCGACACCGACACAGCGGACCAGGGCGGGATGAAACAGTGGGGTATATGGTCTCGACGCGCCTGTGCCTCGCATCGCTGGTCGGCGCCGTGGCGGTCGCTTGCGCCGGCCCGCCCACGGCGAGCCCGCCGCCCGGCCGGCTGAACTATGTCGCACTGGGCGACTCCATGGCCGCCGCGCCTGGCGTGCCGGACCCCGCGCCACCCACCGGATGCCGCAAGTCGACCAACGACTACCCCTCGGTGTTGGCGCGGCGGCTCACGGCGACCAAATTCAGCGATGTCACCTGTACCGGCGCGACCACCGGAGACATCGCCGACCGCTCGCAACAGACGAAGAACGGGATGATCGGACGCCAGATCGACGCGGTCCGGGCGAGCACCGACCTGATCACGATCACCATCGGGGCCAATGACGTCGGGCTGGCCGCCGACGCAGAGGGGTGCGAGGTCAAATCCCCCAACCCGGCGCCGTGCACCGGGGGTTTCGTGGTCGGCGACGTCGACCGCATTTCGGCGGCGATCGACGGGCATGTCCGGGTGTGGAGCATGCTGATCGACGAGGTTCGTGCCGAGGCGCCGAATGCACGGATCGTTGTCGTGGGGTACGGAACCCTGATGCGGCCCGGTGGATGCTTTCCCGGGCAGCCGGTATTGCCGCACGACTCGGATTACTTGCAGGCCAAACTCAACGAGCTCGACGACCGGCAACGCGTACTTGCCGCCGACAAGGGAATCGACTACTTCGACATCCGGCCGATGTCGCGGGGCCACGACATCTGCGCCCCGCCGGCTGACCGCTTCTTCGAGGGATATGGGGTGAAGGATCCCGCGGTTCCCCTACACCCCACCGCTTTTGGCGCCACTGCGGTGGGCGACGCAATCGCCGGATTCATCGGCCCGGCCGGCGCACGGCGCTGAGCGTCTTCACCCGGAGTTTCAGCTGTAATACCGTCGCGGCATGAGCGACTACGACGTAGAGGCCGTGGACAGGCTGCCGTTCTCCACTGAAGAAAAGGCGCAGCGCTACCAGACGGAGAACTTTCGCGGAGCCGTGGGCCTCAATTGGTACCTCACCGATCCCACCCTGCAGTTCACCATGGCCTACTACCTGCAGCCCGACGAGCTGACGCTGGCTGAGCGCCACCTGACGCAAATGGGTGAGCTGATGGGCGGTCCGGTAGCGCGCTGGGCCGACGAGACCGACCGCAACCCGCCACGGCTCGAGCGCTACGACCGCTGGGGACACGACATCAGTCAGGTCGTCATGCCGGCATCGTTCACACAGTCCAAACGCGCGGTGCTGGATGCCCAGCAGGCACTTCGCACGGCAGCGCGCGCCGCCAACCTGAACTCGTCGCTGGCGATGTTCGCGTCCAACTATCTGCTCAACCAGGCCGACATCGGGATGGGCTGTGCGCTCGGCACCGGCGGAGGCATGGTCCAGTCGCTGGTCGCCGCCTATGCACCACCCGACGTGCGAGAGCACGTTCTGGCCAAATTCGCCTCCGGCGAGTGGGCGGGCGAGACGGCGCAGCTGCTGACGGAACGCACCGGCGGCTCCGACCTCGGAGCGCTCGAGACGACGGCTCGACGCGCAGATGACCCCAACGACTCCGCCTGGCTGCTCAACGGCTTCAAGTGGTTTGCGTCCAACTGCGCCGGGGAGGCGTTCGTCGTACTGGCCAAACCCGAGGGCGCGCCAGACTCGACCCGCGGCGTCGCCAATTTCCTCGTGCTCCGCACGCGACGCGACGGTTCGCGTAACGGTGTGCGGGTTCGGCGTTTGAAGGACAAGCTCGGCACCCGCTCGGTGGCCTCGGGCGAGGTCGAGTTCGTCAACGCCGAGGCCTTTCTGCTGTCCGAGAAGCCGAGCGCCTCAGAAGGTTCAGCGGGGCCCTCCGATGGCAAGGGATTGGGCCGCATGATGGAGCTGACCAACGCCGCGCGCCTCGGGATCGCGTTGTTCGGGCTCGGTAACGCGCGCCGCGCCTTGGTCGAGTCGCTGTGCTACGCCCGGCAGCGGCGTGCGTTCGGCGGTGCGCTCATCGACAAGCCGCTGATGCGTCGCAAGCTGGCCGAGCTGATCGTCGACGTCGAAGCAGCGCAGGCAATGGTTTTCGACGGCACCGGGGCCACCAACCATCGTCAGCCGCGAAGCGTGCGCCAACGCATTGCCGTGCCCGTCACCAAACTCAAGGTGTGCCGGCTGGGAATCACGGCCGCGTCGGACGCAATCGAGATCCACGGCGGCAACGGCTACATCGAGACCTGGCCGGTGGCCCGGTTGCTGCGCGACGCACAAGTGAACACCATCTGGGAGGGCCCCGACAACGTCCTCTGTCTCGACGTGCGGCGCGGTATCGAGCAGACGCGGGCACACGAGACGCTGCTGGCGCGTCTGCATGACGCGGTGTCGGTTTCCGACGCCGACGAAACCACCAGCCTGGTGGCGCGCCGCATCGAGGATCTCGACGCCGCGATCACGGCTTGGGCCAAGCTCGACAGCAGCGTGGCCGAAGCGCGGCTGTTTCCGCTGGCCCAGTTCATGGGAGAGGTCTACGCCGCAGCGTTGCTCACCGAGCAGGCCGCGTGGGAGCGGGCCACCCGTGGCGGCGACCGCAAGGCACTCGTAGCCCGGCTCTACGCGCAGCGATATCTCGCCGAGCGCGGGCCGCTACGAGGTATCGACGCAGACTCCGACGAGGCGTTGGGGCGGTTCGACGAGCTGGCGGACGGTGCGTTGAAGATCTAGCGGTCACTAGGCCTCTCGAACGGGCCGGTAGGTGAGGAGCACCAAGCCGTCACCGACGGTACGGGTGTCGACGAGGCGCAAGTGTTTGTTGCCGCTGGTGTCGCCGAAGAGGCGCTTTCCAACGCCCAGCACGAACGGGAAGATTGTCATCCGCAACTCGTCGACGAGGTCGTGTTCTACCAGCGTGTGCACCAGCTGGAAACTCCCGTAAACGACGATGTGCCCGTTGACCTTTCGGCGCAAAGCGGTGACCTCGTGTACGACGTCGCCTGTCAGTACTGTCGTGTTGTTCCAATCCGGGTCGTGCAGGGTCGCCGACACCACGTACTTGGGCAGGCTGTTCAATCGGTCCGCCCACTGACCACTGCGGGATGGCCACCGCGCGCCGAAGAACTCATAGGTCCGCCGGCCCAGCAGCAGGGCCTCAGCGCCCAGCGCCTCGTCGAGCTCGACCTTGGCCCACTCTTCATGGTCCGTGTTTTGAATCTGGCCGAACCAGCCGCCGACCCTGAAGCCCTCGTCACCGGTCGGGTCTTGCACGACTCCGTCGAGCGAGACGTTCTCGCTGACGATGATCTTTCCCATCTTTGTTCTCCTTTGGGTGGCGTTGTCAGCTACCACTAATGGAGACACCGCCCCGTGTGCCGTTGGGCCGGTGTCTATACGGAAGGAGGTGATGCGAGGGTGCCGGTCGGGGATCTGATGTCCAGGGCACGCGCCGGGGACGGCGAAGCGTTCCGGGAGCTGATCGAGCCGTACCGCCGGGAGCTGCAGGTGCACTGCTACCCGATGCTCGGATCCTTGCAGGACGCCGAAGACACCCTGCAGGACACGCTACTGGCCGCCTGGCAAGGCATCGCAGGATTCGAGGGACGCTCCTCACTGCGCACCTGGCTCTAACGGATCGCCACAAACCGCTGCCTCAACGCCCGTCGCTCAGCAAGCCGACGCCCGGCCAAGGAGTGGGACGTGCCCAATGTTGAACCGCCCGAGCCAACCCGTCTCGGTGAAGTCGTCTGGCTCGAGCCATTTCCCGACGCCCTCATCGGCGGTGCCACCGAGGCGGCGCCTGGGCCGGAAGCTCGCTACGAGCAAACCGAATCCATCTCTCTGGCTTTCATTGCAGCCCTTCAAGTCCTGCCGCCTCGTCAGATCGCAGTGCTCGTCCTGCGCGACGTCCTCGGATTCCACACCAACGAGGTGGCCGACATGCTCGACTCGACCCTCGAATCGATCAAGAGCGCCCTCAAGCGAGCACGCGCCCGACTGGGGCACGGCCGCACCACGGCCGACGAACGTCAACCGCCACCCGCCCGCGGCTCGCCCGCCGAGGAGGCGATCGTGGCGAAGTTCGTCCACGCGTGGGAGTCGGCCGATCTCGATGCGTTGGTGGCCCTTTTGACCGACGACATCTTCATGTCGATGCCACCGATGCCTTTCGAATACGAGGGTCGCGACCTCGTCGCTCGGTTCTGCGCGTCTCTCTTCGACGCGGGTCGCAGGTTCGACCTCGTGCCGACGCGAGCCAACGGTCAGCCGGCGTTCGGCGCCTACCTGCGCACCCCGACCGGAATCAGCTACGGGGTGGGTCTGTATGTCCTCGACCTCACCGGCGACCGCATCTGCGCCATGACGCGCTTCGACAACAGCGTGCTCGCATGGTTCGGGCTACCCCGGTCGCTGACGCGCATATGAACGCGCTGCTCGGCGATACCGGTGTGACCGGTGTGACTGCGCCGCCTGTGCACCCTAGAGCGGAAGCAGGCTGTGCTTACGTGCGACGCGGAACCAGATTTGCTTGTCCCGCAACAGGTGCAGCGACCTGCGCAGCAGCAGCCGGGTCTGGTGCGGGTCGATGACCGCGTCGATGAACCCGCGTTCGGCGGCCGTCCACGGGATCGCCATGTTGAGCTTGTAGCCCTCGATGAAGTCCTTCTTGATCTGCTGTGCCTCGGGGGTCGTCGGGTCGGGGAACCGCTTCATCAGCAGTTGCGCGGCACCCTCGGCGCCGATCACCGCGATGCGGGCGGTGGGCCAGGCGAAGTTGAAGTCGGCGGTCAGCTGCCGAGACCCCATCACGGCGTAGGCACCGCCGTAGGACTTACGGATCGTGATGGTCACCTTCGGCACGTCGGCCTCGACCACCGCGGACAGGAACCGCCCGCCGCGCTTGATGATTCCGTTCTTCTCCTGCTCGGCCCCCGGCAAGAACCCCGGTGTGTCCACCACGAAGATCAGCGGGATCTCGAACATGTCGCAGAACCGGATGAACCGCGCGGCCTTGTCGGAAGCTTCGTTGTCGATCGACCCCGCCAGGTGCATGGGCTGGTTGGCGATCACACCGACCGGACGCCCATCGACCCGGGCGTAGCCCGTGACGATGGACTGGCCGCCCTGCGCGGCAACGTCCAGGAAGTCGCCGTCGTCAAAGATCCGCAGCAGGATTTCGTGGATGTCGTAGGCCGCGTTGTCGGAGTCCGGCACGATCGAGTCGAGTTCCAGGTCGGTCGGGGTGATCTCCGGCTCCAGCCCGGGGTTGACGATCGGCGGCTTGTCGAAGCAGTTGGATGGCAGGAAGGACAGGAAGTCGCGCACGTATTGGAACGCGGCGGCTTCGGACTCGACCACCTGGTGGATGTTGCCGTATCGGGCCTGGGCGTCGGCACCGCCCAGCTCGTCCAGGCTGACCTCCTCGCCGGTGACGTCTTTGATGACGTCGGGACCGGTGACGAACATGTACCCCTGGTCGCGCACCGCGACCACGAGATCAGTCTGAATCGGCGAATATACCGCTCCCCCAGCGCATTTCCCGAAAATGAGGGAGATCTGCGGCACAATTCCGGACAACAGCTCGTGGCGGCGGCCCAGCTCGGCATACCAGGCCAGCGAGGTTGCGGTGTCCTGGATGCGGGCGCCGGCGGAGTCGTTGATGCCGATGATCGGGCACCCGACCATCGCGCACCACTCCATCAGCCGGGCCACCTTGCGGCCGAACATCTCCCCCACCGAGCCCTGGAACACCGTCTGGTCGTGGGAGAACACCCCGACCGGGCGCCCGTCGATCATGCCGTGGCCGGTGACAACGCCGTCGCCGTAGAGGGCGTTGGGGTCGTTGGGGGTTTTGGCCAGCGCCCCGACTTCCAAGAACGTGCCAGGATCGAGCAGCGCGTGGACGCGGGCGCGGGCACTCGGGATGCCCTTCTTGTCGCGCTTGGCGGCGGCCTTCTCACCGCCCGGCTCTTTAGCCAACTCAAGGCGAGCGTGCAGCTCGGCCAGCTTCTCGGCTGTGGTGTGCTGGGTGGGAGCTGGCGCCATCTCCGTCACTACTTGCTTACCTCACTTGGCCGGTTGCGGTCCGCCTCGATCCCATTCAGCGCCTGGGTCATGTGCGCGCCGACCTTGGCGATGATCGGCTCGTCGATGGCCTGGATGTGCTCTCCGCCGATCGGCACGACCTCCAGGTCGGACACGCACTCGCCCCAGCCGCCGTCGGGTTTGCGGACGGCGTAGCGCGGCTCGAACATGATCGCGTCGTCATGGTAGCGATCGGCCATGTAGAGGGTGACATGCCCGTCGTACGGCTGGATCTGGGCGGTGTCGATGGCCCGATTGTCCAGATACGACGTGCGCTGGTGTTCGATGATCCCGGCCGGGATCTGCACACCGCTTTCTTTGACGGCGTCGAGCACAAACCGGATTTGGCCCTCGTCGTCCAGCTCCTCGAGCTGTTGGTAAGGGATCGCCGGAATGGTGATGTTGAACGTCTTCTCGGCGAACCGGGCATAGCGGTCCCAGCGCTTGCGGATCTCCTCCTTGGTCTGCGGGATTTCCTCGCCCGCGCGCACCGCGTCGATCAGGCCGACCCACTGGACGTCCTTACCCATCCGTTTCAGCCCGATCGCGCACGCATAGGCCAGCACCCCACCGAGCGACCAGCCGGCCAAAATGTAGGGCCCGTCGCCCTGCATCTCAATCAGCTTCGGCACATACTGCTCCGCACGCTCCTCGATCGAGCCTTCGACCCGCTCGAAGCCGTACATCGGGGTATCCGTCGGCAGTCGGTTGAGCAGCGGCTCGTACACCACCGTCGAGCCGCCCGCCGGGTGGAACACGAACACCGGCACCTTGGAGTGATCGCCCTCAGGTCGCGCCCGCAGGGTGCGGACGAATCCGTCGATCTGCCCAGCATCCAGGTAATTGCGCACCTTGTCGGCCAGCGCCTCGATGTTCTCCGACGTCAGGACGTCCTCAGCAGTGATGGGACCGTCGGCGCGCTCGGAAAGCCGCTGCGCCATCTTGGCGGCGGTGTCATCGTCCAGCTTGGGCAGCGTGTTGAAGATGCCGCCCGGGGACTTGCCGGTGACGATCGCCCACGTCGCGAAGGTGACCCGCTCCGCCGCATCGCGCGGCGGCACGTCGGAGTTCAGGGCCTTGGCAACCGCCTCCTGGTTGAGGGCCTCGGCGGCCCCTTTTAGAGCCGAAGCCAGGTTCGGCTGTCCACCGTTTGCCGAAGGACCCCCGGGGCCGGACGGATCCGTCGGCGGCGGCGGAATCGGCACGTCGGATGCCGGCGGTGCTTGAGTCTCCGGCTCGGCCTGCGGATCGGGCGTGGGCGCGACAAGGGACGACGGCGTTGCGCCGCCGAGCATTTCCGCCTGTGCTCCGGCGATCTCCTCGGCAGTCTGTGCCGCTTGGAAGGCGTGCAGCTGCTCGACCTCGTCGCGGTGCTCGACCGCGTATTCGATCAGCTTCTCAACGTTGTAGAGGTTGGCGTCGCGCACCGCCGTCAACTGAATGGGGGGTAGGTCGAAGTCATACTCGACGCGGTTCTTGATCCGCACCGCCATCAGCGAGTCCAGGCCCAGCTCGATGAGGGGCACCTCCCACGGCAGGTCCTCGGACTCGTAACCCATCGCAGCGCCCACGATCATGCCCAGCCGCTCGCTGATGGTCTCGCCGGAGTCCGGTGACCATCTGGTCATGCCGGTCGGTATGTGGCGGTTGGTCAGGCTGTCTGCCATTGTTACGGCGTCCGGGTCCTCGACGGGCGCCGCTGCGGGTGCCTCGGTTTGACCGACCGTCGCCGCTGAGGGCGCGATCCCTGTGCCGGCGCCGACCGCGGCTGGCAACACCGACTCTTGACCGGTCCGGGCAACCAGCGCGTCGTACAGCAGCGTGAAGGACTCGTCGATCCGGGCATGCACCTGAACCGAGGCGCCGCCCGGGTGCCGAGTCAGCGTCGTCACCAGCCGGGCGCCCTCTCCCGGCACCGCGCGCTGCTCCGCCGCGGCCAATTGCGCGTCCGGAAGCACTTCGGCCGCAGCGGCTTTCACCAGCGCCACCAGATCCGTCGTCGCCTCCAGACCCGTAAATTTCCGAGGCGTGTACTCCCAGACGTGGCGGCCATCCGGCAGTGCGACGTGGGCGCCCGGCATGATCACTGAGCTGCTGCCTGCGGAGAAAGACACGTCCAGCCAATGCTCCTTGCGCTTGAAGCGGGTCGGCGGGATTTTCGCGTAGCCCTCTGGACCGCCGGCCCGGGTGAACAGGGTCCGGATGTCCAGGTCGTGGCCGTAGACATACAGCTGCGCCATGGTCGAGATCATCGACTCGACCTCGTCCTGCTTGCGGGCCAGCGTCGGGATCAGCTGGGCGTCGTGCAGCCCGGCCGTCGCCGTGGTCAGCCCCACCTGCATCAGCGCGACCGGGTTGGGCGCCAGCTCCAGGAAGGTGGTGTGTCCGCTGTCGACGGCGTTGCGGATGCCGTGGGTGAAGTAGACGCTGTGGCGCAGGCCCTTCTTCCAGTAGTCGACGTCGTGGATGGGCTCGCCGCCGGGCTTGATGTAGCTGCCCTCGTGCACGGTCGAGTAGATCCCGGCCGTCGGGCTCATCGGCTTGATGCCCTGCAGCTCCGCGGCGAGCTCGCCGAGCAGCGGATCCATCTGCGAGGTGTGGCTGGCGCCCTTGGTCTGGAACTTACGGGCGAACTTGCCCTCGGATTCCGCGCGGGCGATGATCGCGTCCACCTGCTCGGGCGGCCCGCCGATCACGGTCTGCGTGGGTGCGGCGTAGACGCAAACCTCCAGGCCGGGGAAGTCGGAGAACACCGTCTTGATCTCGTCGGCGGAGTACTCCACCAGCGCCATCAGCCGGATGTACTCCCCGAACAGCATCGCCTCGCCCTCGCCCATCAGATGCGAGCGCGAGCAGATCGCCCGGGTGGCGTCGCGCAGTGACAGACCGCCGGCGAAGTAGGCGGACGCGGCCTCGCCGAGCGACTGCCCGACCACCACGGCGGGCTTGGCGCCGTGATGCTTGAGCAGTTCACCCAGCGCTATCTGGATCGCGAAGATGGTGACCTGGGTGGTCTCGATGCCGTAGTCCTGCGAGTCGTCGAGGATGAGCTCGAGCACCGAGTAGCCGAGCTCGTCTTGGACCAGCGCGTCGACCTTCTCGATCCACTCGGCGAAGACCTCGTCGCGCAAATAGAGGCTCTTGCCCATCTTGCGGTGCTGCGCGCCGAACCCGGCCAGCACCCAGACCGGGCCGTTGGTCACCGGCCCGTCGACGCTGAACACGTTCGGCCGCTGCTTGCCCTCGGCGACCGCCCGCAGACCCTTGATGGCCTCGTCGTGGTCATGGGCGAGCACCACCGCGCGCGAGCGGCCGTGGTTGCGCCGCGACAGCGCCCGGCCGATCGACTCCAGCGATGACGCCTGGCCCTCGGGGCTTTCCATCCAGTCCGCCAGTTCGGCGGCCGCCGCCTTCTTGCGCGAGGTCAAGAATGCCGTCACCGCGAGCGGGATTACCGGCTTGACGGCTTCCGGCGAATCTTCTTGCGCCGCAAGCTCTTCCAGCGCGACCTCTTTGAGGCGCAGCGCCTCCTCGGTCACGCCCGGCAGTTCGGGCTGTTCCTCTTCGGCCGCGGGTGTGTCGGTGATGATGTTGCCGAAGTCGTCGAATCGCAGCGAGTGGCCTTCGAACGTGGGGGCCTCGGCCGCTTCCGCGGCAGCGTCCGCCGCCGCAACAGGCTGCGCCTCGGGTCCGGGTTCGCGCGCCTCTTTTTCCACCACGTCACGTGGCAAGACCTCGCGCACCACCAGGTGCGCGTTGGCCCCGCCGAAGCCGAAGCTCGACACCCCGGCAAGCGCATAGCCGCCGTAGCGCGGCCAGTCGGTCGCGGTATCGATGACCTTCAACCGCATGGCGTCGAAGTCGATATAGGGGCTGGGTCCGGCGAAGTTGATCGACGGCGGCAGCTTGTCGTGCTGCAACGCCAGCACCACCTTGGTCATGCTGGCCACACCGGCCGCCGACTCCAGGTGGCCCACGTTGGTTTTCACCGCGCCCAGCAGCGCGGGCCGATCGGCGGGCCGGCCCCTGCCGACGATGCGGCCCAGGGCCTCGGCCTCGATCGGGTCACCGAGGACGGTCCCGGTGCCGTGCGCCTCGATGTAGTCGACAGTGCGCGGATCGATGCCGGCGTCCTTGTAGGCCCGGCGCAGCACGTCGGCCTGCGCGTCCTGGTTGGGCGCGATCAGACCGTTGGACCGGCCGTCGTGGTTGACCGCGCTGCCGGCGATCACGGCAAGGATCTGGTCGCCGTCGCGGCGGGCGTCGTCGACCCGCTTGAGCACCAGCATGCCGGCGCCCTCGGAGCGGGTGTAGCCGTCGGCGTCCGAGGAGAACGACTTGATCCGGCCGTCGGGGGCCAGAACCGCGCCGATCTCGTCGAAACCGAGGGTCACCGCCGGTGTGAGCAGCGCATTAACACCGCCGGCCACCGCCGCATCGCATTCGCCGTTGCGCAACGCCTGCACGGCCTGATGCATCGCTACCAGCGAACTCGAGCACGCGGTGTCGACCGCGATCGAAGGCCCGCGGAAGTCGTAGAAGTAGGACACCCGGTTGGCGATGATCGAAGTCGCGTTACCGGTGATCGCATAGGGATGCGCGGCGGTCGGGTCGGAGATGGCCAGGAAGCTGTAGTCATTGTTGGAGACACCGACGTACACGCCGACGGCCTTGCCGCGCAGGCTCGACGCCGGGATGTGGGCGTGCTCGAGCGCCTCCCAGGTCAGCTCCAGCGCCATCCGCTGCTGCGGGTCGATGTTGTCGGCTTCGGTCTTGGCCACCGCGAAGAACTCCGAGTCGAAGCCCTTGATGTCCTTCAGGTAGCCGCCACGGGTGCGGGCATTCGCGACGCGCTGTGCCAGCCGCGGCTCTTCGAGAAACTCCGACCAGCGGCCCTCGGGCAGGTCGGTGATGGCGTCGCGGCCTTCCAGTAGCGCCTGCCAGGTCTCGTCGGGGGTGTTCATGTCGCCGGGGAACCGGGTGGACAGGCCGACGATCGCAATGTCGACGCGCTCTGCCGGGCCCTTGCGCGACCAGTCCATGTTGTCGTCGGCGGCCGTGTCTATTTCGGGCTCGCCCTCGATGATCCGCGTCGCCAGCGACTCGATGGTCGGATGCTGGAACGCCACCGCGACCGACAGGGTGACGCCGGTCATGTCTTCGATGTCGGCGGCCATCGCCACGGCGTCGCGTGACGACAGGCCCAGCTCGACCATCGGGACCGACTCGTCGATGTTGTCAGGTGACTGTCCGACTGCGTTGCCCACCCAGTTGCGCAGCCACTGCCGCATCTCGGGGACCGTCATGTCGGTCTTCTTCGCCGGCAGGTCCCCGCCGGCCAAAGGGGCGGGGTTTCCGGTGTTGTCGGGGTTCTGAGCGTCAGGTTCTGTGTCAGCCATGGTTCCTTGATTCAGTCAGTTGCGCTGGCGAAGGCCGTCGGGGAACCGACGCCGCTGCGCAGACTGCCGTCAAGGTAGGCGGCACGGCAGGCGCGGCGCCCGATCTTGCCGCTGGAGGTACGGGGAATCGTCCCGGCCTGCACCAGCAGCAAGTCGCGGACGGTTACGCCGTGCCGAACGGCGACAGCCGCCCGGATGTCATCGGCGATGGGCTGGTAGTCCAGCTTGTGTGAACCGGCGGCGCGCTCGGCCACGATCACCAGCTGCTCGGAGGTGTCCTCGGCGTCGAACTTCAGGCCTGCGTGCGGGTTGTCGAATACCACCTGGGGCAGCTGGTTGGCCGGGACCGAGAAGGCGGCTACATAACCGGTGCGCAGTGCCCGGCTGGCTTCCTGCGCCGAGTACTCCAGGTCCTGCGGGTAGTGGTTGCGGCCATCGATAATGACCAGGTCCTTGATGCGGCCCGCTATATAGAGGTGGTCATCGAAGTAGGTGCCGTAGTCGCCGGTGCGTACCCACAACCCGTCGTCAGCGGCACCCTCGGCGCGTGACTGGCTGACGCGCGACTTGAGGATGTTGCGGAAGGTTAGGTTGGTCTCCTCCTCCTTACCCCAGTAGCCGACACCCAAGTTCTGGCCGTGCAACCAGATCTCGCCGATCTGGCCGTCCGGCAGCTCGCTGGCCGTGTCGGGATCGACGATGACCGCCCACTCGTCAACGGCGATGACGCCCGCGGACACCTGCGCGACGGCGTTCGGCGCGTCAGCGGGCACCTCGACGAAACGCTGGCTGTTCAGCTCGTCCCGGTCGACGTGGATCACCCTTGGCGGCTCGTCCATCGGAGTGGTCGAGACGAACAGCGTCGCCTCGGCCAGACCGTAGGACGGCTTGATCGCGGTCTCCCGCAGACCGTATGGCGCAAACGCCTCGTAGAACTTGCGCATCGATGCCGGTGACACCGGCTCGCTGCCGTTGAGGATCCCCTTGACGTTGCTCAGGTCCAGCGGCGGCTCACCGTCTTTGGGTACCCCCCGCACCGCGGCATGCTCGAAGGCGAAGTTCGGCGCGACGGTGAAGACCTCGCAGTCCGGTGCGTCCTCGGGTTTGCGTGCCATCTCCCGGATCCACCGGCCGGGACGGCGCACGAACGCGGCGGGCGTCATGAAGGTGAAGTTGTGACCGAGCACCGGTGACAGCAGCGCGGTGATCAGGCCCATGTCGTGGAAGAACGGCAGCCAGCTCAGGCCGCGGTCGCCTTCCTTGCCTTCGAGTCCAACCAGCACCTGCAAAACGTTGGTGGGCAGGTTCAGATGGGTGATCTGCACGCCCGTCGGGGTGCGGGTGGAGCCGGAGGTGTACTGCAGGTAGGCGATGGTGTTCTCGTCGGCCACCGGCAGCTCCCAGGTGGAAGCAACCTCGTTGGGCACCGCGTCGACGGCCACGACACGGGGCCGCTCCTTGGCCGAGCGGGCGCGGATGAACTTGCGGACGCCCTCGGCGGCCTCGGTGGTGGTCAGGATCGTCGAGGGGGTGCAGTCGTCGAGCACAGCGTGCAGACGGCCGACGTGACCCGGCTCAGCGGGGTCGAACAACGGCACCGCGATCCGGCCGGAGTACAGCGCGCCGAACAACGCGACGAGGTAGTCCAAGTTCTGCGGGCACAGGATGGCGATACGGTCACCCGGCTCGGTGACCTGTTGCAGGCGGGCGCCCACCGCGCGGTTGCGGGCGCTGAAGTCCGCCCACGAGATGTCGCGCGCGATACCGTCACGCTCGGTGGAGAAGTCCAGAAACCGGTAGGCGAGCCTGTCGCCACGAACCTTCGCCCATTTCTCAACGTGACGAACCAGGTTCGTGTTCTCCGGGAACTTGATTCTTCCGTTGACGATGAACGGGTTGTGGTACGGCATGCCAGATTCTCCTGTCACAACACAATTCGGTCGGCTGCTCCGACGTTATATCTGCGCGCGAGCCGGCCTTGTCACGGCGCATGCTTAGGCGAGCGTCGGTTAGGTGCCAGCTTCGACCCATACGGGTCACAATCACAATGCTCTTACTTTTCTCTTAATGTTAAGGGGCGGCGCGCGGCAGACCAAATCACAAGGTACCGCCGATCGCATCACGGATTCGCCTACCTCGCGGCCATGTCACCCGTGTTTGGGATGCGGCGCGTTGTCGACCAGCCCATGCGCCCAGTTCAACGTCCAATCCGTCGCCGGGGCCCCGTCCAAGTTCCAGAACTGCGTGGTGGCATACAGGGCGTGCACCGGTTGGCCGGCGCCGCCGGCCAGTGTGTTCAGCGTGGCCGGCAGGTTGGCGACGCTGAACGCCTCGTCCGGGGCGGCGCAGATGAGGTCGCCCGGCGCGCAGATCTCATTGGTCTTGTCGTTGAGCGCGCCGAAACCCCCTGGTCGCGCACCGGTCATGGTCAAACCGAGACCCGACAGCACCGGCACCTCGGCCAGGGTCACCTCGGCGCCCTCGCCCGGCGGGTTGGGTCCGATGTCGCTGCCCACACCCTGCTGGCGACGGCCGTCGGCGATCAACGTCACACCCAGCACCAGATCGTCGTCAACCGGACCGCGGCCGTTGCCGATATCGCTGGCGACATCGCCCACGATCACCGCGCCCTGCGAGAAGCCCATCAGCACGTAGCTGGTCAACGGGCACTTGTTGTTCATGTCGGTCATCGCCTGGACGGTCGCGCGGGTGCCCTCGGCCCGGCTCTCGTTGTAGGACATCTGCTTGTCGGAGCTGAGTGGATTGTGGAACTGCGCTGTGTAAGGGGTGGTGTATGTCTGCATCCGGGCGGAGGGGAACTGCTGAGAAATCTGACCAGTTACTGTGTGTAGCAACGCATTCGGGAATTGCATCGGGTTGAGCGGATCGTCCTGCGGGGCGGACTCCCAGGTACCCGGAACGTTGACCACTTGCACATCGGGGCAGGAAGCGTCTTGAGAGGCGGGCCGGGGTTTGTGCGGGTGGGTTGTCGTTGACGACGGGGGCAGCACGCCCGGCGGCACGGCGCTGGGCGGCGACGAGGGGCTGCGCAGCATGATGACCACGGCGACGATGACCAGCAATACGACGCCGGCCATCGAGAGGGCAGCGATCCACGCGAGCAGTCGCCGGCGTTTACGCTGGGCTTTGGTGGTCATGTTCTCCCGCTAGCAGAGTCAGTCGATCGCAGCGACGCGGCCGTCCCCGCCCTCTGCTGCACCCCCTACACGGTACCGGCTCGCTGCGGAGGCACTGCCCGTCCTCCGGATGCCACTAGCGGCGCCCGGGTGTTGCCGGAGGTTCTCCGATCAGCGGATGGCGCCGACGATGTCGCCCGACATCGCGCCCAGCTGCCCCGACCACGAGCCCCAGCCGTTGTCACCACCGGCAGGGAAGTCGAAGTGACCGTTGTGCCCGTTGTTGCTGCGGTACTGCGAGTAGAACTCCCGGGAGCTGCCCATCGCCGCCCCCGCTTGGCCGATCATCGCGGCATCATCGCCACCCATATTCGTCGGGCTGTAGACCCATACCCGGGTGTTGTTCTGGGCCAGCAGCGAGGCGTGCACCCACGGGTCGTGCCACTTCCACCGTCCCAGCTGCGGGGCGCCCCACATTCCGTTGCCGTCGACGCCGCCGAATTGCTGCAGACCGGCCAGGATGGCGCCGTTGTAGTTGGTGCTCGACGGGTACAGGAAGCCCGACAGCGAGCCGGCGAAGCCGAAGCGGTCGGGGTGGAAGGTGGCCAGCGCCATCGCGGCGTAGCCACCCTGCGAAGCGCCGACAGCGGCATGGCCACCGGGGGCCAGGCCCTTGTTGGCGGCCAGCCAGCTGGGCAGCTCGTTGGACAGGAAGGTGTCCCACTGCTTGCTGCCGTCCTGCTCCCAGTTGGTGTACATGCTGAACGCGCCACCGGCCGGTGCCACCACCGAGACCCCCTTGCCGGCCAGTGTGTTCATCGCGTTACCGGCGGTGACCCAGTTGCTGACGTCCGGGGCGGCGTTGAAGGCATCCAGCAGATACACGGCGTGCGGCCCGCCGGCCAGGAACGCCACCGGGATGTCACGGCCCATCGCCGCCGACGGCACCATCAGGCTCTCGTAACCCGCTGCCTTGGCTTTGCCCATGGTTCCTGGCGCCAGAGCCACACTGCCCAACCCGACCGATAGTGCGGCAACGCAGAACACCCGTAGCAGCGCTGACAGACCCGGTATGCCCCTCATGTCCACCCTCCATCGTCTAGTCGCTGTGAGCACATTAACCAGCAGCGCGGGATGGCCGCCCCGCAGGGTAGTGAAATGGGCCACACCCGATGGGTGGCGTAAACGGCTAACGGCGGCGACCCCGAAGGATCGCCGCCGTTAGTGGCGTTGCCTTTAGCTGCTTACTACGTGCCCGTGCCGTGGCTGCTACCGGCATTGGTAGCAGCAGCAGTGGCAGGACCGGCGCCCGGCGTAGCGCCCAGCGTCGCCTGCAGGTCAGGCTTCATCGCCTGCAGCTGTGCGCCCCAGTACGGCCAGTCGTGGGTGCCGTTGGCGTCGAAGTTCCACACCGCGTTGTGACCGCCGGCGGCGTTGAAGGCGGTCTGGAACTTCAAGTTGCTGGTCCGCACGAAGCCCTCCAGGAACTTCGCGGGCAGGTTGTCGCCACCGAGATCTGACGGCTTGCCGTTGCCGCAGTACACCCAGATGCGGGTGTTGTTGGCGACCAGCTTGCCGACCTGCAGAGACGGGTCGTTGCGCGCCCACGCCGGGTCTTCCTTCGGACCCCACATGTCGGCGGCCTTATAGCCACCGGCGTCACCCATGGACAGGCCGATCAGCGACGGCCCCATGCCCTGGGATGGGTCCAGCAGCGCCGAGAGCGAGCCGGCGTAGACGAACTGGTCGGGGTGGTAGGCCGCCAAGATCAGCGCCGATGACCCGGCCATCGACAGACCGACAGCGGCGCTGCCGGTCGGCTTGACCTGCTTTTGCGCCGACAGGTACTGCGGCAGCTCGCTGGTCAGGAAGGTTTCCCATTTGTAGGTGGTGCAGCCGGCCTTACCGCAGGCGGGCTTGTACCAGTCGGAGTAGAAGCTGGACTGCCCGCCGACCGGCATGACCACGGCAAGGCCCGACTGGTTGTACCACTCGAACGCGGGGGTGTTGATGTCCCAGCCGTTGAAGTCGTCCTGTGCGCGCATGCCGTCAAGCAGATACAGCGCGGGCGCGTTGGCGCCGCCGCTTTGGAACTGAACCTTGATATCGCGGCCCATTCCGGCCGATGGCACCTGCAAGTACTCCACCGGCAGACCCGGGCGAGAGAACGCCCCAGCCGTCGCCGAGCCCCCCACGACGCCGATCAGGCCCGACAGCAGGGCTGCACCAACAGCACCCACCACGAGCCGGCGCGGCATGGCCGCCACAGCACCGCGAACTCTGTCAACAAGCTTCATCCTTGCTTCCTCATCCTTTCGGGCGCATCCTTCGTCCCCGCGCACCATCGATTGAGTCCGGACTGCATGCGTTGGACGCAGCAGTGCCCGTGTAGTCAACCACAACATCGGGTGTCCGCTCTCATCGAGAAGGCCCGCAAACCGTCAGCGGGCCGTCATTTCTGGTGTTTTTCCGGCTGAACAGGGCAGCCGAAACGGACATTTCCGCATGTGCCTGCCCGGCGTGGCGCACTGGTGGCGCTGTAAATGTGATTTTGCTGTCAATCTGCCGTGCCGGAGAACGGCGATCGGTTTGAGATCTGTCGAAAAAAATCTGCCGAGTGGCTCACTCACGGGGCGGCGGCGGGATTGCCTCGGGCACCGGGAGACCGCACCTGGCGAGCTCGTAGAGCGGCACGCGGTCGATCTGGTACTGGGTGAATTTGAAGGAATTCAAGACGTTTGAGAAGAAACGGTGTGGCGTCATCGGGGCACGCACCGAGCTCAGCATCGCCTTGGTTTCGGGGCATTGCAGCGCCGCGACCGCTTGGGCGACCCAATTCGCGTCCAGATAGCCGGGAATACCCGGATAGAGCTTCACCCACGGGCCGTCGGCGATCACCCAGTCCGGGAAGAGGTTCTTGTCATGCCCGATCCGGCCGTGTTTCAGTCGCGCCGTGTGTTGCGCAATTGGGTTCGCCAGCCCGATTTGGTCGATCACCCTGACATCGAGCCCGACGTTCATGCCGACCATGCCCAAGTTGGTGAAAAATACTGTGTGTTGCGGTTTTTCGGGCGTCGTGTCGCTCGGTGGGCTTCCCGGCGCCGGCGGCGGTGGCTTCTTCATCGGCACCAGGTCCCACTGCGTGTAGTTGCCGGACGGCAGCAACAACGCCCCGTCGGGGGTGTTGTTGAGCGCTGTCAGGATTGCGGCCATCCTCGGGTAGCCGAGGTAGTCGGCGGCGGTCAACGGGTGTGCCTGCCCGGTGGCCTGGGCATAGAAGCGCCGCTCATCGACGATTCCGGAATAGGTGACGTGGGTAGCGTCGTCACCCATCCCGGGCGAGTTTGCTGCCCACAGCGACCAGCCCGCGACGCCCAGCCACAGCACCCCGGCCGCACCGGCCAGCCAGAGCCCGGTCTCGCGCAAGTAAACCTTGCCGTCGGGAATGACGACCGGGATGACGGCCACCGGGGCCAGCAAACAAAACAGCGGTGCCAGCAACACTCGTGCGTGCATGAAGTCGCCGCCTTGCCGAATCCAATACAGCGCCTGCAGCAGACCGCTCACGAGGACGAAACCCACCACCGCCGGCGGGCTTTGCACCGCGCGAGCCACCCGGCCGTAGTTAGGCGCCAGCCCAGGGCGCAGGAACGACGGCCGGCGACGTGCTGCCATCAACAGCAGTCCCAGTGGCACAAGCAGTACCGCCGGCGCCCATATTGCGTAGGGCGCGTTGAAGTTCGAGAGATAGATCATGCCCTGGGACCACTTGTCGCCGGCGGCGTCCTTGGCCAGAGCGGTACCGGGCACCAGCAGGCCGTAGTAGCCCATCCGGAAGATCTCGTAGGCGACCGGCAGAAATCCGCCCGCCACCACGATCAGCACGCGACGCTGCCAGGTACGGGCCGCGATCAGCATCATGATCAGCGCCAGCCCGCCCATCAGCGCGAAATCGGGCCGCACCAGAACGCTGAACCCCGCGACGAAGGCCAGCGCACCGATGAACACCTGGTTGTCCGGGCGGGTCCGCAGTGGCTGCGCCCAGCAGACCATCATCCACCACAGCAACCCCAAATAGGCCAGTGCCAAGCCGCTTTCCAGACCGGAGGTGGCGAAGTCACGCGCGGGTGGCAGCGCGATGTAGACCAACGCGCCGCCGGGCAGCATGACCGCCCTGGTGCCCCGCAAGCTGGGTGCGTACAGGCGGCCGGTACCCAGCATCAGCAGTGCCACGCCCAGCACGGACAGCCCCAGAGCCAGGACCAGCGCCACGTACTCCATGCGCATCGGGCCGCCGACCCAGCTTCCCGCGTACATCAGATAGGTCCACGCCGTAGAGGTGTTCGCCTCGACGCGCTCGCCCTGATTGAAGACCGGCCCGTTGCCGGCCAGCAGGTTGCGCACCGTGCGCAGCACGATCAGTCCGTCGTCGGCGATCCAGCGTCGTTGCCAGCTGCCCCATCCGAACAGCACGGCGACCACCGCCACGCTGATCCACAGGCTGACCCGGACCACGCTGTCGTACGGGAACACCGGCCGGCTGACCCGCCTGACCACTGCCCGACGGCGCATCCCCCCCATCTTCAGGGCACTCAGTTGGGGGCTAGCCGAAGGCAACGGCGGCTCCGACTGTTGCGATCCACGCCAGCGCCAACAGCTGCAACACCCGGTCACGCAGCGCAATGTCTTCGGGCTCTCCGGCCAGCCCGCCATCGACGTCGACCGCGTAGCGCAGGATCGCGATGGTGAACGGGACCATCGACACGGCGAACCAGGACCCCGAATGGTGGTCGCGCTCGAACGCCCACAGCCCGTAGCACACCACCACCGCGGTGGCCGACAACGTCCAGATGAATCGCAGGTAGGTGCTGGTGTAGCTCTCCAGCGCCTTGCGGATCGCCGCGCCGGTGCGCTCGGCGACTTGCAGTTCGGCGTAGCGCTTGCCGGCCACCATGAAAAGCGACCCGAACGCCACGAAAAGCAAAAACCACTGCGACAACGGGATATTGGTGGCCGCACCCCCGGCGATGGCCCGGAGCAAATAGGCCGACGACACGATGCAGATGTCCATTACCGCCTGGTGCTTGAGGCCGAAGCAGTAACCGAGCTGCATCCCGATGTAGACGGCCATCACCAGCGCCAGGTTCGGCGTCAGCCACCACGCAATGGCCAGCGAGGCCACACCCAGCAGCGCGGCCAGACAGTAGGCCAGCCACACGGGCACCACACTGGCCGCGATTGGCCGGAATCGCTTGGTGGGGTGTTCCCGGTCGGCCTCGACGTCGCGCACGTCATTGACCAGGTATATCGACGAGGCCGCCAGGCTGAACACCACGAAGGCTACCGACGCTTCGGTCAATACCTTGGCGTAGTCGTAGCGGACAGCCCCGCCCAACGCGGCCAGCGGCGCGGCTAGCACGATTACGTTCTTCACCCATTGCCGCGGGCGGATCGCCTTGACCACCCCGATGATCACGTTGGCCGGCGGTCCGGTCACCACGTCTTCACTCATTCGGCCGCGCCTCCCGCGCTCGGCGTGCGATCCCCGCGACGGCGGCACCGAGCCCGATGCCGAAGGCTACGTCGCTGGGATAGTGCACCCCCAGCAGTATCCGCGACAGCGCCATCGGAGGGACGAGCAACACGGGCAGCGGCAGCCCGGTAGCGCGGCCCATCAGGATTGCCGCGGCCGTGGTCGAGGTGGCATGCGCCGACGGGAAGCTCAGCTGGCTGGGCGTGCCGACATTCACCGCGACGGCGGGATGGTTCGGCCGGTTGCGTCGCACCAGCCGCTTGATCAGCACGGCGGCCGCGTGTGCGACGAGCGCGCCGGCCCCGGCCACCAGCCAGTCCCGGCGTTGGCGCGGCGCCAACGCCGCACCGAGCAGCGACACGGCCACCCAGCCGATGCTGTGCTCTCCGAAGTGGGACAGTCCCCGCGCCGTAGTCAGCACCCCGGGACGGTCAGCCAGTGCCGACTGAACGGCCACCATTGCGGCGACTTCGCCGCGCGGCGCCCCTGAAAGAGGGGATTCAGCCATGCTTTGCTGATGGCAGCAACGCCGTCTCCCACTTCTGCTTGCTGGACAGCACGGGCAGCGCGCCCCGGTACACCCGGCGCATCTCGTCGAACCGGCTCAACAGCTGACGCTGACGGCGCAGCGACTTGAACAGCAACGAGAACATCTTGCGTCGATTGCGCTGTCGATAGACCACACCGCACCCGTCGGCCGTCGTCACGGTCACCCCGTCAACCGTGCATAACCGGAACCAGCGCGCGTCCTGGGTCGGCACGTTGAACTCCGGGCGCTGGTGGTGGGCCGGATCGGCGACCCTGAGGTTGTGCACTATCCCGCGAGCCAGCCGGTAACTGATGGAAATCGGGTTCAGCGGAGGATTCATCGCCTTGCTGCGCTTCAACGGCCGCGGCAGCTCGCTCGCAGCCGGCAGGACAACGGCATCCGGGTATTCCTTGCGCATCCGGTGCACTTCGGGCAGCGCGGATTCCAGGATCGAGAAGATGTGCTCGGGGCCGGCGAGAAAGTCGTCGATTGCCTTGTTCTGGATAGCCACCGTCGAATACTCAAGGCAGGCAAGGTGTTTCAGCGTTGCCTTCAGGTGACTGCGGACCAGGCCGGTGACGTCACCGTCCCAGTGCATCGCCGCGACCACCAGCCGGTTGCGCAGATGGAAGTAGGCCTGCCAGTCGATCGCGTCGTCCTTGTCGCTCCAGGCCATGTGCCAGATCGCTGCGCCGGGCAGCGTGACGGTCGGATATCCGTGCTCGGCGGCCCGCAGGCCGTAGTCGGCGTCGTCCCATTTGATGAACAGCGGCAGCGGCTGTCCCAGCTCTTCAGCCACCTGCCGCGGGATCATGCACGTCCACCAGCCGTTGTAGTCGACGTCGATGCGGCGGTGTAGCAGTTTGCTTCGAGTGTTCTTGTCGTTCAACGGATATTCGGCAAAGTCGTGGTCATATTCGGTGTGCGGCGCGGCGGTCCACATGAAGTTCGACCGGTTCACCATTTCACCCATGATGTGCAGGTGCGACGGCTCCTGCAGGTTGAGCATCTGGCCGCCCACCAGCATCGGGCTCTTGGCGAAGCGATGCATGGCCAACACCCGCAGAATCGAGTCCGGCTCGATGCGGATGTCGTCGTCCATGAACAGAATCTGTTGGCAATCGGTGTTTTTCAGCGCCTCGTACATCACCCGGCTGTAGCCGCCAGACCCGCCGAGGTTGGGCTGGTCATGGATGGACAGCCGGCTGCCCAGCCGGGCTGCCGCGGCGGGGAAGTCCGGGTGATCGCGCACTTTGCGCACACCTTGATCCGGCACGATCACCGCACCAATCACCTCATCCACCAACGGATCCGCGGTGAGCGCGGCCAGCGCGTTGGCACAGTCGGCGGGGCGGTTGAACGTGGGGATGCCGACGGCGATGTTGGCCTTGCCCGGGGCGGGCTCGGTCGCATACCAGCCACCGCTGAGCAGGCTGACCTTGGTATCAGTGGTGATGTCGAACCAGATCCAGCCGCCGTCCTCGAACGGTTGCAGTCCGACCTCAATCTCGACGATGACCGGCTGATCATCGGAGCCGGCGAAGTTGCGGCCCTCTATGAAAATGCGCGCCCCGGTGGCCTTTGTCCGGTAAACGTCGACACGACCGGATCCGGTCACTTCGACGCGGAGCACCACCGACTTGCAGATCGACCACCGCCGCCAGTAGCTGGCCGGGAAGGCATTGAAGTAGGTCGCAAACGAGACCTCGGACTCCGCACCGATCTGCACTGAGGTGCGGGTCGTCGCATGCGCGCGTCGGGAATTGGTGGTCGACTCCTCCAGGTAGAGCTTGCGCACGTCGAGGGGCTCACCCGGACGCGGCAGGATTATTCGGGCCAGCAGGCTCACGGCAGTCATCCGCGCGCGCCTTCCTCGAGTGGCATGCCGTCGCGCAGGTTCGGCGCCAGGATGTTGTCGTACATGTTCAGTGCGCTGGCAATGGCCATATGCATATCCAGATACTGGTAGGTGCCCAGCCGGCCGCCGAACAATACCTTCGATGACGCGGTCTCGGACTTCGCCCTCTCCCGATAAGCGGCCAACAAGGCGCGGTCGGCCTCGGTATTGATCGGATAGTAGGGCTCGTCGTCGTCTTCGGCGAACCGGGAGTACTCCCGCATGATCACCGTCTTGTCGGCCGGGTAGTCCCGCTCAGGGTGGAAATGACGGAACTCATGGATGCGGGTGTAGGGCACGTCGAGATCGTTGTAGTTCATCACCGGCGTGCCCTGAAAATCCCCGATCGGTAACACTTCGACTTCAAAGTCCAGTGTGCGCCAGCCGAGCCGGCCTTCGGCGTAGTCGAAATAGCGGTCCAGCGGGCCGGTGTAAACAACAGGTGCCTCCGGACTCTGCACGCGCAGTTGATCCCGGACATCGAACCAGTCGGTGTTCAGCCGGATCTCGATGCGATCGTCGGTGGCCATGTTCTGCAGCCACGCGGTGTAACCGTCGACCGGCAGGCCCTCATAAATGTCGCTGAAGTATCGGTTGTCAAAGGTGTAGCGCACCGGCAGCCGAGTGATGTTGGCCGCCGGCAGTTCCTTGGGGTCGGTCTGCCACTGCTTGGCGGTGTACCCCTTGACGAACGCCTCGTAGAGCGGTCGGCCGATCAGGGAGATGGCCTTTTCCTCCAGGTTTTGCGCATCCGTGGTGTCGATCTCAGCGGCTTGTTGCGCGATGAGCTGCCGCGCTTCGGAGGGAGTGAAGTACTTGCCGAAGAACTGCGACACCAGGCCCAGCCCCATCGGGAACTGGTATGCCTGCCCGTTGTGCATCGCGAATACCCGGTGCCGGTAGTCGGTGAAGTCGGTGAACTGCCGCACGTAGTCCCAGACTCTCTTATTAGAGGTGTGGAACAGGTGGGCGCCGTACTTGTGGACCTCGATGCCCGTCTGGGCCTCGGCCTCGGAATACGCGTTGCCGCCGATGTGCGGACGCCGTTCGACGACCAGCACACGCTTCCCGAGTTGGGTAGCCACGCGCTCGGCAATGGTCAGGCCGAAGAATCCGGAGCCGACGACGAAGAGGTCGAAACGAGCTGTCATCGGTTGCCTAGGGTATCTGACCGAATCGCGTAACCCGATTTGGCGACGCTATCGAGTTGTGCGGCCGACCACCGGGGCATGGCCGCTACGGGCCGAGCACAAGATTGCGGCCAAGGTCGCAATTGCCTCACGATTCAATATCACCACTCTGGTCACAGGAATCTCACTCGTACCATCAACTGTGTGTGGTTCATGCCGGATAGGACAGGCATGACACGCCGACACAACACGCAGTTCAAATAGTTGTCCAGATATGAGGAGACTTCCGTGCCGAACCGACGCCGACGCAAGCTTTCGACAGCCATGAGCGCGGTCGCCGCCCTGGCAGTCGCGAGTCCTTGCGCATACTTCCTGGTTTACGAATCGACTGCAGGCAGCAAGCCGCCCGAGCATCACGAATTCAAGCAAGCGGCAGTCATGAGCGACCTGCCCGGCGAGCTGATGGGCGCGCTGTCGCAGGGACTGTCGCAGTTCGGCATCAACTTGCCGCCGGTGCCTGCGTTGAGCGGTAACAGTGGCACCACGACGGGCCTGACCAGCCCGGGCCTCACCAGCCCGGGGCTGGGAACTACGGGTCTGACGAGTCCAGGTCTGACCAGCCCGGGCCTTGGCACACCGGGGCTAGCCAGCCCGGGTCTGGCCAGCCCGGGAATGACGAACCCGGGCATGATGCCTGGAACAGCTGGGCTGACCGCGCCCGGTGCGCTGACGACCACGCCGGGTGCGGGGATGAACCCCGCACTTTCCAACCCCGGCCTGACCAGCCCGGCTGGGATCACTCCGGGCCTGGGCGGTCCAGGGGTCGCTCCCAGCGAGGTGCCGATTGGCGCCGCGCCGGCCGGTTTGGACCCCGGTGCCGACGGCACCTACCCGATCCTCGGTGACCCGTCGACACTGGGCGGCGCGTCGCCCATCGGCACCGGCGGCCTCGGCGGTGGCGGCGGCAATGGCGGCGGTGGCGGTGGCGGACTCGTCAACGACATGATGCAAGCCGCCAACCAGCTAGGTGCCGGTCAGGCCATCGACCTGCTCAAGGGCTTGGTGATGCCGGCGATCATGCAGGGTGTTCACGGTGGCGCGGCTGCGCCCGGCGCCGCTGCAGGTGCCCTGCCGGGCGCCGCGGGTGCTCTGCCCGGTGTCGCGGGTGCCCTACCGGGCGCCGCGGGTGCTCTGCCCGGTGTCGCGGGTGCCCTACCGGGTGCCGCTGGTGCCCTGCCGGGCGCTGCGGGTGCCCTGCCGGGTCTCGCGGGTGCCCTGCCCGGTGCGGCTGGGGCCCTCCCGGCAGCCGCGGGTGCCCTGCCGGCTGTCGCGCCAGCGTTGCCTCCCGTCTAGAGCTTCGGGGAACCTGTCACCTGACGGCACCGCAGAGTCAATGGATTCGGGAGCTAGCAACCCGTCCAGCAACTAAATCTCTGCGGTGCCGTCGAACAGGTTTTCGTGCAGTTTCCGCACGCACATCGTGTCGCCTCATAAATAACAATAGAAACACACGTAACATCAGCTGGTGTCGTCTCGTAGTCGTGCGCCAACGATGTTGCTCACCGCCATCGCGGCGACCGTCGTCATCGTCTCGGCAGTCGCGGACGCGACACACGACCGTGGCGGACACGACCCGCCTCCGGCTCGCGACACCCAGCTCACCGAGCAGCCGCTGATCGGGCTCGGAGGCGGCGTCACGGTTCGCGAAGTCACGCAGGACAAGCCGTTTTCGTTGGTCGCGCTCACCGGTGACCTGGCCGGCACCTCGACACGGGTGCGCGCAAAGCGCCCCGACGGATCGTGGGGCCCCTGGTATCAGACCGAGTATGAAACCGCAGCACCCGACAGCGGTGCTGCGAGCGGCGCAGGGTTGGCCGGGTCGGCCCAGTCGCCCGGACCAACCGAGGGCCCCCGCAGCACGGATCCGGTCTTCGTCGGCACCACCACGACCGTGCAGATCGCGGTCACGCGCCCGCTGGATGCGCCGATGACCCCACCAGTACCACCGAGCGACCCGCCGGAGAAAGACGGCTTGGGATACAAGCCGGTGTCCAAGGAGCAGCCCTTCGGACAGAACATCTCCGCGATCCTCATCTCCCCGCCACAAGCGCCGGCCAAAACGCATTGGACGCCACCGTCCGGGGTCGTGATGCCGGGACAAGCACCCAGCATCATCAGCCGAGCCGAATGGGGCGCCGACGAATCGCTGCGATGCGGCAGCCCCCAGTACGACAACGGGATTCGCGCCGCGGTCATTCACCACACCGCGGGCAGCAATGACTACTCACCGCTGGAATCGGCCGGGATTGTCAAAGCCATCTACACCTATCACAGCAAAACGCTGGGCTGGTGCGACATCGCCTACAACGCGTTGGTCGACAAATACGGCCAGGTGTTCGAGGGCAGCGCCGGGGGACTGACCAAAGCGGTCGAGGGCTTTCACACGGGCGGATTCAACCGCAACACCTGGGGTGTGGCCATGATCGGCAACTTCGACGACGTGCCGCCGACGCCGATTCAGCTTCGCACCGTTGGCCGTCTGCTGGGCTGGCGTCTGGGCCTGGACGGCGTCGACCCCAAGGGCACGGTGGCACTCGAGTCAGCGGGTAGCCACTACACCACCTTTCCGGCCGGCGCCATAGCGAACCTGCCCACTATCTTCACCCACCGCGACGTCGGTAACACCGATTGCCCCGGGAACGCCGCCTATGCGCTGATGGACGAAATCCGGGATATCGCATCGCATTTCAACGATCCGCCCGAGGAGTTGATCAAGGCGCTGCAGGGCGGCGCGATCTACGAGCACTGGCAGGCGATCGGCGGCATGAATAGCGTTCTGGGCGCACCGACCTCGCCGGAAGACAGCGCCGAGGGTGATGCCCGCTATGCCACTTTCGCCAGGGGCGCTATGTACTGGTCACCCGATACCGGGGCACAGCCGGTCACCGGTGCGATCTACGACGCCTGGGGCTCGCTGAGCTTCGAGCGTGGCCCACTCGGGTTGCCGACCAGCGCGGAAATACAAGAGCCCCTGCAGATTACGCAGAACTTCCAGCACGGGACCTTGAACTACGAGCGGCTCAGCGGAAATGTCACCGAGGTCGTCGACGGGATCACGACGCCGCTGTCGACCGAGTCCCCGAGCGGCCCGACGGTGCCACCGGAACACTTCTCGCTACCAACGCATCCGGCGGCCGCCTAGGCGCTACCGCCACCAGCGTTCCAGCACCCGCCCAACCCCGTCGTCGTTGTTGGACGTGGTGACCTCATCGGCGGCAGCCCGCACGTCTGGGTGGGCGTTCCCCATCGCCACGCCGCGACCCGCCCACAGCAGCATCGGCACGTCGTTGGGCATGTCACCGAAGGCCACCACCTCGTGATTGGCGATCCCTAGCGGTTTGGCGACCTCTTCCACACCGGTGGCCTTGCTGATTCCCAACGGGACGATCTCCACCAGCCCGTTGTTGGTGGAGTAGGTGATGTCGCCCTCGATGCCGACGTGCTTGGTCAGTTCGGCGGCCATGTCCGCGCTGCGGGCACCGGCCTTACGGATCAGCAGCTTGATCGCCGGGGCGCTGAGCAGGTCGTCGATCGACACCTCGGTGTTGTCCGGGTTCAGCCACGCATGCTCGTACCCCGGCGAGCTGATGAACTGTGGCGTTGCCGTGTCATGGGCGCGCTCGCCGATCCGCTCGACGGCGAGCCCCGCGCCCGGGATTGCGCGGGTGGCGATCTCGGCCAACTCGCCCAGGGTGTCGACGGCCAGGGTGCGCGCTGACACGACCCGGTCGGACGCGGGGTCATAGATGACGGCGCCGTTGGCGCACACCGCCATTGGCGCGAAACCGAGTGCCTCCACGACGGGACGTATCCACCGCGGGGGACGGCCGGTTGCCACGACGAACAGAGCACCGGCGTCGACGGCACCGCGTACCGCGTCGCGGGTGCGCGGGGTGATGGTTTCGTTTTCGTCGAACAACGTGCCGTCGACGTCGCAAGCGATGAGCGCCGGCAATATCGGGTTTGTCACTGAGACGTCACTAAGACAATCCGCCTTCGCAGTCCATCGGAGCCAGCCGGCGCCGTCAGTGCAATCCGCTTTGCTCTTGCCCCGGTCGCGTCACGCCATCGGTCCCGTACCTTAGCGCCCGCTCCTGCAATTCAGACAATCGGATCGCCCTGGAGTCTTCCTGGCTAGGCGCGCTGCCACCCAGCCGCCGCGGCACCCAGTACTCGCCATCGCGATGGGGATACCCCGCCTGCACTCGATAGAGCAACTCATTCATCGCATTGCGCAGCGAGACATTGAGTTGCTCCGGGGTCCCTTTGGGCGGCAGCGGCCGGCCTGCGGCCACGGTGATCGGAACTTGGTTGCGGAACACCTTCTTTGGATGGTCTTTGGGCCAAATCCGATGGGCACCCCAGACAATTATGGGGATGACCGGCACCTGCGCGTCGAGCGCCATCCGCGCTGCTCCGGTTTTGAATTCCCTCAGTTCGAAATTGCGGCTGATGGTGGCCTCGGGATGCATTCCGATGAGTTCGCCCTCGCGCAGCCGCCGCACGGCCACGTCGAAAGCGTCGTGTCCCGTCCTGCGATCCACCGGAATCAGCCTGGCGTGCTTGATCACGTAGTTGACCGCCTTCACATCGGCCATCTCCGCCTTGATCATGAAGTACATGCGACGGCCCCGCTCACGTGCGGCTAACAACGGTGGAAGCCAGTCCAGATAGCTGGTGTGGTTCTGGGCAAGTATCGCGCCGCCCCGCTGCGGAATGTTCTCGACGCCGTGGAAGGTGAATTTGGTTCCCTGCATTGCGACCAACGGCGGAACGATCCACTCGCCGAACCGGTAAAAGGGCTCTGCCATGTCCTCCTCCCCCCTACCGCGACTGATGCGGGGTACGGTTGGCGGCCCTCGCCGCAGCCTCGTCGGCCTCGATCTGAGCCGCCTCGGCCAAAGTCGGCGCGCCGCCGCCCAGCCGGGACGGCACCCAGTAGGCGCCGGCCGGATGCGGGTACCGCTGCTGGGCCTGGTGCAGCAGCGCGGTCATCGATTCCCGCAGGGCGGCGCTGGTTTGCGTGATGTCTTCAGCGGCTCGCAGCGGCGGGCCCACCTGCACGGTGACCGGCAGCTTCTTGCGGCCGATATGTCGAGGATGGTCCTTGGTCCAGATCCGCTGCGCGCCCCAGACGATCACCGGAACGATCGGGACATCGGCTTCGAGGGCCATTCGGGCGGCCCCGGTCTTGAATTCCTTGAGCTCGAAGCTGCGGCTGATGGTGGCCTCTGGGTAGACCCCGACCAACTCCCGCTCGCGGAGCCGCTGTACGGCCACCGCATAGGCACCTGCGCCGGCGTCTCGATCCACCGGAATGGTCTTGGTGTGTTTGATCAGAACGTTGATCACCTTCACCTGTTGCATTTCCGCCTTGATCATGAAGCGCAGTCGACGGCCGCGCCGGTGCATGGCCAACGCGGCCGGGAGAAAGTCGACATAGCTGGTGTGATTGATTGCGACCACAGCACCACCGTGCGCGGGGACGTTCTCCTCGCCGCGGTAGGTGATCCGCGTTCCAGTCGCCATCACGACCAGCTGGGTCACGATTTCGAGCGTGCGGAAGGTCGGCTCCACCATCGATTACGACTCCGGCGCCCCGGCGGCTTGGGCGCGCCGGGCCGCCCGTGCGGCTGCCTCCTCGACGTCGAGGCGGGACGCCTCGGCTAACGATGGCGCGCCACCGCCCAGCCGGTGCGGCACCCAGAACTCCCCGCCAGGATGCGGCCCGTATTGTTCCTGCGCGCGTTCCAGCAGGTGTTGCATGCGCGAATGCAGCAGGCCCTTCAAATCCTCGATCGCCAGCGTCGGTTGGATCGGTTCGCCGACGAGGACCGTGACCGGCACCTTCGGGCGAAGCAGCTTTTTGGGATGGTCCTTGGTCCAGATCCGTTGTGCACCCCAGACGATGTGCGGAACGATCGGCACGCCGGCCTCGACCGCCATCCGGGTGGCCCCCGACTTGAACTCTTTGATCTCGAAACTGCGGCTGATCGTGGCTTCGGGGTACACCCCGACCAGCTCACCGTCTTTCAGCATGCGCACGGCGGCTTCGTAGGACGCGGCCCCATCTTGCCGGTCCACCGAGATGTGCCGCAGGCTGCGCATGATCGGCCCGGTGATCCTGTCGTCGAAGACCTCCTGCTTGGCCATGAATCGCACCTTGCGGCCCAGGCCCTGCTTGTAGGCGGGCAAACCTGCGAAGGTGAAGTCGAGGTAGCCGGTGTGGTTGATCGCGACAACCGCGCCACCGCTGGTAGGTAGGTGCTCGATCCCGGAGACTGTGATCTTTACGCCCTGTAAGCGCCAGATCAACCGGGCAAGCTGAATGACAGTCCCGTATACCGGTTCCACAGCCACTCAGCGTAGTGCTCCCGGCTGTGAGCCGCCTGAAGTGGTGAAAAGAGCCGACCCGTGACCTTCCCGTCGACCCAACCGCCGGTGCCTGCCGTCGTCGGCAGGTTGGCCGGCGGCAGGTCCGTGCACGCGGTCTGGGTCAATGAGGAGGGTGGGGTGACCTTCCGGCTGGGCTCCGGCCTCCCTGGCACCGCCGGCCGGGAGTTCATCAAGGTGGCTAAGGCAAACACCGCCGACTTCGCCGGTGAAGCGGGCCGCCTGCGATGGGCGTCCCACCACCTACCGGTGCCGCGGGTGCTGGGGTTCGGCGTCGAAAAAGACTGTGTGTGGCTACGTACCGGCGCGCTGCCCGGGCTGTCCGCGGTGCACCCACGCTGGCTGGCATCACCGGACGTGGCAGTGCGAGCGATCGGTGCGGGCCTGCGGACGCTCCACGATCGATTGCCGGTGCGCTCTTGCCCGTTCGACTGGCCAGCGACCAGCCGACTGGCCAGGTTGACGACCGATGCGCAAGCGCGCCTGGGCGGGCCCCCGCCGGTCGATCAGTTGGTGGTCTGCCACGGTGACGCATGCTCACCCAACACGCTGATCGATGACGACGGTCGCTGTTGCGGGCATGTCGACTTCGGCGATCTCGGTGTGGCCGACAGATGGGCCGACCTCGCGGTGGCGGCGCTGTCACTGGGCTGGAACTACCCCGGCCGGGTGCGGGACGCGGAGTTCTTCGCCGCCTACGGCATCGAGCCAGACCCGACGCGCATGGACTATTACCGGCGGCTGTGGCAGGCCGAGGACGTCACCTCACGCTAAGCTCGAGGCTGCGCTTCGCGCTGAAAATGCACGTGTGAAAAGGCCATCGAAACCACCGAGAAGGGTATTTGTGCAGGTCACGAGCGTAGGCCACGCCGGATTTCTGATCCAGACCCATGCCGGCAGCATCTTGTGTGACCCCTGGGTGAATCCGGCCTACTTCGCATCCTGGTTCCCGTTCCCGGACAACAGCGCGCTGGACTGGGACGCGCTGGGCGACTGCGACTACCTCTACATCTCGCACCTGCACAGGGACCACTTCGACGCGAAGCATCTCGACGCGCATGTCAACAAACACGCGGTGGTGCTTCTGCCCGACTACCCAGTGCCGGATCTTCGAAATGAGTTGCAGGAGTTAGGCTTTCACCGATTCTTTGAGACCACCGACTCGGTCAAGCACCGGATCAGCGGACCCAAGGGCGATCTCGACGTCATGGTCATCGCCCTGCGCGCACCCGCCGACGGCCCGATCGGTGATTCGGCTCTGGTGGTTTCCGACGGCGCGACAACGGTTTTCAACATGAATGATGCCCGGCCGGTGGATTTGGATGTGCTGACATCCGAGTTCGGGCACGTCGATGTGCATCTGCTGCAGTACTCCGGGGCGATCTGGTACCCGATGGTCTACGACATGCCGGCCCGCGCCAAGGAGTCGTTCGGCACCCAGAAACGGCGACGGCAAATGGACCGCGCTCGCCAGTACATCGCCCAAGTGGGAGCGACCTGGGTGGTGCCGTCGGCAGGGCCGCCGTGCTTCTTGGATCCGGAGTTGCGCCACCTCAACGACGATCACGGCGATCCGGCCAACATCTTCCCCGACCAAATGGTGTTCCTGGACCAGATGCGCACCCACGGGCATGATCGCGGCCTGCTGATGATTCCCGGGTCGACCGCGGACTTCACTGGCACCGAATTGAATTCGCTGAACCACCCGCTGCGCGCCGAGCGGGTCGCCGCCATCTTCACCACCGGTAAGCCGGCGTACATCGCCGACTATGCCGACCGGATGGCGCCAGCCTTGGCGGCCGAGCGGGGGAGCTGGGCCCCGGCCGCCGGTGAACCGCTGCTGGAACAACTACGCGCGCTGTTCGAGCCGATCATGCTGCAGAGCGACGAGATCTGCGACGGCATCGGCTACCCCGTCGAACTGGTAATCGGACCAGAAACCGTAATCCTCGACTTCCCGAAACGAGCCGTGCGCGAACGGATTCCCGACGAAAGAGTCCGCTATGGTTTCGCGATAGCGCCTGAGCTGGTCCGCACCGTGCTGCGGGATCGCGAACCCGACTGGGTCAACACCATCTTCTTGTCCACTCGTTTCCAGGCATGGCGCGTCGGCGGCTATAACGAATACCTGTACACCTTCTTCAAGTGCCTGACCGACGAACGGATCGCCTACGCCGACGGCTGGTTCGCCGAGACCCACGACGACTCCGCGTCGGTCACACTGGACGGCTGGGAGCTTCAGCGTCGCTGCCCCCATCTCAAGGCCGACCTGTCGAAATTCGGTGTAGTAGAAGGCAACACGCTGACCTGCAATCTGCACGGATGGCAGTGGCGACTGGAGGACGGCCGTTGCCTGACCTCACGGGGTCATCAGCTGCGGAGCTGCCGGGCATGAGCGAGACCTACGACGACGGCTTGATCCAGCTGGATCGCGCAGCGATCACATTGCGCCGCTATCACTTTCCCTCTGGCACATCGAAGGTCATCGCTCTAGACGCGATCCGCGGGTACAAAGCCGAATCGTTGGACCGGTTCGTGCAGCGGTTCCGCATCTGGGGCAGCTCGGACTTCCGCCGTTGGCTGCCGCTGGACGTGCAACGGCCATTCAAGTCGACGTTGATCACCCTGGACATACCGGGAACCTGGCCGAGCCCCGCGTTCACTCCGGTACGCCCGGACGAGTTCACCGCACTGCTGGACGAGTTGCTGAGCCGGCTCGATTAGCGATCGGCCAACGCGGCACGGCCGGCGTTGTAGCCGGGGATGAACGTGATTCCGGGTCCGCCGTGGCAACCCGCACTGCCCAGGTAAAGCCCGCCGATCGGGATCGGCTGACCGAGAAAGCCTTTCGGGCCGGGCCGGTTCGGGCCGATCTGATCCGGGTTCAGCAGTCCGTGGCAGTAGTCGCCGCCCGGGGCGCCGAACATCACACCCATGTGCTTGGGCGTGAAGGTGGTGTGCCGGATGATGCTGCGCTCGAAATTCGGTGCGAGCCGGGTGATCTTGTCGATCACCCGCTGACCCATTTCAACCTTTGCCCGGCCATAGTCAGCGCCGCCTTCGATGGGGAACCACAATGCGAACGCCGACGCGGCGTGCTTACCCTCGGGGGCCAGGTCCGGATCGTTCTGCGACGGGATCTGCAAAACCACCGTCGGGTCGGCCGGAACGATCCCGCGGCGGCAATCCTCCCACTGCTGCTGGACTTCCTCCGGCGTGCAGAAAAGGCCGATGGATGCTTGCATGGCCGGGTCGTTGAGGGCCTCGTACGGCGCGGCGAAGGCGGGGGCTTCGTCGAGTGCGAAGTGCATCTGCAGATAACTGCCGCGGTGATCGATTCGCGCATAGCGTTCCCGGATGTCGGCCGGCAGCGCAGCGGGATCGATCAGCTCGTTAAGCGTGACATCGGGCGCGATGCCGGAGACGACGATTCCAGCGGTCAATGTCTCTCCCGCCTCAGTCCGCACGCCCCTCACCCGGCCGTCGGCGACGACGATCTCAATCACCTTGCTACGAAGCCGAACTTCGCCGCCGCGGCTCTCGAGCAGTTTGCACAGATGCGAGGTGAGCGCGCCGATGCCGCCGCGGAGCTTCTTCATCTGCATGGTGTCCCCGTCGGGAACCCCCAGCCCGAAGGCGAGCGCGGCTGCGCTGCCCGGGGTGGCCGGCCCACGGTAGAGGGTGTTGACGGCCAGCACGGTCATCGAGCCGCGCAGTGCACCGTGCTTCTCGCGGTCTGGAAGGTAGCGGTCCAACACATCGGTGACCGAACCGAACAACATGTCATCGATGGCAGAGCGTTCGAATTCGTTTGTGGCGCAGGCATACATTTCGTCCAGAGTCTTGGGCGGCGCACCCGCCTCGAACCGGCCCAGTGCCCGTGTCGGCGCCTGGCTCCACGCCATCAGCCCCGCCATCCCGTTGACCGCGTCCGCGCCGTGCACCTCGTTGAGGTGAGTGAACAATTTCACCGGGTCGGTGTACTGGACCAGCGGATCGTCACCGACACCCCGCAGTGCTACCGACATCACCTCCAGGTCGATGGTCGGCAGGGTGTCCAGGCCCAGCTCTTGGACAACGACGGACGCGGTCGGGAATTGCACCGAGCCGGCGATCTCGAACTGGTACCCGTCGAACAGCTCCACCGTGGAGGCCATCCCACCGGCGTACAACTTGGCATCCAGGCACACGGTCCGCAGTCCTGCCTTCTGTAACAGCACCGCCGCAGCCAGCCCGTTATGCCCGGTACCGATAACTATCGCGTCATAACCAGTCATGTGCTGCCCTCCAGAACTGCAGGCTGACATGGACGCAAAGTTTTGTCAATTATGACGAAACTGCGTTGGGTGTCCAGGCGTCAGTGATGCCGGAGCGCAACGATTCCAGCGCCGCGTGGCATACCCGCGCCAGTTCCCCCAGCGACCGGTCGTCGCCGAGCATCCAGACTTCCATCGCGCCGAAGACAGCCGCGGCGATGCAGCGCGCGGTCACCGCTATGCGCAACCGCTCATCCGGTGTCCGGTCCACTGCACAGCTACGGCGTCGCAGCTGCGCCTGGATCGCGTCGGCGAAGTCGGCCTGGACTTCCTGGATATGACGGACGATGCGCCCCGGATCTAGCTCGCCGCCCCTCAACGTGGCGATTTTCGTCACCGCTTCAACGTCATAGGGAAACGAAAAGATGGCCGACTGCACCGAATCGATGATCGGTTCGCCGGCCGGTCTGTCGTTCAGCGCAGCGCGAAACCAGTGCAGTCCGGTGTAGTCGGCAAACAGCAGATCGTGCTTGGACCGGAAGTGGCGATAAAAGGTCCGCAGCGACACCCCGGCGTCCAGCGCGATCTGTTCGGCCGACGTTTCCTCGACGCCCTGCGCCAGGAATCTCACCAGGGCGGCTTGGCGGAGCGCTTCGCGAGTGCGCTCGCTGCGTGCCGTCTGCGCGGGCCGGACCATGCCAGTAAAGTACCCCTTTCAGTTCTGTCATTATTGACAAAACTTCGGGACAAGAGCGAGACTTCGCCCATGATCTGGCTTTATGTTCACGCAATCCTCGGGCTCGCCGTCATCGGCTGGATTATCGCGTCGAACCCGAAGATCTACGCCAAACCGGCCGACGGGCCGTGGCTGTCGCCGCTGGAATGCGTTTACTACGCGGCCGGCATCGCCTCGATCGCGCTGGGTTGGTACTTCAACATCCACTTCGTGCTCGACGCGGCCGGCCAGGGGAATATCGTCCAGGGGCCGGCCAGCTACCCGCACTTCCTACGGGAACAGTTCGCTAATCCGGCTGCAGGTTCGGGCGACCAGGACTACATCATCGCGAACGTCATTCTGCTGCCGGTGTTTACCATCGTCGACGGATATCGGCGCGGTATCCGGCGTCCGTGGCTGTTCTTCCTCGCCAGCTTTTTCACCAGCTTTTCCTTCCCGCTCGCCTGGTACTTCGCCACCATCGAGCGGCAGCGCCGGCACGCGCAATCCGCACCTGCGCCAACGCCTGTGGACGCCTAGGCTCAGCGGTTTTGTCAGCGGGTTGTCTCCGCCCAACGACGAGCCCACTGGTCCAACGGGTTTAGCGCCTCGCCGAGCGACCGGCCCACCTCGCTCAATTCGTAGCGCTGGTCGTCCTGCTGGACGATGAGGCCCGCGCCCGTCAGTTCGCCGAGGCGCTCGTAGAGAACGCTGGGCGACATGTCGTCACAGCGCTCGCGCAGTGACCTGGCGCCCAGCGGGCCGCCGCGCAGCTCCCACAGCATCCGCAGTGACCATCGTCGCCCGAGAAGGTCGAGCGCGGCCATGAGGGGCCGCCCGGTTGTCGACCCGCGCACCGGACGACCGGGCCGGGTCACCTGTTGACGTTTCGATTTCCGTAACGTAGCTTTTTTATCCATGGTTACGGAAATCGTAACGCCTCGAATCGGCGCCCTCGAACCGCCCCATGAGCCGGCCGTGGCCGCGCAGCTTCAGAAAATGATGCCGGCGAACGTGCCCCCGATCGCCCTGTTTCGCACCGTGGTTAAAAACCTGCCGATGGCCCAGGCCATGACGCTGTGGGGCAGCTACGAGCTGAGCCGGGCGTTGTCGCTATCCCTGCGCGACCGCGAGATCGTCATCGATCGCACCTGCGTTCGCTGTGGCTGTGAGTACGAATGGGGCGTGCACGTCGCCTTTTTCGCCGACAAGGCACGGCTTGACGAAGACCAGGTCGGCTCGCTGACCCACGGCGGCGCCGCCGACCCTTGCTGGACCAGCCGGCGAGATCGCCTACTGATCCGCGCGGTCGACGCGCTCTGCGATTACCGAGACATCGACAACGCCCTGTGGGAGGCGCTGCGCGCGGAGTTCGACGATCGCGAAATACTGGACCTCACCATGCTGTGCGGGTGGTATCACGCGATCAGCTTCACCGCGCGGGCCGCTCGTGTCCGGCTCGAGGCGGGAAGCCCCACCTTCGCGAGCGTGGCACCCCGGGTGTGATGGCCTAGCGCGTCGGCTCCAACAACTGGGTGCCGACGAATGGAACCAGTGCGTCGGGAACCCGCACGCTGCCGTCGGGCTGCTGGTGGTTCTCCAGGATCGCAACCAGCCACCGGGTGGTGCCGAGGGTGCCGTTGAGTGTGGCCGCGATTTGCGGCTTGCCGTTGTCGTCCCGGTAGCGGGTGGCCAACCGGCGCGCCTGAAATGTCGTGCAGTTCGACGTCGACGTCAGCTCGCGGTAGGTCCCCTGCGTGGGAAGCCATGCCTCGCAGTCGAATTTGCGTGCGGCAGAGGAACCGAGATCTCCTGCGGCCACGTCGATTACCCGATACGGCACTTCGATGAGCGCCAGCATCTCGCGCTGCCAGGCCAGCAGCCGTTGATGCTCGGCTTCGGCGTCGGCGGGCTCGCAGTAGACGAACCCTTCCACCTTGTCGAACTGATGCACGCGGATGATGCCGCGGGTGTCCTTGCCGTAACTGCCGGCCTCGCGGCGAAAACATGAAGACCAGCCCGCGTACCGTAGCGGCCCGCCGGACAGGTCCAGGATCTCGTCGGCGTGGTAGCCGGCCAGCGGCACTTCGGACGTGCCGACCAGGTAGAGGTCGTCGGCTTCCACCCGGTACACCTCGTCGGCGTGGGCGCCGAGAAATCCGGTGCCTGCCATCACTTCCGGGCGCACCAGGACCGGCGGGATCATCGGGATGAAGCCATTGTCGACGGCCAGTCGCAGTGCCAGCTGCAGCAGGCCGAGCTGTAACAGTGCGCCACGACCGGTCAGGAAGTAGAACCGCGAGCCGGATACCTTGGCGCCGCGCTGCATGTCGATAAGTCCCAGCGCCTCGCCGAGTTCCAGGTGGTCCCTGGGGCTTTCAATGGCCCTGGGTTCGCCGACGATGTCGAGCACCGCGAAGTCGTCCTCCCCGCCCGCGGGGACGCCGTCGATGATGACGTTCGCGATCGCCAGATGTGCCGCCGTGAATGCCGCCTCGGCCTCGGTCTGGGCGGCTTCTGCGGCTTTCACCTGCTCGGCGAGTTCCTTGGCGCGCGCCAGCTTGGCCGGGCGCTCCTCGGCCGATGCGGCGCCCACGCTCTTGCTGGCGGACTTTTGTTCGGCGCGCAGTGCGTCGGCTGCCGAAATCGCGGCGCGGCGGTTCGTGTCTGTCGTCAACAAGGCGTCCACCAGTTCCGGGTCCTCGCCACGGCTGAGTTGGGAACGGCGTACGGCATCCGGGTCTTCGCGCAGCAGCTTCAGGTCGATCACGGCCTGAAGATTACTTTTGCTTCGCCGCCCGCGTTGCGGAGCACCCGCCGCAGACAATCCCACGAAGCTACATACGCAACATTTGTCACGCGACTCAACGGCTCCTGTCAGAATGGAGCGGATGTTGGATACGCCCGAGACGGAAGTTTCCCCAGCCGGCCCGGCCGCCGACGAGG
>DASXMA010000162.1:0-2509 GCA_036495965.1 Mycobacterium sp.
GCGACGATGATGTACAGCCGATCGCCCGGCTCTCCCTCCGCGAAAACCGTATGTCCCCGGGGAAAGTCGACGGGTTGTAGTTGCTTGGTCAGTGCGGCGACTGCACCAGGCTCAACCCCTTGGAAGATTCCTGCCCTTGCCAGGATCTCGTCCACGTTGCCTCTTCAGCTTTCCAACGATGTGATATCGGCAGGCCAACCGCATGCCCGTGTGACGAGTCTAGAGGTAGGCCAATGTGTCCAACGTGCCAACGCTACACACGATCGACGTATCTAGTCCCCCTAAATTGCGGATTGCCGCGCGAATTCGTATGTATTTGCGACGGCAAACCGGCACCGACGCCGCTTTCGAAGTTCCTGGCAAAGACCGTCTCGGCGCGATGTCTCCCGACGTGCGATGCCGGAGACGGAGATTGAGTGAGTTGCTGGGCCTGGCGTCGATGCAGGTAGTCCAGCGCCTCCGGCATACCTTCTCGGGCCAACGTGTGCACATCCACGGCCTCTGCGTACTCCAGAAACTCGTCGACATCGGCCGACGTGACCGTGTTATGGGCAATCTCGGTTTCCAGCCGCCCCAAACCGAGCGTCACCAGCATCAAAAGCCCTGGAACGCAGGCCACCAGCAACCACGACACAAGGAGAGTAAACATGTCCAAGGTCTCAGCGAGATCACGAAATCAGTACTCTGTCGTAGGTGACAGTGGCAGAGCCGTCCGGACGCTCCAAGTCAACGCAAGCCACGCCCGGCGCCGCCGTCGCCAGGCGCTGGTCGCAAGAAACCCGAACCGGGTTGGTGCGACGGGCTCGCCGTATGAATCGTGTACTGGCGCAAGCGTTTCCGCACGCACACTGCGAGCTGGATTTCACGTCGCCGCTGGAGTTGACGGTGGCCACCATTCTTTCGGCACAGAGCACCGACAAACGGGTGAATCTGACGACGCCGGCAGTGTTCGCGCGTTACCGCTCGGCGCTGGATTATGCACAGGCCGACCGCGCCGAACTGGAAACCCTCATCCGTCCCACTGGCTTCTTCCGCAACAAGGCGGCGTCGCTCATCGGCCTCGGGCAGGCTCTGGTGGAACGGTTCGACGGCGAGGTGCCGTCGACCATGGCCGAGCTGGTGACGCTTCCGGGAGTGGGGCGCAAAACCGCCAACGTCATTCTGGGAAACGCTTTCGGTATCCCGGGTATCACCGTCGACACCCATTTCGCACGGTTGGTGAGCAGGTGGCGCTGGACCGATGAAAAGGATCCGGTCAAGATCGAGCATTCGGTCGGCGACCTCATCCAGCGCAATGAGTGGACCATGTTGAGCCATCGAGTGATCTTCCACGGCCGCCGGGTGTGCCATTCCCGTAAACCGGCGTGCGGTGTCTGCGTGCTTGCCAAAGACTGCCCCTCCTTCGGTCTTGGTCCCACTCAACCGTTGCTCGCGGCGCCCCTGGTGCAGGGTCCGGAAACCGAGCACTTGCTGGCACTGGCCGGGCTGTAAAACAGGGCCGGTGCCGGTGACCGGTAAGACCCGTTGGACTATCGCGATCTTGGCGGTGGTGGCGGCGCTGACGGCGGCGCTGCTGGCCCAGTTGCGCGACAGCTCCTCGACAATCGCAACCACCCATCCACCGGCCGACCGTGAACATCGCGACGCCGACACAGCGGCTGCGCTGGCGGGACCCCGGGAGCGTGCCGGCCTGTCGCCCTGTCCCGCCGCGGGTAGTGGTCCCGGCCCGGCGGCGCTGCGCGGTGTGACAGTGGAGTGCGCCGCCGACGGTTCAGCCGTTGACGTCGCCCGGGCGCTGGCCGGACGCCGGGTGGTCCTCAACTTGTGGGCGTATTGGTGTGCGCCGTGCGCGGCCGAGCTGCCCGCGATGGCCGAGTATCAACGACGGGCCGGGACCGACGTGATGGTGGTGACCGTGCATCAAGACGAGAACGAGACGGCCGCATTGCTGCGGCTGGCGGAGTTGGGTGTTCGGCTGCCGACGCTGCAGGACGGTCGTCGTCGCGTCGCGGCGGCGCTGCGCGTGGTAAATGTGATGCCCGCGACGGTGGTGCTGCGGTCGGACGGTAGCGTTGCGCAGACGCTGCCGCGGGCTTTCGCTAGCGCCGACGAGATCGCGGCCGCGGTCGGAAACGCCGCATGACTGGAGCCGGGCATTGGACCGAGGGAGACGCCGGTGAGTGCTGGGGGTACCGCCCGCGCGCAGGGGACGGTTCCGCTGAGGCCCGACACCTGCCCGCCCTGGCTTCGTCCGCTGGTCGACAACGTGGGTCAAATCCCCGAGGCGTATCGGCATCGGCTGCCGGCCGGCGTGCTGGCGATGGTGACCGCGGCCAAGGCTGCGTCATCAATGGCATCGTTGCGCGGCGACGGTCGCGAGGCCGCTGTTCTGGTGTTGTTCTCGGGTCCGGAGTCCGGCCCGGCCGACGGCGGCCTTCCCGACGACGCCGATCTGTTGCTGACCGTGCGGGCCTCGACATTGCGCCACCACGCCGGCCAGGCCGCATTC
>DASXMA010000163.1:0-29167 GCA_036495965.1 Mycobacterium sp.
GCCGGCGTGCCGAATACACACGTCCAGCGTGATAGCAGCCAGGTGAGATCGGCCGCAATCAAGTGCTCGGGGTTATCCGGGTCATAGAACTCCACCCATTCACGGGCGAAATCCAATTCAACCTCTTGTCCAGGCTCGAGATGCGAATTCGCCACGGATTCAACGTTAGACCACAATTCGTGCTCTTTGACCCCGGCGGACACTCGGGCCGGCCCGGTCGCGGATTGTGGTGCTCCTCAGCGGGGTGCAACAGGCCCCGCATCGTCGCAGCGCTGGGTCCAATTGTCGTGCTCCTCAGCGGGGCGCAACAGGCCCCGCATCGTCGCAGCGACTAGGTTTGTTTTCCGTGCGATTGGGCGTGCTTGACGTGGGTAGCAATACGGTCCATCTGCTGGTGGTCGATGCCCACCGCGGAGGACATCCCACCCCTATGAGTTCCACCAAATCCACACTGCGATTGGCCGAGGCCACCGACAACTCGGGCAAGATCACCAAACGCGGCGCAGAAAAACTGATTTCCACCATCGATGAGTTCGCCAAGATCGCGGTCAGCTCCGGCTGCGAGGAGCTGATGGCCTTCGCCACCTCCGCGGTGCGCGACGCCGAGAATTCCGATGACGTGCTGGCCCGGGTGCGCAAAGAGACCGGAGTCGAGTTGCAGGTGCTGCGCGGCGTCGACGAGTCGCGGCTCACCTTCCTGGCGGTGCGCCGGTGGTACGGGTGGAGTGCGGGCCGGATCATCAACCTCGACATCGGCGGTGGCTCGCTGGAACTGTCCAGTGGCGTCGACGAGGAGCCCGAGATCGCGTTATCGCTGCCGCTGGGCGCCGGACGGCTGGCCCGCGAATGGCTGCCCGACGACCCGCCCGGCCGGCGCCGGGTGGCGATGCTGCGTGATTGGCTGGATGCCGAGCTGGCAGACGCCAGTGTCACCGTTCTCGACGCCGGCGGCCCGGACCTGGCCGTGGCAACGTCGAAGACGTTCCGGTCGCTGGCGCGGCTCACCGGCGCGGCGCCGTCAGCGGCCGGACCCCGGGTGAAGCGGACGCTTACCGCCAACGGCCTCAGGCAACTCATATCTTTCATCTCTAGGATGACGACCGCTGACCGAGCTGAACTGGAAGGAGTCAGCGCCGAGCGGGCGCCGCAGATCGTGGCGGGCGCGCTGGTGGCGGAGGCGAGCATGCGAGCACTGTCGATAGAAACGGTGGATATCTGCCCGTGGGCATTACGGGAAGGTCTCATCTTGCGCAAACTCGACAGCGAAGCCGACGGAACCGCCCTCGTCGAGACCTCGGTGCGCGATGCTGGAGGCCAGAAGGTTGATCGGAACGCGAACCGATCGAGAGGCGACAAACCATGACCGGACCGCAAGACGCGCAGGGCACCGGTCCGATCTCGGTAGCCGAATTGTTGGCCAGGAATGGGACGCTGGGCGCTCCGTCGGTCACCCGGCGCCGCCGGCGTCGTCGCGGCGATAGCGACGCGGTCACCGTCGCCGAGCTGACCGGCGAGCTTCCGGTCATCGGAGAAGACGACGAGACCGATCATGGGACCAACGGGACAGTCCAGGTTGCCGAACCGGCCCCTGCAGCGCGTCCGGAAGCGGTTCCGGAACAAGCCGTCGCCGACCAAGTCACCGAAGAGCAGCCCAAAACCGCGTACTGGTCCGAACCCGAGCCGCGCTGGCCGAAGTCCCCGCCACAGCCGCAACGCGCGACAGGACCGGAGCGCAGCGCGTATCCGCGGCCGCTGCGCCACCGCGACGCGCGCGAAGCCGAGCAGTCCGGCGCCGAGGACATGAGTCCGGATCCAATGGACCAATACGCCGATATCCCGGTCGACGTGATGGATTCCGAGGTGCGCGAAGCCGAGTTCACGACCGAGGATTCCGCCTATGTGCGCTCCTACCTGCAGACTTCGGACTCGACGCTGTTCGGCTGGCAAACCCTCGCTGATGAGCTGGCCCGCCGGCGCGGCGGGGAGCAGGCGTCAGCGGGCTCGCTGACCGAAAAAGAACACGACGAGAACCACCCCGATATCGCTGCCGACCGTGCCGGTGCGGCCCAGGACGTCCACCCGGCGCACCACAGACTCGCGACCCTGTGGCGTGGAGGCGTGATCGTGTTGCAGTCGATCTTGGCCGTCGCGTTCGGCGCGGGGCTGTTCATCGCCTTCGACCAACTGTGGCGATGGAACAGCCTGGTGGCGCTGGTGCTGTCGGTGCTGGTCATCCTGGGCCTGGTGGCAGGCGTGCGGGTGGTTCGCAAAACCGAGGACATCGCCAGCACGCTGATCGCGGTAGCGGTCGGGGCGCTGATCACCCTGGGACCGCTGGCACTATCCCTGCAATCGGGCTAGGCGTCACCCACAGACAGTGCGCCCAGCAATCAAAGTCGGCCTGTCGACGGCCTCGGTCTACCCGTTGAGGGCCGAGGCCGCGTTCGAGTATGCGGCAAGGCTCGGCTATGACGGGGTCGAGCTGATGGTGTGGAGCGAGTCGGTCAGCCAAGACATCGATGCCGTCGAGAAGCTCTCGCAGCGTTATCACATGCCGGTGCTATCGGTGCACGCACCGTGCTTGCTGATTTCACAGCGGGTGTGGGGCTCCAACCCGATTCCCAAACTGGAACGCAGCGTAACGGCCGCCGAGCAATTGGGCGCGCAGACCGTCGTCGTGCATCCACCGTTTCGCTGGCAAAGGCGTTACGCCGAGGAATTCAGCGACCAGGTTGCTTCCCTGGAGGGGTCCAGCGACGTGATGATCGCTGTGGAAAACATGTTCCCGTTCCGGGCGGACCGGTTCTTCGGGGCCGACCAGTCCCGGGAACGGATGCGCAGGCGCGGCGGTGGGCCGGGCCCGGCGATTTCGGCGTTCGCGCCGTCCTACGACCCGTTAGACGGCAACCATGCGCACTACACGCTGGACCTGTCGCATACCGCGACCGCGGGCACCGATTCGCTGGACATGGCGCAGCGAATGGGCACCGGGCTGGTACATCTGCACCTCTGTGACGGCAGCGGCCTGCCCGCTGACGAGCACCTGGTGCCGGGCCACGGAACGCAACCCACCGCCGAGGTGTGCCAGATGCTGGCCGGCAGCCATTTCGCGGGCCATGTCATCCTCGAGGTGTCCACCTCCGGAGCGCGTTCAGCCAACGAGCGCGAAGCCATGCTGGCCGAATCGTTGCAGTTCGCGCGCACGCATCTGATGCGCTGATTTAGGAGACCTCCCAGGACCACCATGACCCCGCTATTCACCGACGCAATGACGCTGCGCGAGATCGACCCGGGTGTATACGAAGGCGAGCTCAACAAGCACTGGACCATCGGGCCCAAGGTGCACGGCGGCGCCATGCTGGCGCTGTGCGCCAACGCCGCCCGCACCGTCTGCGGAGGGCACTCGGGCGGGCTTGAACCGGTCTTGCAACCCGTCGCTGTGTCGGCAAGCTTCCTGTGGGCGCCCGATCCCGGGGTGATGCAGTTGGTGACATCGATCCGCAAGCGCGGACGACGAATCAGCGTGGTCGGTGTGGAGCTTGTCCAGGGAAGCCGCACCGCGGTGCACGCAGTGGTCAATCTGGGGGAGCCGGAGCATTTCCCGCCCGGCGGCCAGGCCGCGCCGCTGCTGTCGGCCAACCCGGTGGTGGATTTGATGGCACCGGAACCGCCCGACGGCATCGCGCCGATCGGGCCCGGCCACCCCCTGGCCGGCCTGGTCCACCTGGGCGAGGGCTGCGATGTCCGGCCGGTGCTGTCAACGATGGGGCCCAGCACCGACGGCCGGCCGCCGGTGATTCAGATGTGGGCGCGCCCCCGCGGTGTGGCTCCGGACGCGCTGTTTGCGCTCATGTGCGGGGATCTGTCGGCGCCGGTGACCTTCGCCGTGGAGCGCACCGGCTGGGCGCCTACGGTTCAGCTCACCGCATTCCTGCGCAGCCTTCCTGCCGACGGCTGGCTGCGAATCATCGCGACGTGCACGGAGATCGGGCATGACTGGTTCGACGAGGATCACACCGTCGTCGACAGCCTGGGCCGCATCGTGGTGCAAGCGCGCCAACTTGCGATGGTGCCCGCCGCCCGATAGCCGCCGGTGTCTGCGATGCTTTCCGGCATGGCAAGAATCGCGATCATCGGTGGCGGCAGCATCGGCGAGGCCTTGCTGTCGGGTCTGCTGCGCGCGGGACGCCAGGTCAAAGACCTGGTGGTTGCCGAACGGGTCCCGGAGCGCGTGAAATACCTGGCGGACACGTATTCCGTGCTGGTGACGTCTCCGACCGAGGCGGTGGAGAACGCCACGTTCGTCGTCGTCGCGGTCAAGCCTGCCGATGTCGAGGCGGTGATGGGGGAGCTGGCCCGGGCGGCCGCTGCGGCCGAGAACGACACTGCCGAGCAGGTCTTCGTCACCGTCGCTGCGGGGATCACGATCACGTACTTCGAATCGAAGCTGCCGGCCGGAACGCCGGTGGTCCGGGCGATGCCGAACGCGGCGGCATTGGTGGGTGCGGGGGTAACCGCGCTGGCCAAAGGCCGTTTCGTCACCCCGCCTCAGCTCGAGGAGGTTTCGGCCCTGTTCGACGCGGTCGGCGGTGTGCTGACCGTTCCCGAGTCGCAAATGGACGCGGTGACCGCACTGTCCGGATCCGGTCCGGCGTATTTCTTTCTGATGGTCGAGGCCCTGGTGGACGCCGGTGTTGCGGCAGGTCTGAGCCGCCAGGTGGCCACCGACCTGACCGCACAGACCATGGCGGGATCGGCGGCAATGCTGCTGGAGCGGATGGATCAAGACCGCCGGCCGGGCCAGGGCGAGGCGTTGGGGACCGGGGCGGACGCCACCGCGACGCAACTGCGGGCGACCATCACGTCGCCCGGCGGAACGACCGCCGCTGCGCTGCGCGAACTCGAACGAGGCGGATTACGGATCGCTGTCGACGCGGCCGTTCAGGCCGCCAAAAAGCGCTCTGAGCAGCTAAGAATTACATCAGAATAATTCAAGAATTTTGAACTGATTGTCCCCCACCAGTACCAGTAACCCCACTAGTCCCGCTATTCTCTTTTCTGTATGCACGTGTGGGTGCCAGCGGAGGGGAAGCCGCTGGTATTGCGCGGGCCTGACACGATTGGGTTGCGATGACGTCTACGAACGGGCCATCAGCGCGAGATTCCGCTGGTAAGGCGCGGGACACCGGTTCAGTCGATGGCCAGCAGGCCAGGACACAATTTCTCACCGTCGCCGAGGTGGCGGCCCTGATGCGGGTCTCCAAGATGACGGTTTACCGGCTGGTGCACAACGGCGAACTGCCGGCGGTTCGGGTTGGGCGGTCTTTCCGGGTGCATGCCAAGGCGGTTCACGACATGCTGGAGACTTCGTACTTCGACGCGGGCTGAGCTGAAACCTGCCGCGTAGCCTAAGTTTTCAGGGCGCGGCCGGATCGGCGCGCAAGCGAGTGGCGTGACCTATCGTGCGGTCACGCGACTACCGGTTTGGTGTTCTATGCGTTCGGCCGGGTAACCTGTTCAGGTCCTTTTCAAGCCGGTCACGGGTCAGATAGCGGAGTTCATGGGTTCAGTAATCAAGAAGCGGCGCAAGCGCATGTCGAAGAAAAAGCACCGCAAGCTGCTGCGTCGCACCCGGGTGCAGCGCAGAAAACTTGGCAAGTAAGCCCCGCCCGGCTCAGTCCCGCCCGCACCGACCGTCACGCGGCCGTAACGCCGCCGTCTCCGGGGGCCGTTAGGCTGTTCGGGTGGATTCGCCGAGCGGGGATGGTGGCGGCACGAGCGGCCCAAGCGGCACCGCGGCCGACACCATGCATTACCCCAAGGTTGTGCTGGTTACCGGTGCATGCCGGTTTCTGGGCGGCTACCTGACCGCCCGGCTGGCGCAGAACCCGCTGATCAAAGGGGTGATCGCGGTGGACGCGATCGCGCCGAGCAAAGACATGCTGCGCCGGATGGGTCGCGCCGAGTTCGTGCGAGCCGACATTCGTAATCCGTTCATCGCCAAGGTGATTCGAAACGGCGACGTCGACACGGTGGTGCACGCTGCGGCGGCGTCGTACGCGCCGCGCTCCGGCGGGACGGCGGCGCTCAAGGAACTCAACGTGATGGGCGCGATGCAACTTTTCGCGGCCTGCCAGAAAGCTCCGTCGGTTCGCCGCGTCGTGCTGAAGTCGACGTCGGAGGTGTACGGGTCGAGTCCACACGATCCGGTGATGTTCACCGAGGACAGCAGCAGCCGTCGGCCCTTCCGCGGGGGTTTCGCCAAGGACAGCCTCGATATCGAGGGTTACGTGCGTGGCTTGGGCCGTCGCAGGCCCGATATCGCGGTGACCATTCTGCGGCTGGCCAACATGATCGGCCCGGCGATGGACACCACGCTGTCACGCTATCTAGCTGGGCCTTTGGTGCCGACGATGTTCGGCCGAGACGCGCGACTGCAGCTGCTGCATGAGCAGGACGCGCTGGGCGCGCTGGAGCGTGCGGCGATGGCCGGCAAGGCCGGCACGTTCAACATCGGCGCCGACGGCATCATCATGCTGTCGCAGGCGATCCGGCGGGCCGGCCGAATTCCGTTGCCGGTGCCCGGCTTCGGCATCTGGGCGCTGGATTCGCTGAGACGGGCTAACCGCTATACGGAGATCAACCGCGAGCAATTCAACTACTTGAGCTACGGCCGCGTCATGGACACCACCAGGATGCGCACCGAACTCGGCTACCAGCCCAAGTGGTCGACGGCCGAGGCGTTCGACGACTACTTCCGCGGCCGCGGCCTGACTCCCATAATCGACCCACATCGGGTACGCTCCCTGGAGGGTCGCGCCATAGCCTTAGCGCAGCGCTGGGGGAGCCGAAATCCAATTCCATGGGATGGGGTCAGGTAGATATCGTGGCGGGTGAAACCAGAGCGAATGTCATTCCACTGCACACGAATCGGGGTCGGGTAGCAGCGCGCCGGAGAGCCGATCAACGGACAGAGGCGTCTCGTCAGCATCCCTCCTTGCTCTCTGATCCGAGCGGCCGGGCGTCGGCCGAGCAGATCGCCGCAGTCGTCCGGGAAATCGATGAGCATCGGCGTGTCGCGGGTGCGACACCGGCGGTCGAGGCGCCGCTCAACGAGCTTGCTCAGCGTGTCGCCGCGGTCGCCGGATTCCTCCGCCAACGGCTGACGGGTGACTACACCGTCGACGAGTTCGGGTTCGATCCGCACTTCAATAGCGCGGTCGTCCGGCCTTTGCTGAGGTTCTTCTTCAGGTCGTGGTTCCGGGTCGAAGTCAGCGGTATCGAGAACCTGCCGAGCGAGGGTGCGGCGCTGGTGGTGGCCAATCACGCCGGGGTGTTGCCGTTTGACGGGTTGATGCTGTCGGTGGCGGTTCACGACGAGCATCCGGCGGAGCGGGACTTGCGCCTGCTGGCCGCCGACATGGTTTTCGACCTGCCCGTGCTCGGCCAAGCCGCCCGGAAGGCGGGCCACACCATGGCCTGCACGACGGACGCACACCGGTTGCTGGCCGCGGGTGAGCTCACCGCTGTGTTCCCGGAGGGCTACAAGGGGCTGGGTAAGCGTTTCGAGGACCGTTATCGGTTGCAGAGGTTCGGTCGTGGCGGTTTCGTGACGGCCGCGCTACGCACCAAAGCGCCGATCGTTCCTTGCTCAATCGTGGGTTCCGAAGAGATCTACCCGATGCTCACCGATGTCAAGCTGCTGGCGCGGCTGTTCGGCCTGCCCTACTTCCCGATCACCCCGCTGTTCCCGTTGGCCGGGCCGGCGGGCCTGGTGCCGCTGCCGTCGAAGTGGCGCATCGCGTTCGGTGAGCCGATCTACACCAACGACTACGCCGCTTCCGACGGCGAGGACCCGATGGTCACCTTCGAGTTGACTGACCAGGTGCGTGAGACAATCCAGCAGACGCTGTACCGGCTGCTTGCCGGCCGTCGCAACATCTTCTTGGGCTGAGCTTCGGCTCGTATAAGCGAAAGCGCCCCGGCGCCTCCCTAAGTCAGGGCCAGCGGGGCGCCTTGCTTTTGACGACTACTTGACCAGCGTGAACTGGCAGACGTCGGTGTAGTGGTCGCGGAACAGGTCCGAGCACCCGCGCAGGTAGTGCATGTAGATGTCGTAGGTCTCCTGCCCCTTCAACTCGATCGCCTTGTCCTTGTGCGCTTCCAGCGCGTCGGCCCAGGCGTTCAGGGTCGGCACGTAGTTGTGGCCGATCCGGTGGTAGCGCTCGACCTTCCAGCCGGCGTTGGACGAGTAGAGGTCCACCTGCGAGATCCGCGGCAGCCGGCCGCCGGGGAAGATCTCGGTCAGGATGAACTTGATGAACCGCAGCAAGCTCATCCGCGTCTCCAAGCCGCGCTCTTCGGCTTCTTCTTTGTCCGGGATGGTGATCGTGTGCAACAGCATCCGGCCGTCGTCGGGCGTCAAGCTGTAGAACTTCTTGAAGAAGGTGTCGTAGCGCTCGAATCCTGCGTCGCCGGCACCGTCGGCGAAGTGCTCGAACGCGCCCAGTGACACGATGCGGTCCACCGGCTCCTCGAACTGCTCCCAGCCCTGAATCCGCACCTCTTTGCGACGAGGGCTGTCCACCTCTTCGAACTTCGCCTTGTCGTGGGCGTACTGGTTCTCGCTCAGCGTCAAGCCGATCACGTTGACGTCGTACTCCTGGACGGCGTGCCGCATGGTCGAGCCCCAGCCGCAGCCGATGTCGAGCAACGTCATGCCGGGCTCGAGGTTCAGCTTGTCCAGCGCGAGTTTGCGCTTGGCGTACTGAGCCTCTTCCAGCGTCATGTTCGGGCGCTCTTCGAAGTAGGCGCAGCTGTAGGTCATCGACGGGTCAAGCCAAAGCTTGAAGAACTCGTTCGATTTGTCGTAATGGGATCGAACCGCTTCGACCGGGGGCTTCAGCTGGGTGCCACCCGTTTCGCCCTGTGATGTCATTTAAATCGACCCTACTTTCCGGCTGATATGGAGGCAACGGCGGCGACGGTTTCTTCAGCGCCAGCATCTTGGTGTGCGGCTTCTCCCAGCATCGTAATGATGCTGGTGACCACCGGTTTACCCTCGGCGTCTGTGACTTCGCTGCGGATCTCAGTGAGCACGGTGCCGTGGGATTCGATCACCGAGTCTAGATAGGTGTCGAAGTAGAGCTTATCGTGGGCCAGGATCGGCCGGTGAAACCGGAACTTCTGGTCGCGGTGGAAGACCCGGGCGATGTTGATCGGGATGCTGAACTTGGTGAAAATCTCCAACTGCACCCGCCGTCCCGCGACCGCCAGGAACGTCAGCGGCGCGAGCAGCTCGGAATAACCGGCGTTGGCGGCGTCGGCCTCGTTGTAGTGCGTCGGGTGGTCGTCTTTTACCGCGAGTGCGAACTCCCGGATCTTCTCGCGTCCGACCTGGAAGTAGTCCGGTGCCCGGTAATGGCTGCCGATGAGGCCTTGGGTTTCTTCGGGGAGGGTCATGCCGCTTTGCTCTCTGCTCGAATATGTGCTCAGCGGCGCAGCTTATCAGCGCGATTGGCGTCTCGATGCCAACGCGGCCAGCGCACCGCCCGCCGCGCCGAGCGCCAGGGCCGACGGCACCCCTATCCGGGCCGCCTTGCGAGCGGTGCGGAAGTCGCGGATCTCCCATCCCCGCTCGCGCGCCAGGGCACGTAAACGGGCGTCAGGGTTGATGGCGACCGCCGTGCCCACCAACGACAGCATGGGTACGTCGTTGTAGCTGTCGGAGTAGGCAGTGCAGCGTTTGAGGTTGAGTCCTTCCCGGATCGCCAGCGACCGCACCGCGTGAGCCTTGCCGGTGCCGTGCAGGATCTCACCGACCAGCCGGCCGGTGAATATCCCGTCGACGGACTCGGCAACGGTCCCCAGCGCGCCGGTCAAGCCGAGTCGTCGCGCGATGGTCGCCGCGAGTTCGTATGGCGTGGCGGTGATCAGCCAGACCTGCTGGCCGGCGTCGAGATGCATCTGCGTGAGCTCGCGGGTGCCCGCCCAGATCTTGTCGGCAATGATGTCGTCGTAGACCTCCTCGCCCAGACGCACCAGCTCCGAAACCGACCGGCCCTCGATGAAGGTGAGTGCCTTGCGCCGTCCGGCGGCGACGTCGTTGCTGTTCTCCTTGCCGAGCAACTGGAACTTGGCCTGGGCGTAGATGAATCCGAGCACATCGCGGTAGGTGAAGTAGTCGCGAGCGGCCAGACCGCGGCCGAAATGCACCGCCGAGGAGCCCTGCACCAAGGTGTTGTCCACGTCGAAGAATGCTGCGGCTGTCAGGTCGACCGGCGGCTGCGCGTGCCCGTCCACGGCGGCCGCTTCCTCCATGCCCTCAAGGGCGCGCGCGGCGCTGGCGTTGGCGGCCACCGATTGCAGGTCAGCGGGACTGTCGGGTTCCGCGCTGCCCGACTCAGGGGAAGCCATCGCCAAACCTCCTAGATCGCCGGGCCGCCCAGTGGCCGGTGCTCCGGCCGATGCTGCGGCCGATATCAACCCTATCCGGCAGATGTGTGGAGAGCTTTACGCGCCAGCGCCTGGGCCGAGCTCCCGGCGCCGGCGCAGACAGGTCAGGACCACATGGCTGAGTTCGTTGACATCGCGCCCGTGTAATTGCGGTGGGCGGTCGCGCCTGCGGCCCGCAACTGGGCCAGCGCCTCGCGCATCATGGCCTCGCCACGCGACCAGCGCCGGTGTGCCTCGGCATGGGCGGCCGCACCTTGCCCTGTCCACGTCGCGTGCAAATTCGTTACCAGAGAGTCGATTTCGGCGAGCGTGCTTTCGGCACGGCGTTGAAACTCCACCATTCGCCGCACCGTATCGGCCAACGCTTGGGGATCCACTCGAAACGCTTCAGCCACCGAGCACCCCGCGCAGCGCCCGTGCGGATACGGTCTCGTTCTCCTGATAGGCCCCACCGGCCTCGGCCACCAACCTCGCCGACATCGACAAGCCCGCCTCGACCTCGCCGGCTCCGCGATGCCACAGCTCCCACGCGGCGGCATAGGCACTCCCCGAGGCGCCGCGCCAGCCACCGAGCATCTCGTTGACCTGCGCATCGAGCTCCGCCAGCCGAGTCCGCAGATCCTCTGCGCCACCGCGCAGCGCCTGGGCAAACCCCTGCATCACCAAGGGGTCGACGCGCAGGTCGTCGCTGGCAGCCACAGCGGCAACCTAACCAGTACCGGGCGGGTCCACAATTCACCCTTTGGCGCCGTTCTGGGGCGTTTGGGGCCGGTGCCACACTGGTGGCCATGTCCCAGCCCGCATGCCGTCCGCAGGTGGAACTGCTGACTCGCGCTTTGTGCACGATCTGCGCGCGGGTACACACAAGGCTTGCTGAACTGGCCGACGAGCTGGGCTTCGACCTTTCGACGACCGACGTCGACGCGGCGGCTTCGGCCGGTAACCCCGGGCTGCGCGCCGAGTTCGGCGACCGTTTGCGGGTCATCCTGCTGGACGGCCGCGAACACAGTTACTGGGAGATTGACGAACCCCGGCTTCGTGCCGATCTAGCCCGTTGAGGATGCGGCCCGCAACCGCCGCTGATGGCGGCTAGACGCCGGGCAATTATTTGGTAGCCCACCTGATAAACGTTTACCGTGGACACCAGTTCAGTTACTGGAGGAAGCAAGGGAGCTGGCCAGGTGATGCTGCCGTGAGCATCCTGCTCTTCGGAGTTTCGCACCGCAGTGCGCCGGTCTCCGTCCTGGAACAACTCAGCATCGACGAATCCGATCAGATCAAGATCGTCGACCGGGTGTTGCAGTCCCCGCTGGTGACCGAGGCCATGGTGCTGTCGACATGCAACCGGGTCGAGGTATACGCGGTGGTGGACGCTTTCCACGGCGGCTTGGCGGTGATCGGTCAGGTGCTGTCGGAATACTCCGGCATGTCGATGGGTGACCTGACCAAATACGCCTACGTGCGCTACAGCGAGGCCGCCGTCGAGCACCTGTTCGCGGTCGCCAGCGGCCTGGATTCCGCGGTCGTCGGCGAGCAACAGGTGCTTGGTCAGGTACGTCGCGCTTACGCCACCGCCGAGACCAATCGCGCCGTCGGGCGGGTGCTGCATGAGCTGGCCCAGCGGGCGCTGTCGGTGGGCAAGCGGGTGCATTCCGAAACCGGCATCGACGCGGCCGGCGCGTCGGTGGTCTCGGTCGCCCTTGGCATGGCCGAACGCAAGCTGAGCGGATTGACGGGCAAGAACGCTGTAGTGATCGGCGCCGGAGCGATGGGCGCGCTGTCGTCGGCGCATCTGACCCGCGCCGGCATCGAGCACATCCAGGTACTCAACAGGTCGCTGGCCCGGGCGCATCGGTTGGTCCGCAAAATCCGCGAATCGGGGGTGCGGGCCGAGGCGCTGACCCTCGACCGGCTGCCCGACGCACTGGCGGACGCTGACGTCGTGGTCAGCTGTACCGGGGCGGTGAGTCCGGTGGTTTCGCTGGCCGATGTGCACCACGCGCTCGCCGCCGCCCGCCGCGACGAAGCGGCCCACCCACTGGTGATCTGCGACCTGGGCATGCCGCGCGATGTCGATCCGGCGGTGGCCGGACTACCCGGCGTATGGGTCGTCGACGTCGACCGCGTCCAACGCGAACCGTCCGCCCATGCAGCGGCGGCCGATGTCGACGCCGCCCGCCACATCGTGGCGGCCGAAGTTGCTGCCTACCTGGCAGGACAGCGGATGGCCGAGGTCACCCCGACGGTGACCGCGTTGCGCCAGCGAGCAGCCGACGTGGTCGAAGCCGAGTTACTGCGGCTGGAGAACAGGCTGCCCGGGCTGGAAAACGCCCAGCGCGAGGAGGTGGCCCGCACCGTGCGGCGGGTGGTCGACAAATTGCTGCATGCACCCACCGTGCGGATCAAACAACTCGCCAGCGCGCCCGGTGGTGACAGCTACGCCGAGGCGCTGCGCGAGTTGTTCGAACTCGACCAGACCGCTGTCGACGCCGTCGCTGCGGGTGAATTGCCGGTGGTGTCAACAGGATTCGATGCGGGCACCCACACGCACGGCACTTCTGGGCTGCCGGGCAGCCCGAAACAGGCCGCCGAGTAACCGATTGGCGAACGTGATCCGGATAGGCACGCGGGGCAGTCTGCTGGCCACCACTCAGGCCGCTGGCGTCAGAGACGCCCTGATCGCCAAGGGCCATCCCGCGGAGTTGGTGATCATCACCACCGCGGGAGACCGGTCTTCGGCGCCCATCGAAAGCCTCGGCGTGGGCGCGTTCACCACGGCGCTGCGTGAAGCCATCGAAGACGGGCGCGTCGATGCGGCTGTGCACTCGCACAAGGATTTGCCAACCGCCGAGGATCCCAGATTCCTGGTGGCCGCGATACCGCCACGCAATGACCCCCGTGACGCGGTAGTGGCCCGCGACGGACTGGTGCTCGGGGAGTTGCCGATCGGTTCGCTGGTGGGCACATCCTCCCCGCGGCGGGCCGCGCAGCTTAGAGCATTGGGTCTCGGTTTGGAAATCCGCCCCCTACGAGGCAACCTAGATACCAGGTTGAACAGGGTAAGCAGTGGTGATCTTGACGCCGTCGTGGTGGCCCGGGCCGGTCTGGCCAGGTTGGGCCGGCTCGACGATGTCACCGAGACGTTAGAGCCGGTGCAGATGTTGCCAGCACCGGCTCAAGGCGCGCTCGCCGTCGAATGCCGCGCCGGTGCGGAGTTAGCGGCAGTGCTGGCGGAGTTGGACGACGCCGACACACGCGCGGCGGTCACCGCGGAGCGAGCTCTGTTGGCCGAACTGGAGGCCGGTTGCTCTGCACCGGTGGGCGCGCTCGCCGAAGTGGTCGAGTCCATCGATGAGGAAGGCCGCGTCTTCGAAGAGCTGTCGCTGCGCAGCTGTGTGGCGGCGCTGGATGGATCCGACGTGATTCGCGCGTCCGGCATCGGCACTTCCGGTCGGGCACGAGAGCTGGGGCTCTCGGTCGCCGCGGAGCTGTTCGAGCTTGGCGCCCGTGAGCTGATGAGGGGAGCGCGGCAACACCCCGCGCGAGAAAATTGAGTGGGAGCGACAATGACGACGCGAGGGCGTAAGCCGAGACCGGGCCGCATCACGTTCGTGGGCTCCGGTCCGGGCGACCCGGGATTGTTGACCACGCGGGCCGCCACGGTGCTGGCCAACGCGGCACTGGTATTCACCGATCCCGACGTACCCGAGGCGGTGCTGGCGCTGATCGGCAAAGACCTGCCGCCGGTGTCTGGCCCGGCGCCCGCCGACCCGGCTGCCGGAAAGGCCGACGACGGAGCCGGCGGGGAGCAGGGCCGCGGCGCGCCGGCGGTGATATCCGGCGGTTCCGACATCCGCCCGGCGCTGGGCGAGCCCGCCGAAGTCGCCAAGATGCTTACCGCCGAGGCCCGTTCGGGCGTCGACGTGGTGCGGCTGGTGGCCGGTGACCCGCTGACGGTCGACGCAGTCATCACCGAGGTGAACGCCGTCGCGCGCAGCCACCTGCACATCGAGATCGTGCCCGGTCTGACCGCCAGCAGCGCGGTGCCGACGTATGCCGGGCTGCCGCTGGGCTCGTCGCACACCGTGGCCGACGTGCGTGGCGACGTCGACTGGGAGGCGCTGGCGGCGGCTCCCGGGCCGCTGATCCTGCAGGCCACCGCATCGCATCTGGCCGACGCGGCCCGGACCCTGATCGAGCACGAGCTGGCTGAGACCACTCCGTGCGTGGTGACCGCGCAGGGCACCACGTGCCAGCAGCGTTCGGTGGAAACCACGCTGCACGGGTTGATCGACTCGGCCGTGCTGGGCGGCACCGACGCGAGGCTGTCCCCCCCAAACGGGGGGGACCCGCTGACCGGGCCGCTGGTGGTGACCATCGGCAAGACGGTGAGCAGCCGGGCCAAGCTGAACTGGTGGGAGAGCCGCGCACTGTACGGCTGGACCGTGTTGGTCCCGCGCACCAAGGATCAGGCCGGCGAGATGAGCGAGCGGCTGACCTCATACGGCGCCCTGCCGATCGAGGTGCCGACCATCGCCGTTGAGCCGCCGCGCAGCCCCGCTCAGATGGAGCGCGCCGTCAAGGGTCTGGTCGACGGCCGCTTCCAGTGGGTGGTGTTCACCTCCACCAACGCGGTACGCGCGGTGTGGGAGAAGTTCGGTGAGTTCGGTTTGGACGCCCGCGCGTTCTCCGGGGTGAAGATCGCCTGCGTCGGCGAGTCGACGGCTGACCGGGTCCGAGCCTTCGGGATCAGCCCCGAACTGGTGCCGGCCGGAGAGCAGTCCTCGCTCGGTCTGCTGGACGACTTCCCGCCCTACGACAGCATTTTCGACCCGGTGAACCGTGTCTTGCTGCCGCGCGCTGACATCGCCACCGAGACACTGGCCGAGGGACTGCGCGAACGCGGCTGGGAGATCGAAGACGTCACCGCCTACCGGACGGTGCGCGCCGCACCGCCGCCGGCGGCCACCCGCGAAATGATCAAGACTGGCGGTTTCGACGCTGTGTGCTTCACGTCCAGCTCCACGGTGCGAAACCTGGTCGGCATCGCGGGTAAGCCGCACGCGCGCACCATCATTGCCTGCATCGGCCCCAAGACTGCCGAGACCGCTGCCGAATTCGGCCTGCGGGTGGATGTGCAGCCCGACACCGCCGCCATCGGCCCGCTGGTCGACGCACTGGCCGAACACGCCGCGCGGTTACGCGCCGAGGGCGCGCTGCCACCGCCGCGCAAGAAGAGCCGCAGGCGCTAGTGGCGATCGCTGGCGCGGCGGAGCCGGGCGTAGTCCCCCGCAAGCGGGTGGTGCCCCCAGGTCGCTATGAGTGTTAGTGGCTACCCGCGGCAGCGCCCGCGTCGGCTCCGCTCCACCCCGGCGTTACGTCGGTTGGTGGCGCAAACATCTTTGGAGCCAAGGCATCTGGTGCTGCCCTTGTTCGTCGCCGACGGTATCGACGAACCCCGGCCGATCCCGTCGATGCCGAAAGTTGTGCAACACACCCGGGATTCATTACGCAGCGCCGCCGCCGATGCCGTCGCCGCCGGCGTGGGCGGGCTGATGTTGTTCGGTGTGCCGCGCGAGCAGGATAAGGACTCGACGGGTTCGGTCGGCACCAACCCCGATGGCATCCTCAATGTCGCCCTTCGTGATCTGGCCAAAGACCTCGGTGACGCCACCGTGTTGATGGCCGACACCTGCCTGGACGAGTTCACCGACCACGGGCACTGCGGTGTCCTCGACGAGCGTGGCCGGGTCGACAACGATGCCACCCTCGCCCGCTATGTGGAACTGGCTGTGGCGCAAGCGGAATCGGGCGCTCACGTGGTGGGGCCGAGCGGGATGATGGACGGGCAGGTGGGCGCAATTCGCGATGGCCTGGACGCCGCGGGCCGCACCGATGTGGTGATCCTGGCCTACGCGGCGAAGTTCGCCTCGGCGTTCTACGGACCGTTCCGCGAGGCCGTGAGCTCAAGCCTGTCCGGGGACCGGCGTACCTACCAGCAGGAGCCAGGCAACCTGCGGGAGGCGCTGCGCGAGATCGAGCTGGATCTCGGCGAAGGCGCCGACATCGTGATGGTCAAGCCTGCGATGGGCTATCTCGACGTGCTGGCGGCGGCGGCCGAGGTTTCACCGGTACCGGTGGCCGCCTATCAAGTCTCGGGGGAGTACGCGATGATTTGCGCCGCGGCAGCCAACAACTGGATCGATGGGCGCGCCGCAGCGCTGGAATCACTGACCAGCATCCGGCGTGCCGGAGCAGATATCGTGCTGACCTACTGGGCCGCAGATGCGGCCAGTTGGCTTTCGTGACTGGCCCAGCCGGCGGTGAACGATCACGAGATGGGGCTTGCTTTGAGATCACAGACACCAGCGGGGGGTAGAAACCCGAAGCCGTTGTTCTATGAGCCCGGTGCCAGCTGGTGGTGGATGTTGGCAGGCCCGCTCGCGGCGGCTTCGATGATTCTGATCGAACTGTGGAGCGGTGCCGGAGTTGGCTTGCTGGTTCCGGCGATCTTTCTGGTGATGGTGTCGGCGTTCGTTGGGGTGCAGGTGAAGGCGGCGCGGATCCATGTCTCGGTCGAGCTGACCGACGACGCCCTGCGCCAGGGCACCGAAACCATCCTGATCCGCGAAATCGTCAAGGTCTATCCGGAGCCCGAGAATCCGGTGAATTCCGACAAGCCGCTGGCGAAGTGGCAGGAGGCGCGCGCGCTCGGCGAATTGGTCGGTGTACCGCGTGGCCGGATAGGCATCGGTCTCAAGCTCACGGGCGGTCGCACCGCGCAGGCCTGGGCGCGGCGTCATCGTCACCTCCGGGCGGCGCTGGCCCCGCTGGTCCAGGAGCGCGTGGAGCCCGCCCGATCGGATGTCAGCGACATCGATCGTGACGACCCCCATGGTGACCAAGCCGGGTCATCGCTGTGATCGCCCGCTACCGGGCTCTGGTCGAATTGGTCCTGGCTGGTGCCGCGCTGGTGGGCGCGGGATTGAGCTGGTCGCACGCACATCGCACCGTGGGCGTCGCGCCCATCGCGGACGGGCAGCCATTCACCACGTCGGTGGTTTATGACCCTCAGCTGCTGCTGCTGACTCTGGTGCTGCTGACGACCGCCGGGGTGCTGGCGGTGGTCGGACTCGCCAGGCTGCGGCGCGAGCGGGGCGCTAAGCCGTCTTCTTGATGAGCGGCAGCACCAGCTGACGCCGGTTGACGATGGCGTCTGCCAGGTTATGGAGCGCCTCGTGCAGCGAGCGGGTGACGTCCCAGCCGTCACCTAGCAGCTCGATGACCGCCGGGCTCGCGACGAGCGTCCATTCCAGCCCGGCGGCACCGCAGTCCTCGTCGAGCCTCTGCAATAGCGAGATACCGGCCGGAGCAAAGTTGGTCACGCCACTCATATCCAGCACCACAGGGTTTTGCCCGAGGATGAAACGCCGAATGTACTTGCTGACCCGATCGGCATTGACGGCGTCGATTTCGCCTCGGATGGTCACCACCGTCGCCAGAGAGCGACAGTGAGCCCGAATCTGGGCACCACTGCAGTCAAAGGTGCAGTTTCCCTGTCGAGTCATGAGCGGCCCCATTCCGGCGTTGCAAACGCAACGCGACCAAACCTGTCCTCCAACAAAACCAGCAGAATCTAAGGAGACCGGAAGCCGCGTCTAACTGTTTGCTAAATAACTGGCGGCCGAGGTGCTGTGCAGATCCAAACAACGCCGAAAACCGCAATTTTCGGGGGTCAGCAACCGGCCGAATGCAATCCAAGGGGACTTCCACCACAAGCCACGCCACGTCCTGTCACGCCCTCGCGGCGGTCCCGCTGTTACGCTGCCATAGCTGCCGGTTGCTAGTCGGGGGGCTGGTAAGAGGATGAGATCACCCGGTCAGGCGGGCCAGAAGGCGAACGAAACAGCAGAGTCCAGACGGAAAGAGCATCGTGCGCAGCGGAGAGATCAGGGGCGAGATCAAGGCCCTGACCGGACTCCGCATCGTCGCCGCGGTATGGGTAGTGCTGTTCCACTTCCGCCCGATGCTCAGTGATGCGTCGCCTGATTTCCGCGACGCTCTCGCGCCGGTGCTCAACTGCGGCGCGCAAGGCGTCGACCTCTTCTTCATTCTCAGTGGGTTCGTGCTGACGTGGAATTACCTCGACCGCATGGGCCGGTCGTGGTCGGCACGCGCCACCCTGCACTTCCTGTGGTTGCGGCTGGCCAGGGTATGGCCGGTGTACCTGGTCACATTGCACCTGGCCGCAGTGTGGGTGATTTTCACCCTGCACGTCGGTCACGTCCCGTCGCCGGACGCGGGTCAGCTCACCGCGATCAGCTACGTACGCCAAGTCCTGCTGGTGCAGTTGTGGTTTGTGTCGTTCTTCGATGACTCCAGTTGGGATGGGCCGGCCTGGTCGATCAGTGCGGAATGGCTGGCCTACCTGCTCTTCGGCGTGCTTGTGCTGGTGATTTTGCGGATGAAGCGTGCGACGAGGGCGCGGAGCCTGATGTTGCTGGCGTTCGCGGCGTCGTTGCCGCCGGTGGTGATGTTGCTGACCAGTGGTCACTTCTACACACCGTGGAGCTGGTTGCCGCGAATCGTGACGCAGTTCACCGCGGGCGCCCTGGCTTGCGCCGCTGTACGTAGGTTGCGGCTGACCGATCGTGGTCGCCGCGCCGCCGGATACACCTCCCTGCTTCTCCTGGGTGCCATGGTGGGCGTCCTCTACTGGTTTGCCGCACATCCGATAAGCGGAGTCGTGGAAAACGACAGCGGCGGGGTGGTCGACGTGCTGTTCGTTCCACTGGTGATAACGCTGGCGATCGGCCTGGGCAGCCTGCCCGGGCTGCTGTCGACACGGGTGATGGTTTACGGCGGACAGATCTCGTTTTGCCTATACATGGTGCACGAGCTGGTGCACACCTCTTGGGGATGGGCCGTGATCGAGTTCGAGCTCACGCCATGGGAGCAGGACAATCCGTGGAAATGGAACGTTATCGGCCTGCTCGTGATCGCCGTGGGTCTTTCGGTCCTGATGTATCACTTCGTCGAAGAACCCGCCCGCCGATGGATGCGCAGGATGGTTGACGTCAGACCCGTAAACACCGAAACCGAACCCGACGAGTCGCCCGTTAACAAACTCCATCAGATCGACGGTGGGCTGGAAGCGGTTTCGGCCCGCGCGGTGTGACAAATGCCACGGTGCGCGAATGGTGCTGTGCCCCATAACCTCTCGAATACGGCTGCGGTAGCGGCCAGCCGGGGGTTCACGGGACCCCGGCCCGATCACAAACGTGTGCAACGGGATGACGCGGATTCGCGTCAGTTTCCTCGTACGATTCCGTTGATTTGGACGCGGCACACGTGATGCCGTTCACGGGTGGAGGTAGTGGTGAGTCGTCTGGCCACGTTCGTCATCAGTCTCACTGTGCTGGTCGGCGTGGTCTTTGCAGACATGGCACACCCGGCCGGCGTGCGGACCTACGACCTACTCAGCCGGGATTCACGGCTCAACCGCGTCGCGGTGATCGGCGACTCCTATACCACCGGTACCGATGAGGGCGGTCTGGGCCCGAATTCATGGACCGCTCGCGCCTGGCAGACGCTCAGTGCGCGCGGAGTGCGGATCGCAGCCGATGTCGCAGCCGAGGGCGAAGCCGGCTATGCCGTGCCCGGCGACCATGGCAGCGTCTTCGAGGATCTGACTGCCAGGGCGGTCAAGCCCGACGACGTACTGGTGGTGTTCTTCGGCTCCCGCAATGACCTGGGCGTCGACCCCGGCCTGCTGACCGAGAGGGCCAACAATGCCTTCGGTCTGGCGCGCCGCTTTGCGCCGTCCGCGAGGTTCCTGGTGATCGGACCGCCGTGGCCGACCGCCGATGTACCGGGATCCATGCTGATGATTCGCGATGTGCTCAACGCCGCAGCCCGGGCCGCGGGAGCAGCGTTCGTCGATCCGATCGGCGACCGCTGGTTCGTCGACCGGCCCGACCTGATCGGGCCCGATGGGGTGCACCCCAACGACGCGGGGCATGAATATCTGGCGGACAAAATCGCGCCGCTGATTCGCATGCAGTTGTCGAGGTGAGTAGGCAGGTTCATGACGGGTCGGTAGCCAAACAGTCAGCCGCACAACGTGTTCAGCCTGAAGAGGGCGAGGGTTTCAGTCTTCTGCGTGCCGGTCGTAGTCCCATTGCTCCAAGCGCGCTTGCAGGTGCATCAGGCCAATTCCGACGACCGGTGTAGCAGCGGCAATGCAGACCAGCAGCAGCGGAGTCATCTCCTAAAACCTCCAAAACCCTTCATTGTTAAGACGTTTGTCTGCGACAAGAAGTTCATTACCGGCTCATTCATTCGTCACCGCACGGTCGGCCAGTGCGCCCATCACGGGTGCCAATAGCTGCGCGTACTCGGTCGTCACGTGGTTGTCGTCGCGGAAGACCAGGGTGTTGCCGACGATCAACGGGCAGCGCTGGGGGGTGCAGAACAGGTCGCTCAGATCGGCGTAGTGGCCACCGGCGCCGGTGGCCGCCGTCTGCTCGGCGGCGATTCCGTTGGCGTTGACCGCGACCAGCCGCGGTGGCACGCAGGCGGTGGCGTCGTCGAGGTGCCCGGACAGGCAGGCGGGCACCGACGAACGCGGATCCGCAACCGGCCCCAACACCAGGACGTTCGAGCCGATATTGCGCAACTGGGTGATGGTGCGGCCCAAGGTGTCGATCCACGCCGGGTCATACGACGTGAAACCGAAATCCGCGCCGTAGCGCCGGCTCACGCTCAGCACGACCAGACGCGGGTGTTCGGCCTGCAACCGCGCCATTATCTGGCCGCGCCACTGCTCGCACTCCGTGTACTCGCGGCCCAGATACGGGCTGACGATGTGCAGTTCCTGCAGCGGGCAGGTCACCTTGGCCAGCGTCTCGAGCCGCCAGTGTCGTTGTTCGGCGACCTGCTGGAACGCCGGGTTCCACATAGCGGCATGCGAATCCCCGATCAGGGCCACGGTTGTTGGCGAAGCCGTGTCGCCCCCCGCGCACTCGGCTTGCCCGACCTCACGCCAGGATCGCGTGCAGCCATTGACGAATACCGCCGCCTTATCGGCAGGCGCATTGGCAAGCGACGGATCCAGGTTCGACGGGACAGCGCGCAGGTCCGCCGACGCCGCGACCGCCTCACGCGCTTGCGCGAAGGCCTGGCGCACTGCGGCTTCTTGTGGGCTGAGGTCGGCGGCGGCCGTCGGGGGCAACGCAACGATGTTGGCCTTCGGGGCGGCCCGTCCGTGACCCACCGGCACCGGTATCACGGTCAGCAGCAGCAGGCACGCACACGCTGTGACAGCGCTGGCGACGCCTGCCACGACCAGGCTGGCCTTCGCCGATCGGCGCAGGGCAGCCGCGAACCGGCCGGGATTTTCGACCAGATGCAAGGTGATCACCGCGAGTCCGGCCGAGACGACGGTCGCGGTCAGCCTGCCCGGCAGTCCCACGGGCACACCCAGCAGCGGTGGCATCAGCAGCAGCACCGGCCAGTGCCACAGGTACCACGAGTACGAGACCCGGCCGATGGCCCGCATCGCCGGCCGGCAGAGCAGGCGGCCGGCCCCCAGGCTGCCGGTGGCGCAACCGCCACCGAGCACCAGCGCGGTGCCCAGCACGGGCAGCAGTGCGCTGGTGCCGGGGTATGGGGTGTGCGGCCCTAGCTGGGTGCAGGTCAGCACGATCAGAGCCAGGCCACCCCATCCCACGATCGCCGCGGGCAGCAGCGGCAGGCGGCGCCATTGCTGGATCGACAGCGCCACCAGCCCGCCGGCGGCCAGCTCCCACGCGCGGGTGGGCAGCGAGAAGAACGCCCACGTAGGTGACGTGCGGGTGCACAACACGGCCGCCGCCAGCGATGCCGCGGCCACCAACGCAAGGACCAGTGCATACGGCCGTGCCCCTGAGGCCGAAGGTGCGACTCCAGGGGCACGGCCGAGCAGGGGTGGCAGCCGCCGGAAAAGCCATGCCGTGCCGATGATCAACATCGGCCATACCAGGTAGAACTGCTCCTCGACACCCAGCGACCAGTAGTGCTGGAACGGCGAGGGCGGCAGATTCGAGGTCAGGTAGTCGGTGCCTTGCATGGCGAACCGGTAGTTGCCGACGTATAGGGCGCTGGCAACGCCGTCCACGAAAACGCTTCGTGCCTGCAACGGCGGCAGTACGACGGCCGCCCCGACAGCGGTGGCGATGCCGACAGTGGCGGCCGCCGGCAACAGTCGGCGCGCCCGTGCCCCGTAGAAGCGGCCGAGCCGGATGGTGTCGACGGCACTCACCTCGCGCCACAGCAGCCCGGTGATGAGGAAGCCGGAGATGACGAAGAAGACGTCCACACCGATGTATCCGCCGGCGACACCCGGAATGTCGGCGTGGTACAGGACGACGGCAATCACCGCGACGGCGCGCAAGCCCTCGATGTCCGGGCGAAATCCCATCCGCTTCACCGACCGCTCCACTTGGCGGGGTGGGGGTGGGTGCTGCCGGATCGTCATCAGTCTTGCCTAGGACGCCATCCAGGCCAGCTCGCCGGGCAGTTGCGTGCGCCAATAATCCATGTCATGCCCTCCGTCCGAAAAGCTGCCCGCCGGAGGCTTTTTCAGCTGGTTGACGAATTGACGAGTGGCGAAATAGAAGCGGTCGCCGGTGCCGCAGTCCACACGCAACGGAATCTGGGACAGCGCCGGTAAGCCCGTGACGCTGTTTTGCACCCAGTCGTCGTAGCTGTCGAACGCCCCGGGGGCGCTTCCGGTGAACGAGGTGTACAACGCCGGGCTGATCGCGCAGATCCCGGCGGTCCGCGATGGCCCCAGCGTGGCGCCCAGGTGCAGCGCGCCGTAGCCGCCCATCGACCACCCCACGAAGCCCACCCGGGAGGTGTCGAAACCCATCGAGTACAGCATCGGCAACAGCTCTTCGAGCACCATTGCGCCGGAGTCCTCGCCCGAGGCCCTCCGGTGCCAGTAGCTACTGCTGCCGCCGTCGACACCCACCACGGCGAATGGCGGTTTGCCCTCCTTGACCAGTTGGGCGAGCCCTTTCTCGACACCGCAGTCGAGCATCATGTTCGCGTTGCCGTCCTTGCCGTGCAGGGCGATAACCGGACGCAGGGATCCGGTCTGGGAGTTCTGACCGGGCGGCAGCGCGATCACCCAATTCGTCTCGACGCCACCGCGGGCCGCTGAGATGAACGAGCCGCTGAGCTTGTTCGCCAGGTTGCTGCCCGCCGCCGAGGGTTCGAACGGCGCCGGAGCTTGCGGCAATGGCGCGGCTTGCGGCTCGAGCGGATCCAGCAGGGCGCTCAAAGCCCAAACTCCGGCGGCTCCTGCGCTGGCTCCGACGCCCATCCGCAAGATGGCGCGACGGGTCAGGTTAGGCATGATCGCAATAATGCCGCGCTGACCGGTCATTACCGGCCGAGCCACGCCGTATTGGAAGCATTGTGTGATCTGGTGTGATCTATCGGTCACGCAGCGGTTACCTGCGGTGCACCGGGCCGACGCCCAAACCCGGGTCGGCCGCGGGCCCCACGCCACCAGCCGCGCCGATTTGCGGCATCGTGATAAGGCGATCATGGTGGCGCCGACCACTGTGACGGTGCCGGTGACCATCAGCCGGCGATGATCGTATTGCCTTCTGCCACAGTCGAAGACGACCCTAACGCCCTCAGGCCGATGCAGTAAGCCACCGTTCGTCGTCGACCCGCGCACGGCCTGACCGCATTGGCGCCGGCGGTCTCCGGCCGGGATGCAATCTCGACGGTTTCAACCCTCGCGCACCGGGTGCAAGTTCCGCAGGATGGAGCTTTCGTGCGTGGTGTCGAAAGTGGATTGAAAGAGGGTTGAGGATGAGTCTCGCGTTCCATTGGTTTCTGCCGACCTACGGGGATTCCCGAAATCTGGTCGCAGGCGGCCACGGCACGGCGATGCACGGCGATAGGCCTGCGACTTTGCGCTATATGCACCAGATTTGTGCGGCCGCCGAAGACAACGGCTTCGAGGCGGTGCTCACACCCACCGGATTGTGGTGTGAGGACGCCTGGTTGACGACGGCGATGCTGATCGAGGGCACCGAGACACTGAAATTCCTGGTGGCATTCCGTCCCGGGCTGCTCAGCCCAACCCTGGCGGCGCAGATGGCCGGGACCTTCCAGCGGCACTCGGGTGGTCGGCTGCTGCTCAACGTCGTCACCGGTGGTGAACCGCATGAGCAACGGGCCTACGGTGATTTCCTTGACAAGCAGTCGCGATACGCCCGCACCGCCGAGTTCTTGCATGTGGTGCGGCAACTGTGGACCTCGAGCGAGCCGGTGTCCTTCGCCGGAGACCACATCCGCGTCGAGGGCGCGCAGCTGAACAATCCGCCCGACCCGATACCCGCGGTGTTCTTCGGCGGATCGTCGGGATCCGCCGGGCCGGTGGCGGCCAAGTACTCCGACGTCTACCTCACCTGGGGCGAGCCACTGGCCGCGGTCGGGCAGAAGCTGGACTGGATTCGGGGGCTGGCGATTGACGCCGGACGGGTTCTGCGGTACGGCTTGCGAATTCACGTGATCAGCCGTCCCACCTCCGAGGAAGCGTGGGCGGAGGCGGACCGGCTGTTGGCGGCCGTCGACCCGGCGGATGTGGAGCGGGTGCAGGCCAGCCTGGCGCGCAGCGAATCCGAAGGTCAGCGCCGCATGCTGGCGCTACACGGCGGCAGCAGCGGCCGACTGCTGGTCGCGCCCAATTTGTGGGCCGGGGTGGGCCTGGTCCGCGGGGGAGCGGGCACCGCCCTGGTCGGGTCGCATGCCGAAGTCGCCGAAAGGCTGGCCGAGTACGCGCAGCTGGGCATCAGCGAGTTCGTCTTGTCGGGGTACCCGCACCTGGAAGAGGCCTACTGGTTCGGCGAGGGCGTCCTGCCGCTGCTGGAGCGCATGGGCTTGTGGAAACATCCCAACCGCCAGTCACAGCCGGCCTCGTCGACGCCGTTCGCGATCTCCTCGGCGCACTAGTCATGGCGACGACGGCACCCGACGCCCTGGAAGCTCGAGTAGCGGCGCCGGAAGGTCACGGCGAATCGGACATCCAGCGACGACGGCGTCTGCGGATGGTCATCGCGGCAAGCCTTTTGGGCACCACCGTCGAGTGGTACGACTTCTTCCTCTACGCCACCGCGGCCGGTCTGGTCTTCAACAAAGTGTTCTTTCCCGACGCCAGCTCCCTGGTCGGCACCTTGCTGGCGTTCGCGACATTCGCCGTCGGATTCGTCATGCGCCCGATCGGCGGGCTGGTGTTCGGCCACATCGGCGACCGGATCGGCCGCAAACGCAGCCTGGCGTTGACCATGCTGATCATGGGGGGCGCGACGGCGCTGATCGGGGCTCTTCCCACCGCCGCACAGATCGGCGCCTGGGCGCCGATCCTGCTGTTGGTCCTGCGCGTCCTGCAGGGCTTCGCGCTCGGCGGCGAGTGGGCCGGCGCGGTGCTGCTGGCCGTCGAACACAGCCCGGGAGACCGGCGCGGCCGCTTCGGGGCGGTTCCTCAGGTCGGCTTGGCGCTCGGATTGGCGCTGGGCACAGGCATATTCGCGGTCTTGCAGATCGAGTTGGGTCAGGCCCGGTTTCTCGCCTACGGCTGGCGGATCGGGTTCCTGCTGAGCCTGGTGCTGGTCGCGATCGGCATTGTGGTGCGGTTGCGCGTCGAGGAAACTCCGGCTTTCCGTGAGCTGCGCGAGGCCGAAGCCGCATCCACCGTGCCGATTCGCGAGATCGTTCGCGAACCGCGTTCCAGGCGCAACACGGTGCTCGGGCTGCTATCTCGCTGGGCCGAGGGTTCGGCATTCAACACCTGGGGTGTTTTCGCGATCAGCTATGCCACCGGCGCGTTGGGTCTACACCGGGTGTCGGTCCTGGTGGTGGTGACCATCGCGGCCTTATTGATGGCCGTGTTGCTGCCCGTGTCGGGAATCCTCACCGACCGCTTCGGGGCACGGCGGGTGTATCTGGCAGGCGTGGTCTGCTACGGCCTGGCGGCCTTTCCCGCCTTCGCCTTGTTCGGCACCAAGAATCTGCTCTGGTTCGGGCTGGCGATGGTCGTGGTGTTCGGAGTGGTGCACGCGCTGTTCTACGGCGCGCAGGGCACGCTGTATTCCGCGCTGTATCCCACCCGCACCCGCTACACCGGCTTGTCGTTCGTCTACCAAGTCTCCGGTATCTACGCTTCCGGGGTCACGCCGATGATCCTCACCGCGCTCATCGCGGTGACCGGGGGGAAGCCTTGGTTGGCTTGCGGCTATTTGGTTGCGACGGCGGTGATAAGTGTGTTCGCCACGGCGCTGATCCGTGAGCGAGACCTGCACTTCTGAGCCCGACCCGCAACCGCTCGGTTTCACCGGTGCGATTGGTGCCCGGCCTGTTCGATGTGCTGTGGTTAATGACCAGCACACGGGTGGCGGGGCACGCCGGGAAGGCCCACGATATGGCTAGCCATGGGTAGCACTTCGCAGTTGCGCCAGGGACTGTCGCAGCGGCAGCTGAGCATGATCGCGCTTGGCGGTGTGATCGGCGCCGGATTGTTCGTCGGGTCTGGTGTGGTGATCCGGGACACCGGGCCCGCCGCGTTCCTGACGTACACACTGTGCGGTCTGCTGATCGTTTTGGTCATGCGGATGCTGGGCGAGATGGCGGCCGCGAACCCGTCGACCGGATCGTTCGCCGATTACGCGGCAACTGCCCTCGGTGGCTGGGCAGGCTTTTCGGTTGCCTGGCTGTATTGGTACTTCTGGGTGATCGTGGTCGGGTTCGAGGCGGTCGCCGGCGGCAAGGTTCTCAACTACTGGTTTCATGCGCCGCTGTGGCTGCTGTCGTTGTGTCTGATGCTGCTGATGACCGCGACGAACTTGTTCTCGGTGACATCCTTCGGCGAATTCGAATTCTGGTTTGCCGGAATCAAAGTCGCGACCATCGCGATCTTTCTCGCCGTCGGGGCCAGTTACGTCCTCGGATTCCTGCCGGGCCACGGTATGGACTTTTCCAACCTCAGCTCGCACGGCGGGTTCTTCCCCAAAGGCGTCGGGGCGGTATTCGCCGCCATTGTGGTGGTGATCTTCTCCATGGTGGGCGCCGAAATCGTCACCGTCGCCGCGGCCGAGAGTCGCGACCCCGAGCTCGCCGTTCAAAAAGCGACGCGATCGGTTGTCGCGCGCATCGGGATTTTCTTCGTCGGCTCGGTCTTTCTGCTCGTCGTGATCCTGCCGTGGAATTCCGTCGAGTTGGGCGCGTCGCCGTATGTCGCCGCGCTCAAACACATGGGTCTACCCGGCGCGGATCAGGTGATGAATGCGGTGGTGCTCACCGCGGTGCTGTCCTGCCTGAACTCGGGGCTGTACACGGCGTCGCGCATGCTGTTTGTGCTCGCCGACCGGCGTGAGGCGCCGGCTCGGCTGATCAAGCTCAGCCGACGCGGTGTCCCTCATATCGCCATCTTGTGTTCGTCGGCCGTCGGATTCGGCTGCGTCATCATGGCGTGGCTCGCGCCCGGCACGGTGTTTCTCTTCCTACTCAACTCGTCGGGCGCCATCATCTTGTTCGTCTACTGGCTGATCGCGCTGTCGCAGATCATCCTGCGCCGCCGGACACCGCCGGAAAAGCTACGGGTGAAGATGTGGTTCTTCCCGGTGCTGTCGTTTTTGACGCTCGCCGGAATCACCGCGGTGCTGGTGCAGATGGCGTTCGACCGCACGGCACGCAGTCAGCTTTGGCTCAGTCTGCTGTCCTGGGCGGTGGTCATCGGACTGTACTTCACCGCCCGGGCCCGCGGCCGAATCGGTGCGCGCTCAGGGAATAAGCGATCTGTCCTTTAGTCCAATTCGCCGGTGTCCCATTGCCTTTCGACTGACTTGACCAAGGCCGTCAGCGTCGCGTTAACCGGCGCCGCAACACCGACCCGCGCTCCCTGCCGCGGCACGGCTCCGTTGATGACGTCGATCTCGCTGACCCGACGCGCCTCGTGGTCCAGCAGCGCCGACGGTTTGGCGTCCGGCATGCCCGCGCCGAAGGCGCGGACATGCGCGACGGGATCGGCGACGGCAACCGCGATGCCGGACGTCCGGGCGACGGTCCATGCTTCCGTCGCCGCCGCCTGGCTGACCGGGCCTATCTCCGGGTCGTCCATCACCTGGCCCACCGTCATCCCGGTCAGCGCGCACGGCGCACTGTAGGCGGCATTGCAAATCAGCTTTTCCCACTGCATCGCCGCAATGTCGGTGACCGCGGCGGCGTCGAATCCAGCGTCGGTCCAGGCTTGTGCGATCGACTCGACCGTTACGTGCGGCAGCGACGAGTAGGCGCCGAAACGCATCGCCCGCATGGCGTTGTGATGCACATGACCGGGAGCCATGCGCGCCGCGCCGAACCCGCTGGCGATGCCGACCGCGACCCGCTGATCCCCGACGATGCCGGCGACGACCTCCGCCGATCCCAGACCGTTCTGGATAGTCAGTACCGGAGTAGCCGGACCCAACATCGGAAGCGCTTGCTGCGCACCGGATTTCACGTTTGCAGCCTTGACGGCGAGCACGATCAGGTCCATCGCCTCAGCCGGGGCAGTGGTGCTTGCCCGCAGCGGCACCACCTGGTCGGAGCCGGGTCCGGTGACTCGCAGCCCATGCCGGTTCATCTGTTCGATGCTGGGCTGGTCACGGTCGATCGC